>DASWHO010000221.1:0-3696 GCA_036398155.1 Acidobacteriota bacterium
ATCGGGACGGCGCTGGCACTCGCGCTTGTTTTCGGCTGCTCCCGACCCCAGCCCGATGTCGTCCTGATATCGATCGACACGCTGCGCGCCGATGCCCTGGGCTGCTACGGCCGGCGCGCTTCCTCTGCCCCCCATCCCTCGCCCTCCCCTCATATCGATCGCCTGGCGGCCGAATCGATTCGCTTCAGCAACGCGGTCACGCCGGTGCCGGTGACCTTGCCGGCCCACGCCAGCCTGTTTACCGCACTGGGGCCGCGGCGCCATGGCCTGCGCAACAACGGCATGAGCGGGCTGCCCGCGCCGGTGGTCACCGCCGCGCAGTGGTTCGGGCGCCACGGTTATCGAACCGCCGGGTTTCCCTCCGCGGCGGTGCTGGAACGGCGCTACGGGCTCGATCGCGGCTTCGAGCGGTTCGATGATGGCTGGCTCGCCGCCGCCGATGCCGCCTTCGAGATCCACGAGCGCAGCGGCGCGGCCGCGTTGGAATCGGCTTGGAGCTGGTGGCGGGCCGCCGCCGGCCGGCCGCGGTTTCTCTGGCTGCATCTGTTCGAGCCCCATGCGCCCTATCGGCCGCCGCCGCCGTGGGCCGAGCGGTTCGGCGCGGAGCCGTATCTGGGCGAAGTCGCGGCCAGCGATGCGGTGGTCGGAGCGCTGCTCGAACGAGTGCGGCAAGAGGCTCGGCCGCCGATCGTCGCGCTGGTCGCCGATCACGGCGAAAGCTTGGGTGAGCACGGCGAAGCGACCCACGGAACCCTGTTGTACGAGTCGACCTTGCGGATACCGCTGCTGATTCGAGCTCCCGGTCTTGCGCCACGGGTCGACTCGAGCTTGGCGACCTTGGTGGACGTGCTGCCGACCTTGTGCGCCCTAGCTGGCCTGCCGGCGCCGGAGCGCATCGAGGGCCACGATCTGTTTGCGGCCGCGGCGCCGGAGCGCAGCATCGATTGCGAGAGCTATCTGCCCGAGCTGGACTACGGCTGGAAGCCGCTGCTCGCGGTGCGGCAGTGGCGTTTCAAGCTGATCGCCGCCGCGGCGCCCGAGCTCTACGACCTGCAAACCGATCCGCATGAACGAAGCGATCTGGCCGCCCGCAAGCCGGCGCTGCGCAGGCGGCTCGAGCGCCGGCTGCCGGAGCAGGAGGGCGTGTTTGCGACCGCGGCCGCGGGCGCAGAGCAGAGAAACCGGTTGCTCGCTCTAGGCTATGCCGGCGGCGCCGAACGCGCGGCGCGCGCCGACGCGCCCGATCCGCACCGCTTCGTGCGCCTGCTCGCGCATCTCGATCGGGCCGCGGCGGCGCTCGAGCGCGAAGAGCCGCAGCGGGCCGAGGCCGAGCTGCTCGAGCTGCTCGGTGCCGATCCGGGCAACCGGGCCGGGCTGAAAATGCTGACCCGCGTGTTTCTGGATCAGGGGCGCTTGGTTGAGGCGGAGCTGCTGCTGCGGCGCGCGATCGAAGCCGGCGACCGCTCGGCCGGCCTGCTGACCCGCTGGGGGAATGTGCTCCAAGACTTGGGTGAAACGCGCGCCGCGGAGGCCGCGCTCGAAGAGGCGGTGGCGCGCGGGCCCGAGCAGCTCGAAGCGCGCATCGCGCTAGGCACCGCGCTGGCCCAAAACGGCGAGCTGGAACGGGCCGAACAGCAGCTGCGCGCGGCGGCTCGCTTGGCCCCGAATCATGCGGTCGTGCTCGCCAACCTCGCCGGAGTTCTCGACCACAGAGGCCGCCATGCGGAGGCCGAAGCGCTCTACCGCCGAGTCTTGCGCCAGGGCGGCACCCGGTTCAGCGCCTGGATCGGTCTGGGCAACAGCTTGCGACAACAGGGCCGGCTGGAAGAGGCCCTGGCCGCTTACGAGCAGGCCGTGGAATCGGCGCCTCAGCAACCGATCGCCTGGTACAACCTCGGCCGACTTCACGATCAACTGGGCCGGCTCGAGGGCGCTCGCCTTGCCTATCGCCGCTTCCTGGAGCTTGCACCGGGGCCGGCCTGGGCGGAGGTGAGAGCGGAAATCGAGCGACGGCTGGCGGAGATCGATGGCGGCGGGCCGCCAACTAATTGAGTTCAATTTTCTGGATTCGATTCATGTTCTTGGATTCTTGGCTGGCTTCACCCGGTGGCCCAGCGGGTCAAAGACTCTGCAACAAAAGGCTTTAACTGGGAAACGCCGCTGCGGTAGAATGGCGGCATTACCCTTGCTGGGGAGTGGTTCACCACTCGATTGGCGCGCTTCGAATCCATCGGGAGTCGACCAGAACATTTCGAGAAAGGGGTGATGCCTAAAGCAGGGAGAGCGTTTGCATTTTGGGTTTTAGGGAGTGAACTCGGGTTGATATTCAACCTATCTCGTAGGAGGGGAAGTGAGCAAAGCATTCCGATTTAGCCTGGCAGCCTTCGTGCTGTTCGGCCTGATCGCCGTTCCGGCCTTCGCCCAGGAAGCCACGATCCGGGGCAAGGTGGCGGACGAAGAAGGGGCCGTGCTTCCGGGCTGCCTGATTACCATCCGTAACACCGCCACCGGTGTCGAGCGTTCGGTGACCACGACCGGGGCGGGCACCTACTCGGTGGAAGATCTGTTCCCGGGCCCCTATCGGGTCACCGCCGCTTTGGAAGGTTTCGCGACGGTCGTGCGAGAGGGTCTCACGCTCGAAGTCGGTCGCACCGTGGTAGTCAACTTCGAAATGAAGCTCGCCGCAGTGGCCGAGACGGTCACCGTGACCGGCGAAGCGCCCCTGATCGAGACCACCGAGAGCGACATCGGCGCGGTGGTGAGCGAGAAGCAGATCGACAACATCCCGCTCAACACCCGCAACTTCCAAGAGCTGGCCTTCCTGGCGCCCGGCGCGCGGGTGGCCAACAACTTCGACCCGACCAAGAGCCGGGTCACCGCGGTTTCGATCGGCGGCAGCGGCACCGGCCGCGGCATCAACGTCTCGATCGACGGCGGCGACAACAACGACGACGCGGTCGGCGGCATCCTGCAGCAGTTCTCGCAGGAGTCGATCCAGGAGTTCGAGGTCATCACCTCGCGCTATAAGGCCGAATACGGCCGCAGCGCCGGCGGCGTGATCAACGTCCTGACCAAGACCGGCACCAACGAGATTCACGGCACCGCGTTCGAGTTCTTCCGCGACGACGGCCTCAACGCCAAGACCCAGCCCGAAAAGGATGCCGGCCTCGACAAGTCGGACTATCGCCGCCATCAGTTCGGGTTCTCGGTCGGCGGCCCGATCGTGCAGGACCGGACCCACTACTTCGGCACCTTCGAGCGGCTCGACGAGCAGCAGTCGACCGTGCTGCGCGGCAGCGACCTGCTGGAAGCGCTCTACCCCGAAGACTGGGGCCTGTTGGCCCAGCCGTACGAACGCAACTATGTTACCCTCAAGCTGTCGCATCAGCTCAACGCCGATCAGTCCATCGCGTTCCGCTACGGCTACGAAGACAACGTTCAGGAAGGCGATCAGGTGGGCCGCTTCGGTCTGGCCAATGTGGCCATTTCATCCCAGGCAGTGCAGACCAACGAATTCCATAATTTCTTGGCCAAACATACCTGGGTGATCTCGGACCGGGCGCTCAATGATTTCCGTTATCAGTACAACTGGTTCGACAACCTGATTCTGGCGCCGGGTCAGAGCGAGCTGTTCCAAATTCTCGAGCCGACCTTCGTGTACGACAGCGGCTTCACCCGCGGGACCAATGCCAACGT
>DASWHO010000222.1:0-2504 GCA_036398155.1 Acidobacteriota bacterium
AGGCTTTGAAACGCCGCCAGAAATGTCAGGAGTAACATCTTGCACCGCGCCTAGGCCGTCCAGCCTACCCGACTTGGCCTTGCCGCAGAAGCGCGCGTACTGCGTCAACCCGCCAGAGGAGATCGGGAGGGGGCAAGCCCCTCCCCTACAGAATCGACCGGTCGCAGGATGGCGGCAGATCCGGCGCCGGAAGGTTAGTCGGGCATGGATTCGATCAATCGCAGGGCGTGGCCGTCGGGATCGCGGATCAGGATCCCTTTGGCGAAGCCAAGTTCGGGTCCCGGCAGCTCGACCGGTCCTGGAGAGACCCAGCGCACCGCCGGATCGCGCAGCCGCGCATCGTCCGGTGCCAAGCCGCTGCTCACCAGGGTGGTCTGCCAGTGCGCCAGATCATTGGCCTGCTGGTCCAGCGGCAGCGGCCGGCCGGTGGTCGGCGCCAGGTATTCGAGAAACTCGATGCCCGGACCCGAGCCGGCGCGCAGCGCCGTGATCCGCAGCCGCGCGCCGAAGACGTTGTTGAGCCGCTCCTGCTCGATGCCGTAGTTCTCGCTGGCGCCGACCTGCCTGAGGCCGAGCAGGTCGCGGTAGAAACGCAGGCTGGCCTCGGTGTCCGAGATCACGATGGCGGTGTGATCGATCCCCAAGAACAGCCGGTCGCTCGGCTGGTGCCATTTGGGATCGCCCTTGCCGGGCGGAAAATGCAGCACCTCGAGCGGATGGCCGTCGGGGTCCTTGAAATAGAACGCCGAAATGCCGCCGGCGTTGGGGTTCCAGTCCGGCAGCCGCTGCGGTCCGGTCGAGGCATGCTCGACTTTGTGCTGGCGCAGGTGGGCGTAAGCCCGATCCATGTCGCTGACGATGATCGCGACGTGTTGGAACCAAAAGTCGTTGCTGCGCGAGTCGACCGGAAGCGGCCGGCCCCGGGGCGCGAGGTACTCGGTGAGCTCGAGCAGCTCGTCGCCCAGTTGCAGCCGCACCACCCGCATGCGCAGGCCGAACACGCCCTGGAGCCGCTCGTAGTCGCCGCCCCAGACCTCGGTGTCCGAGACCTTCTCGAAGCGGAGCACCCGGGTGAAGAAATCGACTGAGCGCTCCATGTCGGAGACCGTCATGCCGACCGCGGCGACCGCGGTGACCAGCGGCTCGGCCGCGGCCGGCTGACCGAGCAGCGCGGCCAGCGCGAGGATCGCCGCAAACAGGGTCCGGGTCACGAGCGGCATCGCAGGCTAGACGAGCCGTTCGAGCAGGTGATCGCCCACCCGCAGCGCGTTGGCCATAATCGTGAGGGCCGGATTCATCGCGCCGCACGAGGGAAAGAAGCTGCCGTCGACCACGTAGAGGTTGCCGAGCTCGTGGGCCTTGCAGTTCAGGTCCAGCACCGAGCTGCTTGGATCGGAGCCGAACCGCAGGGTGCCGTTCTGGTGGGCCACGCCGGCCAGCGGAATCCGCTTACCGATGTAGGCGCTCATCGACAGCAGCTCTTCCGAGCAGTTGATGTGCTTGAGCAGACTCTTGAGCTTGGCGGTGAGGCGCTTGTGCCCGTCGAGGTTGTTGGGCGTGTAGTCGAGCACGATCCGGCCTTGGGAGTCGAGCTGCACCCGGTTGTTGGGATCGGGCAGATCCTCGGAGGTGAGCCAGAAGTCGAGCGAATGCCGCGCCATCAGATCGAGGGTGAAGCCGGGCACGATCTTGGGCGCGCCGGCGGCCAGCACGTTGGCGTCGGTCTTGCCGACGAACGAGATGTGCCCCATCGGATACACCCAGTCCTCCGAGCCGAAGTAGAAGTCGTTGAGGCCGAGGGTTTTCTGGAACACGGTGGGATTCTCGCACTTCGAGATCGCCAGCATCACCGAGTTGGTATGGGACATGTAGTTGCGGCCGACCTGGTCGGAGCCGTTGGCCAGCCCTTGGGGGTGGCGCTGGTTGGCCGAGCGCAGCAGCAGCGCCGCCGAGTTGATCGCGCCGCAAGCCGCGACCACGATGTCCGCGCTGTAGGTTTCGGCCCCGCCATTTCTCTGCACCCGCACCTTGGTGACCGCGCGACCGGCCGGATCGGTCTCCAAGCGTTCGACGTAGGCGCCGGTCACCATCGAGACATTGGGATGCTTCAGCGCGGGATCGACGCAGATCACCTGCGAGTCGGCTTTGGCATTGACCAGGCACGGGTGGCCGTCGCAGGTGGCGCAGCGGATGCAAGCGCTGGTCCGCGGGTTTTGCTCATCGAGCAGGATCCCCATCGGCAGATAGAACGGCCGGTGACCGATGCGCTGGAGGTCGTCGCTGAGCTGCTGGATGCGCGGCTCGTGGCTCACCGGGGGGTAGAGAAACCGGGCGCTGGCCGGCGGCTCGGTCGGATCGCTGCCGCGCAGGCCGTGCACCTGATAGAGATGCTCGGCTTGGGTGTAGTAGGGTTCGAGCTCCGCGTAATCGATCGGCCAGGCCGGCGAGATCCCGCCGTGGTGGCGCACCGCACCGAAGTCCGCTTCGCGCAGCCGCACCAGCGC
>DASWHO010000223.1:0-1862 GCA_036398155.1 Acidobacteriota bacterium
TTCGTCGCGGATCGGAAGCGGCCGCAGGACCAGGACGTTGACGAAGCTGAAGATGATCGTGTTGGCCCCGATCGCCAGCGCCAAGATCAGACCCACGATCAGCGCGAAGCTGGGCCGCTTGAGCAAGGTCCGGACCCCAAAGCGCACGTCCTGCAGCAGGTTGCCCATGCTTACCTCCGCGACTCGCTGGCATTAACGAGAGGCACGGATGCCAGGTTCCGGTTCTGCTTGACATTTGCGCGGCGCGCCGTCATAGACAGGTCAGTAGTTCCCCGAGGGGACGGTGTCATGATCCGGAGCCGACCGGTGCTTGGCAGCCTGCTCCTGTCGACCTGTCTGGCGACTTCGGCACGGGGCGCCGAACAGGCGCATTTCACCCTGACCGCGGACCAGGTGGCGGCGGCGATCGAGCGCGGGCGGCGCGACCCGAGTGCCGAGCCCGGGCTGGTGCTCCAAGACCGCGGCCAAGCCTGGGCCAAGCGGATCATGCCCAACAGCGCCGGGACCGGCCGCGGATTCAGCATCGTGGTCTACACTCCGACCACCTGGGTGGCGAAGATCGCGGCGCAAGCGGAGCTGGAAGGCGAGCGCCTGACGCCCGAAGCGATCGAGCCGGAGATGCTCGAGCCGCTGCTGCGGGTGGTCGCCTATCCGGACCTTCCGACCTCACCGATGGCGGACGGCGCGTTCGGGACCGCATCGGTCGAGAGCGTCGTGCTGCGCGATGAAGCGAAGCGATCCACGGTCGAGCCGGTCGACAGCGAGCCGTTCGACCAGACCGACCCGTCCGGCCTGCGCACCTACCAAGGTCTGATGGCGGCCTTCCGGCTCGAAGAGCTTGAGCGCATCCGCAGCGCCAGCCGCAACCGCGAGTTCTACGTCACGGTCACTGGAACCACCGGCGAGACCAAGAACTTCAAGATCAAAAAGGAATTTCACCCGGCACTGCCCTGACGCCGCCGCGTCACAGGCTACCTTAACTGGCCGAGGGCTTCACCCTTGATATCCACGGATGGCGTCCTGAAGGGGTGGCATGGGTGGCCGAAGGCCGCCCATGGACGAGATCCGCGCCGCGAGTGAGGTTGTCCATGGGCGCGCTGCGCGTGCCCATGCCACCCAGGCGCGCCGCAGCGGCCCACCGAAACCCAGTGCTCCATGCCAGCAAACGAGAACAAAATTCTCGTTTCAGTGTGCATAACGGTCTACGCGCTAAGGCGACTACTTGGGGATGGAGCGCTGGGTGAGCCAGCCGTACAGCGTCGGGAGCACGAAGAGGGTCAGCAGCGTTGAGCTGGCCAGGCCGCCGATCACGACGGTGGCGAGCGGGCGCTGCACTTCGGCGCCGGCGCTGGTCGAGAGCGCCATCGGGACGAAGCCGAGCGCAGCGACCAGGGCGGTCATCAGCACCGGGCGCATCCGCGCGCCGCAGGCTTGGCGCAGAATGTCCGCGAGCGGTTCGTTGCTGGAGCGCTCCAAGTCCCGGATCCGAGTCATGAGCACTAGGCCGTTGAGGACCGCGACTCCGAACAGGGCGATAAAGCCGACTCCGGCCGAGATCGAGAAGGGCAGGCCGCGCAGCGCCAGAGCGAAGACGCCGCCGACCGCGGCGAACGGGACGTTGAGATAGATCAGCGCCGCCGGCCGCAGCGCGCCGAAGCTGAAATAGAGCATTGCGAAGATCAGCGCCAGCGCCAGCGGCACCACCAGCCCCAAGCGCCGGCTGGCGGCCTCCAGGTTTTCGAACTGACCGCCCCAGGTGAGGTAATACCCGGCCGGCAGCTCGATCCGCTCCCCAATCAAGCGTGCCGCCTGCTCGACGAAGGAGGCGACGTCGCGGCCGCGGACGTTGGCTTCGATCACGG
>DASWHO010000224.1:0-6472 GCA_036398155.1 Acidobacteriota bacterium
GCGAGCGCCCCGGTTGGCTGGCAGCGCTCGGCTCGCATCTGCTAACATGCCGCCTTTCGCCGGGTTTCCCCGGCGCCGGCAAACGGCAGTCAACGATTTGCAGCGGCCGCCCGCAGCTCGCGCATCCGGTCGGCCTTGAGACGGGAGCAGCATGGGAGCCTATGCATCCATCATTTTGATGTTCGCCATGGTGGCGGTGATGGTGGGGGGCATGCTGCTCGCGACCCATCTGCTGGGCCCGAAGCGGCCCAATCCGATCAAGGCCCAGCCGTTCGAGTGCGGCTACTTCCCCAAGCAATCCCCGCAAGGCCGTTTCGCCATCAAGTTCTACATCGTCGCCATCCTGTTCATCCTGTTCGATGTCGACCTGGCGTTCTTGTTTCCCTGGGCGGTGGCCTACCGCGAGCTCGGGCTGTTCGGCTTGATCGAGATGACCGTTTTTCTGGGGATGGTGGGCGTCGGTCTGTTCTATGTGTGGAAGAAAGGGGTCTTGGAATGGGAATAGGGGATCGCGGCCTGGCCGGCCAGGCCGAAGCCGGCGCGGTCCATGCCGGCGAGGGCGGTTGGGTTTCCAGCAAGCTCGATGCGGCGGTGGCCTGGGCGCGCCGCTGGTCGCTGTTCCAGTATCCGTTCGTGACCGCCTGCTGCGGCATGGAGTACATGTCGCTGGTATCGGCGCATTACGACGTCGACCGCTTCGGCGCCGCGCTGCCGCGCTTCTCGCCGCGCCAGGCCGATGTCCTGTTGGTGGTCGGCACCATCTCGCACAAGATCGCGCCGGTGCTCAAGAACGTCTACGAGCAGATGTGCGAGCCCAAGTGGGTGGTCGCTTTCGGCGTCTGCACCTGCACCGGCGGCTTCTACGACAACTACGCCACCGTGCAGGGCATCGATACCATCGTTCCGGTCGATCTCTACATCCCCGGCTGTCCGCCGACTCCGGAAATGGTGCTCGACGGGATCATGAAGCTGCAGGCCAAGATCGACCGGCAGAAACAGGAGCTGGTGTGAGCGAGTCGGCCGGCGCCAACCCGATCCTGGAGCGCCTGCAGCAGCGCTTCGGCGATCGGATTCGATCGACCCACGACTTTCGCGGCGACGCGACCGCCACGGTGGATCCCGCAGCGATCGTCGCGATCTGTGATTGGCTCCGGAGCGAACCCGGTTTGGAGCTCGATATCCTGATGGACCTCACGGCGGTCGATTATCTGCAGCGGCGGCCGCGCTTCGAGGTCGTGTATCACCTCTACAGCCTCAAGCACCGCCATCGGCTCCGGCTCAAGGTTCCGGCCGACGGCGAGGCGCCCGAAGTTCCGTCGCTCACCGGGCTATGGCGCGGCGCCAACTGGTACGAGCGCGAGGTCTACGATCTGTTCGGTATTCGCTTCAGCGGCCATCCGGATCTGCGCCGCATCCTGCTGTATCCGGAGTTCGTCGGCCACCCGCTGCGCAAGGACTACCCGTACAACAAGCGCCAGCCGCGCCTGCCGCCGCGCTCCGGCGGGGGAGCGCAGGTGACATGAGCGAGAACCGGGCGGTTCAGAGTCCGCCGGACGAGCTGCACTCCCAGACCATGCAGCTGACCATGGGGCCGTCGCATCCGGCGATGCACGGCATCATCGAGATCCGCCTGGTGCTCGACGGCGAGAAGGTGATGCAGGCGGAGGTCGAGATCGGGTACCTGCATCGGGCCTTCGAGAAGAGCTGCGAGCAGGGCGGCTGGAACAACGCCTTTCCCTACACCGACCGGCTCAACTACGTCTCGCCGCTGATCAACAACGTTGGCTACGCGATGGCGGTGGAGAAGCTGCTCGGGATCCAGACCACCGAGCGCTGCAACACTATTCGGGTGCTGATGAGCGAGCTGTCGCGGGTCACCGACCACATGACCTGCATCGGGGCCAGCGCGATGGAGCTGGGCGCGATGTCGGTGTTTCTCTATTTGATGAAGGCGCGCGAGTTTCTCTACGACTTGGTCGAGGCGGTCACCGGAGCGCGCCTGACGATCTCGTACCTGCGGGTCGGCGGGGTCAAGGCCGATCTGCCCGAAGATTTCGCGCCGCGCACCCGCAAAGCGATCGCCGATTCGCGCGAGGTGCTGAGCGAGGTCGACAAGCTGCTGACCCGCAACCGGATCTTCGTCGACCGGATGCAGGGCACCGGGGTGTGCACCAAGGAGCAGGCGATCTCCTACGGGATCACCGGGCCGTTTCTGCGCTCGACCGGGATCGATTTCGACGTGCGCAAAGCCAATCCGTATCTGATCTACGATCAGCTCGACTGGGACGTCCCGATCGGCTCGGTGGGCGACAACTACGATCGCTACTTGGTGCGGATGGCCGAGATCGAGCAGTCGTTTCGGATCGTCGAGCAGTGCCTGGGCAGAATGCCGGAGGGCCCGCTCAACGTCGACGCCGAAGGCAAGCAGATGGCGCCCGAAACGATGGTCGATCTGGCCAAGCTGGGGCGCACCGAGGGGCTGATCCAGAGGCCGGTGCTGGTCGAGCCGACCTTGGAAGGTTCGCAGCGCGCCCGCGCCCAGATCGTCAATGTCTACGATCGCCGGGTGGTGCTGCCGCCTAAGGAAGAGACCTACGCCTCGATCGAAGGGCTGATGAACCACTTCAAGATCATCATGAGCGGCCATGGCATTCGGCCGCCGGCCGGCGAAGCTTACCAGGCGGTCGAGGGCGCCAACGGCGAGCTCGGCTTCTACG
Organism: Acidobacteriota bacterium; assembly: GCA_036398155.1. Classification (GTDB taxonomy): domain Bacteria; phylum Acidobacteriota; class DASWHO01; order DASWHO01; family DASWHO01; genus DASWHO01. Next base: position 2,718 of record DASWHO010000224.1, read on the forward strand.
TAGTCTCCGACGGCGGCGATCGGCCCTGGCGGGTGCGCTGCCGGCCGCCGTGCTTCCCGATCATGGCGCTGCTCAGCGAGTTGCTGGTCGGCGAAATGGTGGCCGACATCGTTCCGACCTTCGGCTCGGTCAACATGATCGGCGGGGAGCTGGACCGATGAGCCTCGAGTTCTCGGCCGGCGCGCTCCAAGAGATCGAAGCGCTCAAAGGGCAGTATCCCGACGTGCGCGCGCTGATGCTGCCCGCGCTCCATCTGGCGCAGCGCGAGTTCGGACACGTCAGCTTGGAAGCCGAGCAGCTGGTAGCCGAGACCTTAAAGGTGCCGCTGTCCGACGTCCACGAGGCAGTGACGTTTTACACCCTGTTCCACCGCACCCCGCCGGGCGAGCACGTGGTCTACTTGTGTCGCACTTTGTCGTGCTGGATGCGCGGCGCCGATCCGCTGCGCGAGCAGGTCTGCCGCAAGCTCGGCGTCCACCCCGGCGAGACCAGCGCGGATCGCAAGGTGACGGTGCTCGAATCCGAGTGTCTCGGGGCCTGCGAGCAGGCGCCGGTGGCGCTGGTCGACGGCGATTTCGTCGGCCCGCTGGATTCGGACAAGGTCGACCAGCTGCTCGAGAGGCTGCGACGGTAAGACGAAAGACCATGTCCAAGAGCGAACCGATTCTGACCGCCCACTTCGACGATCCCGAGAGCCATACGCTGGCGCACTACCGGCGCCGCGGCGGCTATCAGGCGATCGAGAGCGCGATACGGAGCATGAAGCCGGAGCAGGTGACCGAGACAGTCAAGGCCAGCAAGCTGCGCGGCCTCGGCGGCGCGGGCTTTTCCACCGGCATGAAGTGGAGCTTCGTGCCCAAGGACAATCCCAAGCCGCGCTACCTGGTGGTCAACGCCGACGAGGGCGAGCCCGGCACCTTCAAGGACAAGTGGCTGATGCTCAAGGAGCCGCACACCCTGATCGAAGGGATGCTGATCGCGAGCTACGCGATCGGCTCGCGGCGCGCTTACATCTATATACGCGGCGAGTACGTCCGGCCGCTGGAGCGTTTGCAAGGGGCGCTGAAGGAAGCGACCGAAGCCGGCCTGGTCGGGGCGCCGCTGTTCGGGAGCGACCACCGGCTCGACGTGACGATCCATGTCGGCGCCGGCGCCTACATCTGCGGCGAGGAGACCGCGCTGCTCACCTCGCTCGAAGGCGGCAAGGGCTTCCCCAAGCTCAAGCCGCCGTTCCCCGCGATCGAAGGCGCGTTCAAGTGCCCGACCATCGTCAACAACGTCGAGACGCTGAGCTACGTGCCGCATATTCTCAAACGCGGCGCCGAGTGGTTCGCGTCGCTGGGCGGCGAGCGCTTCGGCGGCATGCGGCTGTTCGCGGTCTCCGGCGACGTGGTCAGGCCCGGCGTCTACGAGCTGCCGCTCACCGTGACCTTGCGCGAGCTGCTCTACGACCACGCCGGCGGGATCCGCGGCGCCAACGGCAGCACCGAGCTCAAGGCGGTGATTCCGGGCGGCAGCTCGGCGCCGATTCTGACCGCCGCAGAGATCGACGTGGCGATGGATTTCGATTCGCTGGCCAAGGCCGGCAGCATGGGCGGCAGCGGCGCGGTGATCGCGCTCTCGACCGACGTCGACATCGTCGAAGCGCTCTACAACGTGACCCGCTTCTACCACCACGAGTCCTGCGGCCAGTGCACGCCGTGCCGCGAAGGCACCGGCTGGATGGACAAGCTCTTGGCCCGCACCCTGGCCGGCGGCGCGCGCGAGGGCGATTTCGACAACCTGGTGCGGATCGCGCGCAACATCATCGGCAACACCATCTGCCCGCTGGGCGACGCGGCGGCGCTGCCGGTGATCAGCTACGTCGGCAAGTTCCGCTCCGAGTTCGACGCCTACCTCCAGGCGCGCCAGGGAGCCGCCTGAGATGACCAAGCTGACCATCGACGGGCGCGCGATCGAGGTCGAGCAGGGCACCCGGATCATCGAGGCCGCGCGCCAGCACGGCATCTACATCCCGCGCTACTGCTACCACCCCGGGCTCTCGATCGCCGGCAACTGCCGCATGTGCCTGGTCGAGGTGGAGAAGGCGCCCAAGCTGATGATCGCCTGCCAGACGGTGTGCAACGACGGCATGGTAGTCCACACCAAGAGCGAGAAGACCAAGACCGCGCAGGCGGCGATCTTGGAGTTCCTGCTGATCAACCACCCGCTCGACTGCCCGGTCTGCGATCAGGCCGGCGAGTGCGATCTGCAGAACTTCTATCTCGACTTCGGCCGCTACACCCCGACCTTCGCCGAGCCCAAGGTCAAGAAGCGCAAGGCCTACCCGATCGGCGCGCACGTGATTCTCGACAGCGAGCGCTGCGTGCTGTGCTCGCGCTGCGTGCGCTTCTGCGAGGAGATCACCCAGACCCACGAGCTCGGCATCTTCGACCGCGGCGATCACGCCGAGCTGATGCTGGCGCCGGGCAAGACGCTCGACAACAACTACAGCGCCAACACCATCGACATCTGCCCGGTCGGCGCGCTGACCGACCGCCAGTTCCGCTTCCAGGTGCGGGTCTGGTATCTGCGCGCGTTCCGCTCGGTCTGTCCGGGGTGCAGCCGCGGCTGCAACATCGACATCCACACCAACCCGAATCGGCCGCACCACGCCGACGGACAGCGCTTGGTGCGGATCAAGCCGCGCTTCAACCCCGAGGTCAACCGCTGGTGGATGTGCGACTACGGTCGCTACAGTCAGGGCTGGGTCGATGCGGCGGAGCGGTTGGCGTTGCCGCTGCGGGCCCAGGGCGGAGCGCAGCAGCCGTGCGAGTGGAGCGAAGCGATCGCGGCGGCCGCGGAGCTGCTGCGCGGCGCGGCCGGCCAGATCGGCGTGATCGCGAGCGCGAAGGAATCGAACGAAGATCTATTCCTCGCCGGCAAGCTGCTGCGCGAGCATCTGGGCGCCAAGGGGGCTACGGTCGGCGGCTTCGATCCGCAGGCGCCGCACGACCAGCTGCTGCTGCAGGCCGACAAGGCGCCGAACCGCGCCGGCGCGGTGGCGCTCGGCTGGGACGCCTCCGCGGGCGCCGAGCGCAAGCTGCTGGAGCGGGCGGCGCGGGGCGAGATCAAGCTGCTGTACGTGGTGGGCCGGGATCTGGCCGCCGAGCTGGGCAAAGAACCGGTCGACGTGGCGCTCTCCAAAGCGGCTCTGATCTACCAGGGACCGCTCGCGAACCCGACCAGCGCCCGCGCCCAGGTGGTGCTTCCGAGCGCAGCGTTCGCCGAGCGCGACGGCAGCTTCACCAATAGCGCCAAGCGCGCCCAACTGTTCCTCGAGGCGTTCCCGCCGCTGGGCGAGGCCAAAGCCGACTGGGAGATCTTCCAGCTGCTGGCCAAAGAGCTGGGCGAGAGCTGGGACTACCGCAGCGCTCAAGAGGTGTTCGTCGAGCTGGCCAAGACCGCGCCCGAGTTCGCCGGCATGACCCATGAGATCCTGGGTCAGCACGGCGCGCTGCTCGCGAGCGCCCGCGGCGGAGCCGCTCTGCCCGAGCCCGATCCGAGCGCGCTCGACCGCAGCGGCAAGATTCCGACCGCTCCTTGGGGCTCGCGATGAGCGAATTCTGGACCGCGCTGGCGATCAAGCTCGGAGTCGCGACCGTGCTGCTGCTCGGAGCCTCGACGCTGCTGTTTATTATTTCATGGGCCGAGCGCAAGCAGAGCGCGCTGATCCAGGACCGGATCGGCGCCAACCGGGCCAAGCTGTTCGGCGT
>DASWHO010000225.1:0-8060 GCA_036398155.1 Acidobacteriota bacterium
CCGCTGGTCGCTGTGGCTCGATTTCAAGATCCTGCTGCGCACCATTCCGGTGGTCCTGCTCGGCCAAGGGGAATAGCGTCGGCGAGGTCTCGGTCCAACCCTGAGTTCCGGCCGGCAGCTTCAGGACACGGCCAAATCGGCGGAGCGGCTCGACTCAGACTGTTACGCCCTCTCGTGGGTGGCATGGGCACGCGCAGCGCGCCCATGGACGACTTCACTCTTCGTACACGCCTCGACCATGGACGCCCTTCGGCGGCCCATGCCACCCCATGCTCATGTCACTTGCTAACGTCCCAAAAGCAGCGCACGGCGGCGCCGATCTCGTCGATCTGACTTGGGGTGAGCTCGGGATAGATCGGCAGGGAAAGCACCTCGCGGCTGGCGGCTTCGGCCTGTGGCAGCGAAAGGCGCGCGTTCAGCTCGGCGTAGGGGGCCTGGCGGTGCAGCGGCACCGGATAGTAGATCCCGGTCGCGATCCCGTGGCGGTCGAGGTGCTCGGCCAGCGCGTCGCGCTGCGCGGTGCGAACGGTGTATTGATGGAACAGGTGCTCTCGCTCCGCGGCGCGATGGGGCCGGACCAGCGGCAAATCTGCCAGCAACAGGTCGTAGCGGGCCGCGATCGCCTGCCGGGCGCGGTTCCAATGGTCGAGGTGCCGGAGCTTGACCCGCAGGATCGCGGCCTGAATCGCGTCGAGCCGGCTGTTGTATCCGAGCAGGTCGGTGTAGTACTTGCGGCGCTCGCCGTGGCGCCGCAGCACATCGATCTGCTCGGCCAGCGCCGGATCCTGGGTCAGAATCATGCCGGCATCGCCGTAGGCGCCGAGGTTCTTGGTCGGGTAGAAGCTCAGACAACCGGCGCGGCCGAGGCAACCGACCCTTCGTCCCCGGTAGCGCGCGCCGATCGCTTGGGCGCAATCCTCGATCACCGCGAGACCGCGGCGGCCGGCCAGCTCGAGGATCGGATCCATGTCGGCGGGTTGGCCGAACAGGTGCACCGGCAGGATCGCTTTGGTTCGGGGCGTGATCGCCGGCTCGATCGATTCGGGATCGAGGTTGTAGCTTTTGGCATCGATGTCGACGAACACCGGCCGCGCGCCGCAGTGCGAGATCATGCTGGCGCTGGCGACGAAGCTCAGCGGCGAGGTGATCACCTCGTCGCCGGGTCCGATCCCGAGCGCGACCATCACCAGGCGCAAAGCATCGGTGCCGGAAGCGACGCCGATGCCGTGATTGCAGCCGCAATAGGCCGCGATCTCGCGCTCCAGGCCGGCCACTTCGGGCCCGAGAATGAACCCGCCGCTGCGCAGCACGTCCGCGACGGCGGCGTCGATCTCGGTTTGGATCGAGGCGTACTGGGCCTTGAGATCGAGCAGCGGGATCATGCCAGCGGCCCTCTGGATCCGGCCCGCGCGAGCGCCTGTTCATAAACTCCCTCGAGCCGCTCGACGATCCGATCCCAGTCGTAACGCTCGCGCGTGCGCTCCTGGGCTCGGTGGGTCAAACGCTGGCGCTCGAGCACAGGCAGAGCGGCGGCCTGCGCGAGCGCGCGCCGCAGGTCGAGCGCATCCCCGCTGCGGAAACGCATCGCACAGCTCTCCTGGGCCGCGGCGCCGATCACCTCCAGATTGGCCGCGACATCGCTCGCGATCACCAAGGCTCCCAGCCGCATCGCTTCCAGCAGACTGAGCGACAACCCCTCCAGCTTGGAAGGCAGAACGAACGCCAGCGCGTGCGCGTAGAGCGCGTGCAGCGCGTCGCCGTGGACATAGCCCAGCAGCCGCACCCGCGGATCGGCGGCGGCGCGGCGCTGGAGCTTGGCGACGTAATCGTCCGAGTGCGAGCTGCCGCCGGCGATCACCAGCGGCAGGTCGCCAGGCAATTCGCGGTAGGCGTCGAGCAGCAAATCGGCGCCTTTCTCCGGCACCAGGCGGGCCGCGAACAGAAAGTACCGCCCCGGCTCGAGCGCAAAGCGCTGGCGCACCGTGTCCGCGGGCGGCGCCTCGAGCGGCGCGACCCCGTTGGGGATCCAGATCACTTCCCGATGGTAGCGGTCCTCGAGCTCGCGGCGCAGCGGCTCGGACACCGCAGTCACCGCCGCGGCCGCGCCCATCCCGAGCCGCTCGCCGCGCCGCAGCGCCCACTTTGCGACCGCGCCCCATTTCTCGCGCTGGTAGTCGAGCGCGTGGACCGTCAGCACCGCCGGGCGTCCCCAGCGGGCCGCGATCGGCAGCACCAGCGCCGGTCCGATCCCGTGGACGTGCACCAGCTCGGCCCAGCGCCGGCAGTGCAGAGCCGAGAGCACGCTGTGGCTGATCGCGTCGAAATGCTTGGTCGGCAGGCTCGGCAGCCGCACCAGCTCCATGCCGCGGTGGATGCCCTGCCCGCCGCCGTAGCTGGGCCGGGTGTAGACCCGTACCGCATGACCGCGCGCCGCCAACCGCGCGGAGATCTCCTCGACGTGGCGCTCGACGCCGCCGTAGGTCGCCGGCACGCCTTTCTGGCCGATCATCGCGATCCGCATGGGCCAAATTAGCATTGGCGCCGGGGCCGTTGAAAGTTTGCAATCGGCGGCCTAAGTTGGGCGAGTGCGCTGTTTTCTGGCCATCGACCTGCCGGAGCGGCTCCGGGCCCGGCTCGGCGAGCTCCAGGCCGAGTTGAAGCGAGCCGGGGTGCGGGCTCGTTTCACCCGCCCCGAGGGCATCCATCTGACCCTCAAGTTCCTCGGCGAGACCGCGCCCGATCAAGTCCCGCGGCTGGCGCAGCGCCTCGAAACGCTGGCCGCGCGCTACGCGCCGATGGAGCTGGAGGCGAGCGGCTTGGGCGCTTTCCCCAATCTGCGGCGGCCTCGGGTGCTGTGGGTCGGCGTTCGCGCGCCGGCCGAGCTGGCCCGGCTCCAGGACGAGCTGGAGGGCGTGATGGCCGAGGAAGGCTTCGGCAAAGAGGAGCGGCCGTTTCATCCCCACTTGACCTTGGCCCGCGAGCCCGATCCGCGGGCGGCAGCCCAGCTGGAGCGCTTCGCGCAGGGCCGTGAGCGGTCTTTGGGCCGTTTCGGTGCCGAGGCCCTGATCCTGTTCGAGAGCGCGCTGCAGCCCAGCGGCGCCCGCTACACGCCGCGCGGCTCGTTCGTCTTCAGCGCGGCTGCGGGCGTAAGACCAAGCGGATCGCCTTGACCGTTCCCGTCCCCAGCGCTTGGTTGAGCCGGCCGCGCAAGCGCTCGCGCAGCGGCTCGAGCTCGCGCAGCCAGCCCTGCTCCTCCACCTCGACCGTCAGCAGGCCGGCGTCGAAGCGGACCGGGCGGGTGTGCAGCGACAGCGGCGCCGCCACGAGGCGCGGCCACAAGCGCTCGAGCAGCGGCGCTGCCAGCTGCGGCTGCCGCATCAGCTGCTGCAGCAGCCCGGACCTCAGCTGGCCAACCGAATCCACCTTCCGCCTCGGCCGACAGGATAACGCATGATCCGTTGCGCGCAGCTCACCAAGCGCTACGGCGACCTGGTCGCGGTCGACCGGCTCGACCTGGAGATCCCGCGCGGCGAGCTGTTCGGCTTTCTGGGACCCAACGGCGCCGGCAAGACCACCACCATCAAGATCCTCACCGGGCTGCTGCGTCCGACCTCCGGTCGCGCCAGCATCGGCCCGTATGACCTGTCGCTCCAACCGCTGGAGGCCAAGCGGATCACCGGCTACGTGCCGGACACCCCGGCCCTGTACGAGAAGCTGACCCCGATGGAGCTGATGGAGTTCATCGGCGAGATGTACGGCATGAGCCGCGCCGCGTACCTGGCCCGCGCCGCCGAGCTGCTCGAGGGTTTCGAGCTCGGCGCGGAGCGAAACGACCTGATCGAAAGCTACTCGCACGGCATGCGCCAAAAGGTCGCGCTCGCCGCCGCGCTGCTGCACAATCCCGAGCTCTTGATCCTCGACGAGCCGATGGTGGCGCTCGACCCGCACGGCGCGCGCCAGATCCGCGAGCTACTCAAGGCCCAGTGCCGCGCCGGTACGACGGTGTTCATCTCGACCCACACTCTGCCGGTGGCCGAGGAGCTCTGCGACCGGATCGGGATCATCCATCGCGGCCGGCTGGTGGCGGTCGGCACCATGGACCAGCTCCGCGAGCTGGCGCGCGCGCCGGCGCGCCGGCTCGAAGAGGTGTTTCTGGCGCTGACCCACGAGGAGAGGGAGGATGCGCGGCTTCGTCCTGCTGCTCTGGCTTAGAGGCCGGATGCTGAAGAACCGCCTGCTGCGGCCGCAGCGCGGCGAGGTGCTGCGCGGCCTCGGCCTGCTGCTGCTGGCAGCGCTGTTCATGCTCGGCAACTATCTGGCCTTCCGCCGGCTGCTCACCTTGCTGATCCAGGTCGAGGACCTGGCGCCGCTTTTGATCACCGGTCTCGCGGAGCGGCTGCTTTCGATGGTCTATCTGGCGGTCCTTTCGATGCTGTTTTTCTCCAACATCCTGGTCGGACTCGCCACGCTTTACCGCTCGCGCGACCTGCCGATGCTCTTGACCGCGCCGCTGGGCCCAGCCACGGTCTTTCTGTCCAAGTTCCTCGAGTCGTTGACCAACTCGTCGGCGTTGCCGCTGATCTTTCTCTTGCCGGTGCTCTACGCCTACGGCCAGGTGTTCCAGGGCGGGGCGCTGTACTACGCGGCCGCGCCGCTGCTGCTGTTGGCCTTCGTTCTGACCCCGGCGGCGTTGGGTGCGCTGGTGACCTTGGTCTTGATGCGCTTCTTTCCGGCGTCCAAGGCCCAGGCGATGCTGACCTCGCTGAGCCTGATCTTTCTCACCGGCCTGGTGGTGCTGTTCCGTTTGATGCGGCCCGAGCGCCTGCTCAACCCCGCCGCCGACCTCGATTTGCCGGAGCTGCTCAACTCGCTGACCGCACCGGCCCGCGGCGCCTCCCCCAGCGGCTGGATCGCGCAGGCGCAGATGGGCTTGCTGGAGGGCGACCCTTCCGCCTTCTGGCAGGGGGCCTTGCCGCTCGCGGCCTTGGCTCTGGTCTGCCTCGCGCTGCTGCTCGGAGTCGCCGCGCGCTTCTATGCCGAAAGCTACAACCGCAGCCGCAGCGCGCCGCAGGCCCAGGGCGCCGATCCGCGGCGCCTGCGCGAGCGGCTGGCGCGCTGCTGGCTCAAGCCGTTCGGGCGCTCGCGCCACTTCCTGCTGCACCGCGACCTCAAGCTGTTCGTGCGCGACCAGATCCAGTGGACCCAGCTGTTCCTGCTCGCGGCGCTGGTCGCGATCTATCTGTTCAACCTGACCGTCATCCCGCTGCCGGTGCCGGCGGTCCAGCGGGTGGTGTCGTTTCTCAACCTGGCGCTGACCGGCTTCATCCTGGCGGCGGTCGGCCTGCGCTTCGCCTATCCGGTGGTGAGCCAGGAAGGCCGGACCTACTGGATCCTGCGCAGCGCGCCGCTCGACCCGCGCGCCTACCTGCGCGCCAAGCTGCTGCTGCTGATCCCGCCGCTGCTGCTGCTCGCGCTGCTCTTGGTCTGGGCCAGCAACCTGCTGCTTTCCGTCGATCGCCTGTTCATGGCCTTCTCGCTGTTGACGGTGGCGGCGATGACCGTGGCGCTGACCTCGATGGGCGTGGGTCTCGGCGCCGCCATGCCCAACTTCAAGCACGAAAACCCGGCCCAAATCGCATTCAGCGGCGGCGGCCTGCTCTACATGATCCTGAGCCTGCTCTACATCGGCGGCATCGTGGCGCTCGAAGCTCGGCCGGTTTACCTGATGGCCACCGGCCTGGTCACCCGCGGCGATCACCTCTGGGAAACGCTTCTGCTGCTCGGCGCGGCGCTGCTGCTGACCACGCTGGCCGCCTGGATCCCTTACCGGCTGGGCGTCAGGGCGCTCGCGGCGCACGAGCTCTGAGACGCGCCATACTCGCGGCGAATGACGCTCGCACGCAGCGCGCGGGTTTGGGCCGCCACGGCGGCGCTGGCCGGGCCGGCGCTGGCGCAAACGCCGGCGCCGCCCTACCAGGCGCTGCTCGAGGCGATCAACCGCGAGCGCGCCGGCGCCGGGGCGGCCGCGCTCGAGCTCCATCCGGCGCTGGCGGCGATCGCCCAGCACCACAGCGAGGAGCTGGCGGCGGCGCAGTATCTCGGCCACGAGTCGCCGGTCTATGGGATCGGCTACTTGCAGCGCCTCGCGATGGCCTGCGGCATGGCGGCCGCCAGCGCCGAGAACGTCGCCCGTGTCCCGCGGCCGCTCGAGGCGGTGCCGGCTTTTCTGGATTCGCCGGGCCATCGCGCCAATCTGTTGAGCCCGCGCTACACCCACGTCGGCGTGGGGCTGGCGCGAGCGGAATCCGACGAGTGGTTCATCGTGGTGGACTTCGCCGCCGGATGGATGCCGCCGGGCCCGCGCTGCCCACGGCAGCTCTACTGGCAGGCCGGCCTGCCCGAAACCGGACTGCCGCATACCGCGGCTGGTATCCGGGACTATCGTTTCCTTGCGCCGGCGGAGGAGCGCGCGGTGCAGAGGGCCCTCGAGGCACTGCGCCAGGGGCGCAACGAGACCGCCGAGGCAGCGGCCCGCGAAGCACTGCGGTCCAATCCGCATTATCCGTACGCCCGCGCCGCGCTCGCGACCGCGCTGCTGCGCCAGAGCCGGCTGGTCGAGGCGCGCGAGCAGGCCCGGCGCTATCGCGACGAGTTCCCGGGCGATCCGGAGGGCTCCTTCCTCATGGCCCGGATCGCCGAGGCGAGCGGGCACTGCCAGGAAGCCATTCAGGAGGCGCAGGCGGCTCTGGAGGCGCTCCCGCAGCACCGGGAGGCCTGGTATGTCCTGGGGCTGGCGCGCGAGCGCTGCGGCGACCGCGAGGGAGCACGCGCCGCCTACCAGGAGCTGGCCAAGCTCGATCCGCTGCACCAAGGGGCGTTTCTCGGCCTGCGCCGCACCGCGCCCGATGCGCCGCGCTGAGCTCGAGTACGATCTGCCCGCCGAGCGGGTGGCGCAGCAGCCCAGCTCGCGACGCGAGCAGGCGCGGCTGATGGTGCTCTCGCGCTCGCGCGGAGCGCTCGACCACCGCCGGATCAGCGCCCTGCCGCGGCTGCTCGAGCCCGGCGACCTGCTGGTGCTCAACGACACCAAGGTCCTGCCGGCGCGATTGCTGGGCGCGCGCCGGCCGAGCGGCGGCAAGGTCGAGGCGCTGCTGCTCGAAGAGCGCGGCGCGCGCGAGTGGGAAGCCATGCTGCGCCCGGCGCGCCGGCTGCGGCGCGGCGAGACCCTGAGCTTCGCCGCCGGCAAGCTGAACGCGGAGCTGGTCGAGCGCAGCGGCGAAGGCCTCTTCGTCCTGCGCTTCGCCGGCCGCGGCCGCCTGCGCGATCAGCTCGGTCGCTACGGACAGGTGCCGCTGCCGCCGTACATCCGCCGCGCTCCCACAGCCAGCGACCGGCAGCGCTACCAAACCGTCTACGCGCGCGTCCCGGGCGCGGTCGCAGCCCCGACCGCTGGGCTGCACCTGACCCGCGCGCTGCTTGCGCGGCTGCGCCAGCGCGGTCTAAGCATCGCGCGCCTGACCCTTCAGGTCGGCCCGGGGACGTTCACGCCGATCCACGCCGAACGGCTCGAGGACCACCCTATGGGCGCCGAGCGGATCGCGGTCCCGAGCGCGACCTTGCGCGCCCTGGCCGCGGCCCGGCGGCGCGAGGGGCGTGTGGTCGCGGTCGGAACCACCGTAGTCCGGGCGCTCGAGTGCCTGACCGACCGCGAGCTCGCGGCCGCGCGCAGCGTGGCACGCTCCACCGATCTGTTCATCACTCCGGGCTTCGAGTTTCGCCAGACCGACGCGCTGCTCACCAATTTCCACCTGCCGCACAGCACCTTGCTCGCGCTGGTGATGGCGCTGGCCGGCATTGACCGGATTCGCCGCGCCTACACCGCCGCGCTCGAATCCGGCTACCGCTTCTACAGCTACGGCGACGCCATGCTGATCCTGCCCTGAAACCGGGTGGCAGGGGTGGCCGCAGGCCGCCCATGGACGACCTCCCATTCGGCCACCCATCTTGTCTTCCGCGTTGCCTCGTCCATGGGCTTGCTGCGCAACGCCCATGCCACCCAT
>DASWHO010000226.1:0-3402 GCA_036398155.1 Acidobacteriota bacterium
GGCCATGGTCCGAACCATCGAGCGCGTGGCGCAGGATCTTCGGGCTTGACCGCCGCGAAGCGCGCGGCAGCCATCAGCCGCGCCGGCTCCGAAAGTTCAGCTCGGGCGTTTGAGAACCAGCGGCCCTCGGGGCAGCTCCGCGAGCGGGATCCGGCGCACCCCCGCGGCGCTGTAAACCAGGATCATGCCGCTCGGCGCGCTCCAAAAGGAGGCATGCGGGCGCAGGTCGTAGATCAAGGTTCGCGAGTCCGGATCCGCCGAGCGCAGCTTGGCCGACAGCAGCCGGCCCTCGCGATCCGCGCGCGGATCGCGCTCGGCGGCCGCGGCGAACGCCGCCGCGCTGCGAAAGCGCACCGTGAGTCGAAGACGAGCCGGTCCTTCGATCGCCGCCGCGGCGTAATAATCGTCGGCGTAGTAACACTTGAGCGCCGCATCGATTCGCGGCTGCGGCACGCCGAAGAGAATCAATGCGCTGTGAAGATCGGTCTCGTGGAGCAGGTAGGCGCCGGAGACAAAGTCGCCGCCGTAGGCTCGCGGCAGAGTGGTCAAAGCGATTCGGGGAAGCGGACCGGAAACCCAGCCAGCCGATTCGCCGAGCGGGGCTTGGCGCGCGGTCTCGATCAGATCGCGAGCCACCGCGCCAGAGCGAAGGTAAAGCAAGTTGCGCTGCACGGTGACCGCCGCCCCGCCCGCGACCAGCACCGCAAGCAGCGCCCAGGCCGCGCGGCGCTGGCGGCGAGCCAAGGCCTGCAACAGCGCGGCGGCCACCAGCACGATCCCGATGCTGGGAGCGTAGAGATACCGGCGGCGCAGCGGCAGATCGGCCCACAGCAGCGGCGCCAAGCTGGACAGTGCAATCACCACCCCGAGAACGCACAGCCCGGCGACCGGCGAAAAGCCGTGCGACCGGCGCGCGACTCGACGCAACGCCGCCGCTCCGCCCAGCAGGGCCGACGCCACCAGCAGCCAGCCCAATGGACTCCATCGCTGCAGCGTCTGGTAGTCCACCGAGCCGAATGGCAGCGGCAGGCTACCCATGAGGGCATAGATCGGCAGCTCTTCCACCAACCGCTTCGCCAGTGCCTCGAGATCGCCGGCAACACCGCGCAGCTTGTTGGACTCGAAGCCCACCACCCAAAAGCGCAGCCCCTGGCTGGCGACCGCGGCGCACAGAAACAGGCTGCCGGCGCCGGCGGCGCGGAGCCACGCCGGTCGCGAGCGCGGCTCGCGCGGCAACGACCACTCGAGCGCGGCGATCCACGCTGGGATCGACAGCGCGACCTCTTTGGCCAGCGCTGCGAGCAGAGACAGCGCCAGCGCGGCCGCCAGAAGCGCGCCGCGAAAGGCCGGCCCACGATCGTCCCGCATCCGGGACTGAACGTAAGCGAGCAGGGTCAGCAAGCCGAGCAGCGCGGCCAGCGGATGACCGCGCGCGGCCAGATAGATGATCGCCTCGTCGTGAAGCGGATGGCTTGCAAACAGCAGCGCGGCCGCCCAAGCCGCCAAAGGCGCGCCCGGCCAGAGCTTTCGGACCAACCCGAACAGCGTCACGACCGCCGTGGCCAGTAGCAGCGTGTTGGTCAGGTGGTAGCCGAGCGGATTCAGCCCCCACCAGCGGTAGTCGAGATACCAGCTCAGATACCAGACCGGCCCCCACGCGCCCCAAAACGTCATTCGGACCGCATCGGTCCACCCGGCCTGCCACAAGGCTTTGAGTAGATGATCGTAGTCGTCGCCGACGAAGAAGGCCGGCAGGCTGATCGCGTAGAGTCCGAACACCAGCCCCGACAAGAGCAGGCAGGCGCGCCAGCCGCCGCAGCGCCAGCCGGCCGAGCCGTTCATTGCCGGGCCGGGGCGGGCGCGTTCATCGGCTCAGGGTCGCTTCTTGCACCGGCACATTGGTGATCAGATCGTATTGGACGTTCTCGCTGGTCACCCGCGACCAGCGGCCCGGGGCGAAGCGCCGCAGCGCAACCAGCAAGACATTCACGTACTTCCGCTCCGCGATGATGAAAGCTTTCTGGTTGCCGGCCACGTAGCGGGCCGCTTCGACCGCCTGCGAGGCGCGAAAGTACTTCCAGCTTTCGCTCGGGCCGGCATAGTAGGTCATCGAATGTCGGATCAAACCGAAAAACACCAACATCGAATCGGGGCCGCCGTTCTGCTCGCGGAACTCGACGTATTGCTTGACGCTGCGAACCGGTCCTTGCTTGGGCAGCACGTAGTGGGCGAAATAGATCGCGTTGCCGAACGCGACCGCCACCGCCAAGCTCGCGATCAGGATCGCACGGCGGGTCAAGAGCGAAAGCCCCATCACCAGCGCCCACGAGCCGAAGATCCATTTGAGCGCCGGGCCGATGTCGATGTTCTCGATCACCTGCTTGTTGGTGTACGAATCCATGATGTACTTGTTGCTCAGCAGCAAGAAGTCGCGCAGCGGCAGGACCACGAAGCCGACCGATACCAACAGCGCGGCCGGCGCCCAGCGCGGCATCGCGCCGCCGAGGTAGCGTTCCCAGAACAGCGCGATGATCACGGCCAGCGAGGCCGTGATCGGCAGAATGTAATGATCGAGCTTGGTGCCCGAGAAGGTGAACAGCACAAAGATCGCGAACAGCCAGCAGACCCAGTACCAGCGCTGGCGGAACTCCTCATCCTGCTCGCGCACGCCGTAGAACAGAAACACCAGCGCGATCGGCAGCAGGCTGTTCCAGGGGAACATGCCGTGGAACATGGTTTCGACATAGTGGCTGGCGGTGCCGGTCAGCCCCTTGACCGGCTCCTCGAAGCGATGCAGGTTCTCGCCGCGAAAGAAGCTGTCGATGAACTCCTGCCCGTGCTCGATCCAGATCGCGAAGTACCAGGGCCCGGCCACCGCCACGAACACCACCAAACCCAATAGCACATGGTAGCGGGAGACCGTTTGGCGCAGGTCCGCCCAGGCGAGCCGCGGGGTCACGATCCGCTTGATGTCGAAATCGATCAGCCAGAAGAACAGCAGCGCCACGATCGTGATCACGCAGGCCACCGGTCCCTTGGCCAGGAAGGCCAAGCCGACCGAAGCGTAGAACAGCCCGAAATAGAGCCGCTGGCGTTCGGCGCCGAAGCGCCCGAGCGCGAAGCACGCCATCGCGGTGCCGAGGAACACGGTGAGATAGATATCCGGCATCGCCTGGCGCGCCATGAAGAAGTACTGCGGAATGGTGGCCAGGATCAAACCGGCCATGATCCCGGCGCGCGGGCTGCGCAGTTTCCAAAGCGCATAGGCGATCACCAGCACGCCGAAAACCCCGACCAGGGCCGACGGCAACCGCGCCGTGAACTCGTTGTTGCCGAAGATCAGGATCGGCAGATACATGCCCCAATAGACCAGAATCGGCTTGGTCCAGCGCACGTCGCCGC
>DASWHO010000227.1:0-9443 GCA_036398155.1 Acidobacteriota bacterium
ACTCCTGGTCGAAGTCGATCAGGTTGGTGAATACCAGTCCGCGCTCGATCTCGCGCAGCGCTTGAACGGTGCGCGCCACCCCGTCGGGGTTGCCGGAGGTCGGCAGCGAGCGCGCCACCCCGCGGCCGGCGAAGATGTTCCCGATTTTGCCGACCCCGACCGTGGCGATCCCCGCCTCCTGCAGCCGATCCAGCAGGGTTGGCCCGCTGGGCTCGAGCGAAAAATCCTTGCGCCGCGCCGACAGCCGGCGGAAATTTCCCGGCGTGCCGGTGAACGGCCGCGCGATCACCCGGCCCACATCTTGGAGCTGCGGCATCGCGCGCGCGATCTGGCTGATGCGGTACAGCTCTTCGACATCCAGCACGTCTTCGTGGGCGGCAAGCTGAAACACGCTGTCGGCGCTGGTGTAGAGGATCGGCGCGCCGCTGGCGCAGTGCTCGGCCCCGAGCCGATCGATGATCTCGGTGCCGCTCGCGACCACGTTGCCGATCACCC
Organism: Acidobacteriota bacterium; assembly: GCA_036398155.1. Taxonomy (GTDB): domain Bacteria; phylum Acidobacteriota; class DASWHO01; order DASWHO01; family DASWHO01; genus DASWHO01. The sequence goes on from DASWHO010000227.1 coordinate 496, forward strand.
GCACCCCGGCCTCGCGTTCGAAAGCCGCCACGATCTGGGCTGGAAACCCTTCCGGGTAGGTCGCGAAGGACTGATCGAGGATCACGCCCATCAGCTCCCAGTGTCCGGTGGTGGTGTCCTTGCCGGCGCTGCGTTCGATCATGGTGCCGTAGCTGGCGCGCGGCGCCGCCGCCGGCGCCACCCCTTCGATGCCGGCCAGATTGCCGAGGCCGAGCGCGCCCAGGTTCGGCAGCTTCAAGCCGCCGACCGCCCGCGCGGTGTTGGCCAAGGTGTGGCTGCCCTGGTCGCCGTAGTCGGCCGCGTCGGGCGCTGCGCCGATTCCGACGCTGTCGAGCACCACCACGGCCACCCGGGACCAGCGGTCTGGATCGGAGGCCGCCACCGCGGACCTACTCGCCGCTATGGCGGAACGCGGCGCACAAAGCGGTCGAGAGATAGCGCTCGCCGCGATCGCCCATGATCATCACCACGTGGCCGCTATCGAGCCGGGCCGCGGCCCGCCGCGCGGCGCACAGGACCGCTCCGGAGGAGATGCCGACGAACAGACCCTCGGAGCGGGCCAGCTCGTGGGCCGCCTCCAGCGCCTCCACGTCCTCGATCAGGCAGTGCTCGTCGATCAGCGCCGGATCATAGATCGGCGGATAGTAGCTGCCGTCGAGATGGAGCAGCCCTTCGATCTGACTGATCGGCCGGCTCGGCTCGACCGAGATGACGCGCGTGCCCAAGCCCGCGGCGCGGAAGCGGCGCGCGCAGCCCATCAAGGTGCCGCCGGTGCCGAAGCCGGCAACGAACAGATCGACCCGCCCGCCGGTCTGCTCCAGGATCTCGCCGGCGGTGTGCAGCTGGTGAGCCAGGCTGTTGTCGGGATTGCCGTTCTGGTCGAGATAGAAGAACTGGTCGGGCTGCTCGCGGGCCAGCGCCTCGGCCGCTTTGATATGGCTGTGCGGGTCGTCGCGCGAGGTCAGCACCACCTCGGCGCCCCAGGCGCGCATCAAGATCCGGCGCTCGACGCTCTTGCTCTCGGGCATGAAGATGCGGGCCCGATAGCCCTTGAGCGCGGCCACCATGCCGATCGCGATGCCGGTGTTGCCGCTGCTGGCGTCGATCAGGGTCTTGGACTTGTCGAGCCGGCCGGCGCGCTCGGCGCTCTCGACCATCTGGAGCACGATCCGGTCCTTGAGCGAGCCGGTCGGGTTGCAGCTTTCGAGCTTGGCGAACAAGCGCAGCGCGCCGCGGCGCTGCGAGCGCAGCTCGATCAGCGGCGTGCGGCCGACCAGCTCGAGGGTGCTGGCCGCCGCCGGCGGCGACGGCGCCGCGGCGTTCACGGCGGGCGCGGGATCCATCGTGCGACCAGCCTAGCAAAGCTCAGCCACAGAGTCAGTCCCCGGGACCGGTCTGGTCGGGTTGCAGGCGGCGCTTGACGGCGTTGGGGTCGATCGCGGAGCGCTCCCACAGCAGGCGCCCCTCCATCCCGCCGGCGACCGTGAGCCGCTCCCCGCTGATGTGGCGCGCCGCCAGCGGCGAGGCGAAAAAGAGCACTGCGCCGGCGATGTCCTCCGGGCGGGCGAGCTGGCGCAGCGGCATGGTTTGCAGCGAGCGCTCGATCGCGCCGGGCTGGTCGAGCGCGGCCTGCGACATCGGGGTCACGGTCCAGCCCGGCTCGACCAGATTGACGCGGGCGTAGGGATCGATCGCCACGATCTCGTTTTTGAGCGTCCGCAGCAGGCCGTAGAGCCCCGCCTTGCTGATTGAGTACTCGCTGTGGCCGCGCTCGCCGAAGCGGCCGGCGGTCGAGCCGATCAAAATCAGGCAGGCCCCGTGGCCGGCCGGATCGGGACCGCTCTGGGCCAAGGCGCGCATGAACTCGCGCGCGGTCCACAAGCTGCCATGGAGGTTGATCTCCAAGGTCTCGCGGATCCGGCGCTCGTCCATCTGGTCGAGCCGCAGCTCCGGTTCCGGCCAGATTCCGGAGTTGGCGACGCAGACGTCGACTCGCCCGAACCGGTCGCGGGCCCGATCGAACGCGGCGCGGAGCTGCTCGGGAAGGGTGACATCGCAGGCCAAGATCAAGGCCTGATCGCGCCACGGCTGGCCGGCGCAGAACTGCTCGAGCGCGGCGAGCTGGCGGTGCGCGGTGAGCACCAGCCGGGCGCCTTCGGCGCCAAACGCGAGCGCCAGCGCCTGTCCGATGCCGCCGGAAGCGCCGGTGATCAGGACCGTCTTGCCCGCCAGCCCAAGCTCCACGTTCAAGCTCCTTAGAGGGCTCAGCTTAGCGGCAGGCCGAGGCGGGCACAAATGCGGCCAGGGCCTTCGCATCCGCCCGCCTGATCCCGAATCGGGTGGCGTGGGCGGCCGAAGGGCGCCCATGGTCGAGCTTTGCATCATGAGTGACGTCGTCCATGGGCGCGCTGCGCGTGCCCATGCCACCCGGACCTGTGAGGCTTGCTGTCGGTTCCAGGCGCACTACCAGCGCAGCCGCGCCGCCGCAGCGCTAGGCTGACCGATCCAGCGGCCGGACCTCAGGCGCCGCGCGGCAGGCTGACCACGAAGCGCGAGCCGCTGCCGAGCTCGCTGTCGACGCTGATCGCGCCGCTGTGGAGCTGCACCAGATGGCGCACGATCGCGAGCCCGAGCCCGGTGCCGCGCGTCGCTTCCTCCTGCGGGCGGTTGACGCGGTAGAAGCGGTGGAAGATCTGCTCGCGCTGATCGACCGGAATGCCGATGCCACTGTCTTCGACCTCGATCTGATCGCGGTCCGCCAGCGCCTGATGCGCGATCCGAATGCTGCCGCCGTCGCGGTTGAACTTGATCGCGTTGTCGATCAGGTTGATCAGGATCTGCTCGAGCCGCTGGCGGTCGGCGAATACCTCCGCCTCGGGATCGATCTCGATCTGGGTTTCGATCCGGCGCCGGTGGAGCGGAGCTTGAAACAACCGCACGATCTCCTCGCAGGCCGGCCGCAGCGCGATCCGCTCCGGGTGCAGCACCACCGAGCCGGATTCGATCTTGGACAGATCGGTGATGTCGCGCAGCAGGTTCTCGATCCGGTCGCAATGCTGCAGCAGGCGCTCGAGCGAGCCGCGCACTTCGGTCCGATCCTTGAGATCGGATTCCGACAGGGTCTCGGCCAGCGAGCGGATCGCGGTGAGCGGGGTGCGCAGCTCGTGGGAGGCGTCGGCCAAGAACCGCTGGCGGGTCGCCTGCAGTCGTTCGAGCCGGGTCACCTCCACCAGCACCGCCACCGCGCCGCGCTCGCCGCCGACCTTGAGCGGCCGGACCTCGAGCTCGAAGCTGCGCTCGCGCAAGGCGTCGAAGCTGAGCCGCTGGTGAAACACGGAACCGGTGCGCAGGCAGTACTCGATCGCCTCGCCGAGCGCGTGATGCCGCACCAGCTCGAGGTAATGCTCGGCGGCGGCGCGGCGAGCGGTTTCGACGCCGAACAGCTCGCACAAACTGGCATTGCTCATCAGGATGCGGCCCGCGGCGTCGACCGCCAGGACGCCCTCGGCCATCCCGTCGAGGATGGTCTTGAGCAGCTCGAGCTCGCCGGTGAGCCGCTGCTTTTCGGCCTCGATCCGCTCGCCGAGCTTGAAGCTGGCGGCGGAGATCGCTTCGAGCGTTGCGCTCCAGCGGCCGCGCGGGATCGAACGCGGCAGCGGTTCGGCCTCGGCCGCGAACCGGAGCCGGTCGGCCAGCCCGCGCTCGGCCCGGCGTTGAAAGTGCTCCATCAGCAGCAGGGCGAGCGCCAGAATCAAGCCGATCAGGAGCGCGAGGGCATGGGCGACCTGGGCGCGGCGCCGGTCGATCGCCGCGAGCTGTTCGAGCGACAGCGCGATCCGAATCCCCGCTCCCGAGCGGGCGAAACGCGCCAGATGCAGAAAGGGCGGGCCGTTCGAGACCCAGCGCCGCTCGGCCCACCCGAATCCATCTCGGCGCGCGCGCTCGACCTCCGGACCTGGCTCCTGCAGCGGGCTGGGCGGCGCCGGCGCCATGGCGCTCGCGCCCTGAGCGCTGCGCAGCACGACGTGGGCGCGAGTGAGCCCGGCGATGCGATGGGCCTCGGCCTGCAGATTTGCGGTTTCGGGATCGCCGCTGGTCAGGAGCGCATCGAGCGTGGTGCGCCACTGTTGCACCAGCAGCTCGCGCTCGCTGCGCTCGATCGCGCGCAGCAGCGGGAGCGGCACAGCGGCGGCCGCGAGCAGCAGGGCGGCCAGCGCGCCCACAAGCAGGGCGGTGCGCCCGCGCATGGCTTATCGCTCCAGCAGCCGGTAGCCGATGCCGAAAACGGTCTCGATGCGCTTGCCGGTCTTGGTGCCGAGCTTGGCGCGCAGGTTCTTGATGTGGACGTCGACCGTGCGGGTCTGGCCCGGGAAGTCGTAGCCCCAGACCTTTTCCAACAGCCGCTCGCGTGACAGCACCCGGCCGCAGTTGGTGATCAGCACGGCCAGCAGATTGAACTCGGTCTTGGTCAAGCGCACCGGCCTGCCCGCCACCGCGACCCGGTAGTCGCCGAGATGGGCCTCGATCTCGCCATCGTCGAAGTGGCCGGCGGGTTGCTCCTGCGCGAGCTGGGCACGGCGCAGCAGGGCACGGATCCGCGCTTCGAGCTCGCGCATCCGAAACGGCTTGGTCAAGTAGTCATCGGCGCCGAGCTCGAGCCCGAGCACGACATCGGCCTCTTCGACCCGCGCGGTCAAGACCAGGATCGGGAGCTGAGCGCCGCGATCGCTGCGGCGGATCTGGCGGCACAGCTCGAGCCCATCCATGCCGGGCAAGTTGAGGTCGAGCACGGTCATGTCGTAATGCCGGGCGCTGAGCTCTTGGAGCGCCGCCTCCGCGGTCCCGACGGTGGCGGCCTGGTAGCGGCCCTCGCGGGTCAAACTGCGCCGGATCGATTCGGCGATATCCGACTCGTCTTCGACGATGAGAACGCGTGGGGTCATGGGTGCGAGGTATCGGGGCCATGGATCCGCGGATGTTTTACCGTTTCGGCGCGCACGATGAAGACCACTTCTTCGGCCAGATTGCTGGCGATGTCGCCGATCCGCTCGAGGTTCTTGGCGATCAGGATCTGATCGACCGCCTGGGAGATGAACGACGGCTTGCCGGCCATGTAATCGAGCGCCCGAACGATCACCGCGGCCTCGCTGGCATCGACCTGATCGTCCATCACCAGCACTTCTTGGGCCAGCGCGGCGTCGCGCCGGGTGAAGGCGTTGAGCGCTTTGTGCAGCATGTCGGACACTTGGCCGACCAGGTGGGCCATGTCGACCACGCCCTCCATCGGCGCATGCTCGGAGAGGCGGCGCGCGCGGCTGGCGATGTTCTTGCAGTGGTCGCCGATCCGCTCGAGGTCATTGTTGAGCCGCAGGCAGGCAACGATGAAACGCAGATCGACCGCCGCCGGCTGCTGCAGCGCCAGCACCCGCACGCACTGCTGATCGATTTGCAGCTCCATCCGATCGAGCTCGAGATCGTCGGCGAACACCTCATCGGCCAGGCGCGGGTCGCGGTGCACATAGGCGGTGTAGGCTTTTTGCAGGATCGCCTCCGCCAGGCCGGCCATTCGGAGCATCATCCGGTTGAGCTCCTCCATCAGCTCGTCGATGTGCTTCAAGTCTCCTCCCTGCCGGTTTGGACCGGCCGTCCACGCCGGCAGGCGAAGGCCACGAGCCACGGCGGGAAATTAGTCGTCGTTTGCACAGCTCCAGTAAAGTCTAAGTAAAGAAGATGTAAAAGCAAGATGTTCCGCGCCGGGCGGGCCACCCATACGCTCCAAACGGCTGCCGGTCTTTGAGCTTTTTTTACACGCCGATCACGGCGCGTTCACACCGGACCTCCAGTCTGGGCCGTGTCCGGTCGAGTTCTGGCCGCCATTCGGAAGAGAGGTTCGCGATGAGGACCCGCTGTCTGGCCCTGTACGTCGGCACGCTGCTATTTGCCGGCGCCATCCCATCGATCGCGGCCCAGGAGGCGCCCTGTCCACAAGATCCGGCGGCGCCGAAGGGCAAGATTGTGGGGACGGTCTTGGATGCGACCAACGGCATGACCTTGCCGACCGTCTCGGTCGAAGCGCTCGGCACCGGAACCGTGGTCCACTCCGACCTCGACGGCAAGTACGTTTTGGAGCTCGCGCCGTGCACCTACGAGGTCCGTTTTCTGTTTTCGGACTACCCCGAGCAGGTGATCCGAGGGGTCCAGCTCAGCGCCGGCCAGGTGATCACCGTGGATGCGGTGTTGGACCCGGCGACGGTGGCGTACGAGATCGAGGTCAGCGCGGAGCTCGAACCCGAGCAGACCAGCGACGCCGCGCAGCTCTTGGCGCGCCGCCGCGCCGGCGTGATTTCGGACAACGTCGGCGCCGACGCAATTCGGAAGAACGCCGATTCGGATGCCGCCGCGGTGATGGAGCGGGTCACCGGGGTGTCGGTGGTCGGCAATCAGTACGTGTTCGTGCGCGGCCTCGGCGAGCGCTACAGCAACACCGTGCTCAACGGCTCGATCCTGCCGACCACCGAGCCCGACAAGCGGGTGGTGCCGTTCGACCTGTTCCCGGCTGGATTGATCGAGAACATCCAGGTGGTCAAGAGCTACACCCCGGACAAGCCGGCCGAGTTCGCCGGCGGGCTGGTCGAGATCGAGCCGGTGAGCTTCCCGCGCCAGTGGACGCTCAATTTTTCGACCTCGCAAGGCAGCAACACCGAAACCACCTTTGACACGTTCATGACCTACCCCGGCGGCGACCTGGATTGGCTCGGCTTCGATGACGGCACCCGTAGCCTGCCCGGCGTCATCCCCAGCGAGAAGGTGGTGCGTGGCAGCGCGGCCAGCGGCCGCGGCTTCACTCCGGCCGCGCTCGAAGCCTTCGGGGAATCGTTCAGCAACGTGTGGGAGCCGAGCGGCAGCGACGCGCTGCAGAACCAGAGCTACAGCCTGTTTTTCGGCAACACTTGGAAACGGATCGGCGTGGTCTTCAGCCTGAGCACCAGCTACAAGAACCAGCACCAGTTCGAGGATCAGACCTACTACGGTGTCTCCAGCGATCGGCTCACGGTCCAGAACGATTACGATTTCGATATCAGCACCACGACCGCGCGGCTCGGCGTGGTCGGGAACCTATCCTTCCGTCTGACTCCGAACCACACCCTGGCGCTCGAAAACTTCTACTCCAACAAGGCCAGCAACGAAACCCGCATATTCGAGGGGTTTAACGACGATATCCGCACCCAGATCCGCAACACGCGGTTGCGTTGGGTCGAAGAAAACATCCGCTCGACCAAGTTCTCGGGTGAGCACTTTCTGCCCGATTTCGCGAGCAGCCGCTTCGACTGGCACGTGACCCATTCGCGCGCCCAGCTCGACGAGCCCGACCTGCGCGAGGTGCTCTACGAGTTCAATCCAGTGCGCAATGCTTTCGTTCTAGCGGACGAGTCGCAGAGCGGACTGCGCATGTTCAATCAGCTCGACGACACCATCCTCGAGTTCGGCGCCGATTGGAGCCTGTTCTTCGATCAGTGGCAGGGCCTGCCGGCGCTGATCAAGTTCGGACCGTTGCTGGTCAATCGCGAGCGCGATTTCTCCTCGCGCCGCTTTCGCTTCCGCCCGCGCAATACGATCGGGGTCGATCTGAGCTTGCCGCCGGAGCAGCTGTTCACGCCGGCGAACATCGGCCCGGTGTTCGAGCTCACCGAGGAGACCCGCAACACCGATACCTACGCGGCTAACCAGGACATCACGGCGTTTTACGGCATGGTCGACCTCCCATTCAGCCGCAAGCTGCGGCTGGTGGGCGGGCTGCGGGTCGAGAGATCCGACCAGGTGGTCGATACCTTCGATCCGTTCAACCCCGATTTCGTCGGGGTCCAAGCGGCCCTCGACAACACCGACCTGCTGCCGGGCCTGAATCTGATCTATGGACTGCGCGACGATATGAACCTGCGCTTCGGCTACAGCCGCTCGGTCAATCGGCCGGAGTTCCGCGAGCTGGCGCCGTTCGAGTTCACCGACGTGGTCGGCGGCCGGGCGGTGGTCGGCAACCCGGATCTGAGGCGCGCTCTGATCGCGAACTACGATGTGCGCTGGGAGTGGTTCCCGGATCCGACCGAAGTCTACGCGGTCAGCTTCTTCTACAAGGACTTCACCGATCCGATCGAACGGATCGTGGAGCCGACCGCTCAGCTGCGTACCTCGTTCACCAACGCCCTGGGGGCGCGCAATGCCGGCCTCGAGCTGGAGCTGCGCAAGCATCTGGCGAGCGGCCTCGATATCGCCGGCAACTATGCACTGGTCGACTCCCAGATCGAGCTCGAGGCGACCGCCGGTCAGGTTCAGACCTCGCTCGAGCGACCGCTGGCGGGCCAGTCCCGGCATCTGTTCAACTTGATGCTCGAGCAGCGCATCGAGGCCTTGGATTTCGGCGCCCGGCTGCTCTACAACTACGTCGGCCGCCGGATCACCGACGTCGGCTCGCTCGGTCTGCCGGACATCTACGAAGAAGACAACAGCTTTCTCGATGCGGTGTTCGACAAGAATCTTTGGAACCAGCTCGGCATTCGCTTCTCGGTCGAGAACCTGACCGACCATCCATACGTGTTCACTCAGGGAGGGCAGCCGCAGCGCTTGTTCAAGCTCGGCCGGACCTACGCGCTGTCGTTCTCGTACGCGCTGTGAGGAAAAAACTCTAACCACTCAAGGGAGGTGGCACGATGCAACGCAACCAGGTCATGGCTAGTCTGTTCGGTGTGGCGCTGAGCGCCGCCGGCGGCGCTCAGGCCGCCGATGTGGTGGTGTCCGGGACCATCACCGGCAATCAAACCTGGACCGCCAACAATACGTATATCCTGACCGGCGCGGTCTTCATCGATGGGGCGACCGTGACCATCGAGCCGGGCACCACCATACTGGGCGACAGCGCGACCAACGGCACCTTGGTGGTGGCGCGCGGCGGC
>DASWHO010000228.1:0-5913 GCA_036398155.1 Acidobacteriota bacterium
GCAGGGCGAGCGCCGAGCCGTAACCGAAATCGAGGTAGCGAAAGTAGTTCTGAAACGCGTACAGCGACACCGTCTCGGTCGAGCCGCCGGGCCCGCCGCCGGTCATCACGTAGACGATGTCGAACGCCCCGTAGGCCTGCACCGCGCGAAAGATCAGCGCCACCAAGATCGAGGGCAGCAGCAGCGGCAAGACGATCCGGCGCAAGCGCTGCCAGGCGCCGAGGCCGTCGACCAGCGCTGCCTCGATCACCGTTTCGGGGATCCCCTGCAGCCCGGCCAGGACGATCAGCGCGACGAATGGAGTGGTCTTCCACACGTCGGCCAGCACCATGGCGGTCATGGCGGTGACCGGGTCGCCGAGCCAGGCGAGCGGCGCTTCGATCAGGCCGGTGCGCCGCAACAAATCGTTGGCGACGCCAAACGCATCGTTGAAGATCCAGGCCCAGGCCAGCGCCATCACCGCGGTCGGCAGCGCCCAGGGCAGCAGCACGATCGCGCGCAGCAGGCCGCGGCCGCGCAGCCTTTGGTGCAGCACCAGGGCGAAGCCGATCCCCAAGACCAGCTCGAGACTGACCGAGGTGAAGGTGAACACCGCGGTGTTGCGCAGCGCGGTCCACCAGCGGCCGTCATGCCAGACTCGAAGGTGGTGGTCGAGACCGGCCCAGGAAGCGACCATGCCGCCTTCCAGAGCGACGTGGGTGAAGCTGAGCTGAATCACGCGCAGCACCGGCACCACGACCACCAGCGCCAGCAGCAGCAGCGCCGGAAGCAGCAGCGCGGCGCGCTCGCGGCCGCTGGCGGGGCCGGTCATCGGGACCCCGCGGCGCGCGCAACATCCGCGCCGGTTTCGGAGCGCCGGCGGACGAGCAGCAAGCGGGTCTCCGCGGCGGCTTCATGCAGGGCGGCCTTCGAGCTCTCGAGCCCCGCGAGCGCCGCGCTCAAGTGGCGCTGCAAGATGTCCGAGGCCATCGCGTAGCGCGGAATCATAGGGCGCGGCACCGCGTGCCGGTGGATCGCGAGCAGGCGCAGCAGAAACGGGTTGGCCGCGGTCAGCTCCGGATCGTCGTAGGCCTCGCGCCGCGCCGGCGCGTAGCCGGTCGGCAAGCAGAAGGCGCGCTGGCTCTCCAAGCTGGTCGCGTGGCGGATGAAGGCCCGCGCCAGCTCGGGATGGCGGCTGAAGCGCGACACGCCCAGCCCCCAGCCGCCCAAGGTTCCGGCGCTGGCGGCGCCGGGCGCGTGCACCACCGCTTGGACGCCGACCCGGCCCGCGATCGGCGAGTCCTCGCGCTGCACCAGGCTCCACACATAGGGCCAGTTGCGCAAAAATACCGCCCGGCCGTCCTGAAACAGGCGGCGGCTCTCCTCTTCTTTGTAGGTGGTGACCCCGGGCGGGCTGATCGGATCCTGGGCCCGGCAGCGGCGCAGAAACTCGAGCGCCGCCAGCGCCGCGGGGCGATCGAGGCCGACCGCGCGGCTCTCCGGGTCGATCCAGAAGCCGCCATGGCCGCGCAGCACTTCGAGGAAGACGCACACCAGCCCTTCGTACTGACTGCCTTGCCATAGAAAGCCCCAGCGCTGCGGCGGCGATTGGAGCGCCCGGGCGATCCGGACCAACTCGGCGAAGGTCTGCGGGGCGGCGAAGCCGGCGGCGGCGAGCAGATCGCGCCGATAGTAGAGCAGGCCGACATCGGTGCGGATCGGGATTCGATACAATCGGCCCTCGATCCGGCCGGCATCCAGCGCAGCCGGCAGGAACGCGCGCAGCTCGGCGGCGGAGAAGTGGCGATCGAGCGGCAGCAGCCAGCCGGCGGCGGCGAATTTCGCGGTCCAGGTGACATCGAGGTAGACCAGATCGAGCGAGTCGTCTTCGGCCAGCAGCGCGGTGGTGTAGAGATTCTCACGCAGGTCGGTCGAGGTCGGTCCCTCGATCAGATCGACCTCGACCCCGGGCCGGGAGGTCTCGAAGCTGCGCGCCAGCGGGATCCAGAAGCGGCGTTCGGTGGGGGAGAGCATGAGGCTGAGCCGCGCGCGCTCGCCCGCGCCCGGGTCGGAACGTGACCCGCAGCCGAGCAGGGCGCTGAGTGCCAGCAGCAGCGCGCCGCGGCGCTGGACCCGCCCCGGTCGGTGCGCGGCCTTCACGGCTCGGGCTTGGGAGGCGGCGACTGCTGCAGCAAAGCGAACGGCCTGCTCGCTTCGCCGAAGTAGACGCTGAGATGGGGGAACGGAATCTCGATGCCGTGGGCGTCGAAGGTGTTCTTGATCCGGCGCCGCAGCTCGCGCCCCACGATCCACTGCTTGAGCGGCAGGGTCTTGATCATGATCTTGATCGTCACCTGCGATGCGGCGAAGTCGTCGACCCCCAAGATCTCCAGCGGCGCCAGGATCAGCGGCCCGAATTCGGGGTCGGCCTGCAGCTCCGCGCCGATCTGTTTGAGCACCGCCATCACCCGGTCGACGTTTTCCTTGTAAGCCACCCCGACATCGATGACGTAGCGCGACCACTCCTTGGTCAGGTTGGAGACCTGCGCGATGGTGCCGTTGGGGAAGATGTGCACGATGCCTTCGAGATCGCGCAGCACGGTGGTGCGCAGGTTGATCGCCTGGACCAGGCCGCCGGTGCCGTTGATCCTGGCCACGTCCCCGACCCGGATCTGGTCCTCCAGAATCAGGAACAGGCCGCTGATGACGTCGCGCACCAGGTTCTGGGCCCCGAAGCCGACCGCGAGCCCGACGATGCCGGCGCCGGCCAAGAGCGGGGTGACGTCGATGCCGAGCTCGGCCAGCACCAGCATGATCGCGATCGTGAGGATCGCGACCAGGGCGAAGCTGTTGATGATGGTGCCGATGGTGTTGGCGCGCTTGCTGGCTTCGATCGCCCGGGCCGGATCGTCGCTGGTTACGAGCTGCTGGATCCGCATCACCGCCAGCCGCACGATCCGCACCACGATGTAAGCGCCCAGCAGGATGCCGAGGATCCGGATCGCCTGCACGCCCTGCTCCGACAGCGTGAAGTCGAGGTAGCGCAGCCCGGCCGCGGCGCCGATCAGCACCAGCAGGATGGCCATCAGGCCGCTCAGCGGTCGGGTCAGACGCTCCTGCTCCGGCTTGCGATCGGCCAGGCCTTGAATCAGGAGCGAGCTGATCCGTATCGAGTAGAAAACCGCCAAGCCGACGGCCACCAAGACCAAACCGCGCGCGATCCACAGCAGATAGAGACCGGGCAGGGGGAAGAGCCGGCTCACAGAATAGAGCGCCGCGAGCAGCAGGTACGGCAGCACCGCGTCGTCGAGCTGGTGGATGATCTGATCATCCAACTCGGTTTCGCTCTTTGCCGCCCAGCCCATCAGGTAGCGATGGATGATCCAGCGCAATAGGCCGGCGGCCAGCAGCGCGACCAGCGGGTAGAGCAAATAGCGGGCTTCGAAGCCCAATGTCTGACTGATCGATTCCATTTATGGCTCCGAGGCTTTTTGACTGGTCAAGGCTTGGCTCTCAATATCCGCAACCATGGTTCCGAATCGGGTGGCATGGGTGGCCGGAGGCCGCCCATGGACGAGCTGTGCATGGTGCGTGAGCCCGTCCATGGGCGCGCTGCGCGTGCCCATGCCACCCATGCGGGCTTCAGCGGCCTTTTGGCATCTTGTGCCTCCGGCCCGCAAGAAGGACAAGATCTCATCTAGCGAAATTGAGGCAGAGCCAGTTGGGAAAATTGACCAGATCCTCGTTCCAAACCGTGCGGCCGGCGATCTCGGTCGCGACCCGGTTGTAACCGCCGGCGATGTAGGTGCCGGGATAGTGGCAGCCTCCTCGGCGGCGCCGCGGGTGGCGAAGATCCCGTTGCCCAGCGTGAGCAGCGCTTCGCGCTTGGGCTGGACCGCGGGATCGAAGCGGTCGTAAGCCAGAACCCAGTGTTGGTCTCCCACCGCTTGGTCCGCCATGCCTTCAGATCTCCGCCAACCGGCGCAGGAAAAACTCCACCTCCTTGGGATCCTGCAGGCTGTAGCGCGCTCGGGTCGGTTTGGGCCGATCGGTCACGACCACCCCCGCGCCGCGCTCGGCCAGCACCGCGAAGGCGTCTTCGTCGGTATCGTCGTCGCCGACATAGATCGGGAACGCGGTCCCGGCGGGTTTCGCTTTGGAGCGCGCGCCGGAACCCTTCGACGGCAGCCGGTCCAAGAGCCGGAGCAGCGCCTTGCCCTTGTCCCAATCGATGTCGGGGCGCAGCTCGAAGATCTTCTTGCCGCCGGTCTTCTTGAGGCCGGAGTGGCGCGCCAGCGCCTGATCCATGGCGCGCTCGATCGCAGCGACTCGGCGCGGGTCGACCCGCCGGTAGTGAACCGCCACGCTGAAGCGCTTGTTTTCGATCAACACGCCGTCGATCGATTCGAGCTCCTGCGCCAGCCAGGCGGCGGCCTGCTGCAGGCTGCTTTCGAGCTGCCGGCCTAGGGCCGGGCCGGAATCGGCGGCCGGCGGTCCGGAGATGTCGAAGCCGTGGCTGCCAGCGTAAATGAGGTTATCGAGCCCGACCAGAGCCTGCACATCCGCACGGGCGCGGCCGCTGATGATGATGGTCTCGTAGCGCTCGGCCAGCCGAGCAAGCGCTTCACGGGTCGAGCTCGGAATTCGGGCCAGCTCCGGCCGCTCCACGATCGGGGTCAAGGTGCCGTCGTAGTCCAGCGCCACCACCGGCATCCGCCCGTCGAGCCGGCCGAGAAAGTCATCCCAGCGGGCCAGCAGATTCGGCGGCGGGCGCTCCTGATCCTCGAACCAGGCTTCGATCGTGTCCAAGCTCAGCTCGCCGAGATCTTCCACCACCAGATCGGCGCCGGCCTCGCGCAGCGCAACGCGGTGGCCGCCGCGATCGACACCGATGATCAGACCGAAACCGCCGCGCCGTCCGGCCTGAATGCCGCTGATCGAATCCGCGACGATCAGCGCTTGATGCGGCGCGACGCCGAGCAGCTTGGCGCGGCGTAAGACCTCGCCGGCGTGCTGGCTCGCCGAGGCCAGCCCGATCGGAATACCGGCGCGTTGCAGCTCGCGCACCCACTCGAGGCCGCTGGGTTTCCAATCGCGGGCATGGAAGCTAGCGGCGTCGGTCGGCACCCCGTCCAGATTGAGAACGGCGGCTTGGATTCGACGCTCGGGCATGGAAGGATTGTGACGACACTGGGCGCCAAATAAAACCCCGGCATACCGGACGGCGGATCTGGCGCCCGCGAGCGTGTATAATGCGCGCTCTCCGGTCGGCCGCGAGGGCTGCTTCGCCGCGGCGACGGTGCTGGGCGCCGCGGGCCGCGGAGCCGATCGTCAGGCGAAAACCATGCAGGCAACCGAGACCACCTTGCTGGTGACCGGCGGCGCCGGATTCATCGGCGCCAACTTCGTGCGCGCCGCGCTGGCGCAGCCCGCCACCCGCGTCGTGGTGCTCGACAAGCTGACCTATGCCGGCAACCTGCTCAACTTGGAGGCGATCCAGGACCACCCCCGCCTGCGGTTCGTCCGTGGGGATATCGCCGATCGCGCCGCGGTGCGCGCCGTGCTCCGCGAGCACCGCCCCACCGCGGTGATCAACTTCGCGGCCGAGAGCCATGTCGACCGCTCGATCGACGATCCGCAGGCCTTCGTGCACACCAACATCGTCGGCGCCTACGAGCTGCTCGAGGCGGCGCGCCACTACGTTCGCGAGCTGAGCGGGGCCGCCCGAGCCGCATTTCGGTTCTTGCACATCTCGACCGACGAGGTCTACGGCAGCCTGGGAGCGACCGGACAGTTCTCCGAGACCACCGCGTACGCGCCCAACTCGCCCTACGCCGCCTCGAAAGCGGCGGCCGATCACCTGGCGCGGGCTTACCAGCAGACCTATGACCTGCCGGTCGTGATCACCAACTGCTCGAACAACTACGGTCCGTT
>DASWHO010000229.1:0-7413 GCA_036398155.1 Acidobacteriota bacterium
CTTGCTTGTCGGGGTGGGAGGGGGGTGTTAGGCTGCTTTTTCCATGGCCGATTTGGAGACACTGCAAGGCCGCAACGGCTCGCCGCTGGCGCCGTTTCTGCGCGCCACGCTGTCCAACGGAGCGCGGGTTTTGCTCAAGCCCAATCCGACCCTGCCGGCGGTGACGGTGCAGCTCTGGGTTGCGACCGGCGCCGCGCACGAGCCGCCCGAGGTCGGCGGGATCTCGCATTTCTTCGAACACATGTACTTTCGCGGCAGCGAGCGCTTCGGCCCGGGGGTGATGGATCGCCTGGTCAAGGAGAGCGGCGGTTACAACAACGCCGCCACCTCGCTCGAGTACACCTTCTATTACATCGTGACTCAAAAAGAGAGCTTCGGCGCCGCGCTCGAGGTGCTGGCCGATTCCTATCTCCATCCGCTGCTCGATCCGGCCGCGATCGATGCCGAGCGCCAGGTGATCAAAGAGGAGATCCGGCGCAAGGAGGACACCCCGAGTCAGAAGCTGCTGACAACTTTTCTCGAAACCGTCTTCCACGGCACCAGCTATGCGCGCCCGGTGCTGGGCACCCCCGAGAGCCTGGACCGCATCGGGCGGACGCAGTTTCTCGAGTATCTGGCGGCGCGCTACAGCGCCCAGAATCTGCGGGTCGTGATCGCCGGCGACATCGAGCCGGCCCTTGCGCTGGCCGAGGTCGAGCGCCAGCTCGGCGGCCACCGCGGCTCACTGCGGCCGCCGGCGCCGCTTGGAGCGCGCCCCGACGATGCCCCGCGCCAAGGCCGGGTGACCAAAGACGTCGAACAGCTCTACATGGTGCTCGGTTATCCGACCCCGGGGCGGATGCGGCGCGAGCAGCTCGAACCGCTCCATCTGCTCGCGACCGCGCTGGGCAGCGGGCGCTCGTCCCTGTTGTACCGGCGGCTGCGCGAGGACAAGCAGCTGGTGCTCGCGATCTCGTCGTGGTCCTGGGATCTGGCGGCCGCGGGCGTGATCGGGGTCGACGCGGTGCTGCCGCCGCAACATCTCGAGCCGGCGCTGGATCAGATCCAGCAGCTCTTGGCCGAGGTGCGCGAGCGCGGCCTGCCGGCGGACGAGCTGGAACGCGCCCGCACCATCGCCAAGAGCGAGTTTGTGTTCGAGAACGAAACCAACGCCCAGCTGGCCGAGACCTTGGGCCAGTTCGAGGTCCTGTACGGCGACGCCGCCGAAGCGCTGGAATATCTGCCGCGGCTCGAAGCGGTGACCGCGGCGCAGGTGCGCGAGGTGGCCGCCGAGTATTTCGATCCGAAGCTCATGGCGCTCGCGACCCTGGGCCCTTCCGCCTAGAGGTCGGACGGTGGCCACGGAACGCTTCGCGACCCGCTTCGGGAGTCTGAGTCGCAGCCGCAGCGCGCGCGGCTTCTTGCTGCTTACCGAAGCGGCGCGCCGCACCCCGATCGTCGCGCTCAAGGTGATGATCCGGCGCGGCTACGCGCACGAGGACGAGGGCCAGGCCGGACTGGCATCGCTCTTGATGCGGATGTTCCTGCAAGGCACCTTGCGCCGCAGCGCGCAGCAGCTCCAGCTCGAGCTCGCCGGTTTGGGCGCCAGCCTGGAAAGCGGGGCCAGCGCGGAGAGCTCGGCGTTCGAGCTGCAGTGCACCCGCGAGGTGCTGCCGGCGGCGCTCGAGCTGCTGCTCGAGGTGATTGCCACGCCGGCCTTTCTCGAGTCCGAGCTCAAGAAGGAGCGCGAGCAGGCGTTGCAGCGGATTCGGGCCCGCCGCGACCAATACCTCGAGAGCGCGCTGGATCAATTCGCCGAGACTTTTTACCGCGGCCATCCCTATCATCGCCCCGGGCTCGGCTACGAAGAGACCGTGGCCGGCCTGCAGGTCGAGGATCTGCGCCGCGCCTATGAGGGCTGGCTGACCCCGGCCAACCTGGTGGTCGCGGCGGTCGGCGATCTGGAGCACGAACGGCTGCTGGACCGCTTCGAGGCCGGGCTGCCCGAGCTGCCGCCCGCGACCGATGCGCTCGATCCGGCAACCCTGGCGCCGCCGGAGCGCGGCAGCGAGGCGGCGTTCTCGCACCGCGAGTCGGCCCAGGCGTGGGTGGTGATCGGATTTCCGGCCGCACCGCTGGGGCATCCCGACTATCCGCCGCTGCGCCTGCTCAACACGGTGCTCGGCGGCTCGATGTCGTCGCGCCTGTTCATCGAGGTGCGCGAGAAGCGCTCGCTCGCGTATCAGGTCGGATCGCTCTACCAGGCGCAGAAAGGCCCGAGCTACTTGGCCGGCTATCTCGGCACCACGCCGGCGCAGTACGAGCAGGCCCGCGCCACGGTCGAAGCCGAGCTGCGGCGCCTGGCGCTCGAGCCGGTGCCCGAGGAGGAGCTCGAGGGCTCGCGGCGCTACCTGCGCGGCACCACGCTGCTGGCGCAGGAGACCAACCGCGCGCGCGCCGCGCGCTACGCGAGCTTCGAAGCGCTCGGCCTCGGCTTCGACTACGGCGACCGCGCGCTCGAAGCCGCGCTGGCTTCGAGCGCCGAAGCCGCCAAGGAGGCCGCGGAGCGCCACTTCACCCGCTGCGTCAGCGCCGCAGTCATGCCCACCCCCGGCGCCGAGAAGCACCAGGCGAATCCCCTCGTCCCCTGATGCCTACGTGCCCGGCGGCGGAATGCTGTCAGATCCGCCGCCTGGCAAGTTATCAGTCGCCGATGTCGAACGCCTCTCTCCGACTCGGCTCCGGCAGTTGGTTCTGGTTGATGAGACGGGCGCAAGCGTTCCAGTGCAGAATGGCTTCGTCGTTGTCGGGCGGTCGCAGCGGCTCAGCCCGCTCATAGCACTGCATCGCGCTGCGCAGCCATTGGTTGATGGCTTCGACAATGGCGTCGCCACCGATCAGACTCTTGCCCCAACGCTCGTAAACCACCCCCTCATAGTAGGCGCGCTCGTACTCACCTTTTAGCCGAGACAAAACCTCGCGGGCGCGGCGAATGTCGACGCTATGCCGTCGACTTCCGAACTGGTCGGTCAGAGCCAGCAGCAGCATGATCAGGGCTGCCTGGTGATCCGGTTCGGCCTGCAAGATGTCGCTGCAGATGCTTTCCGCTTGGCGGGGCTGGTTGAGCAAGCGGTAGCGCTCCGCCTTGGCGAGGGCGGCAGGGATGGCCTCGCTGCTGATGGGCCTGAGCTCGATCACGGAGTTTCCTTTCTTCCCAGAGCTGCCCCGGATGCTCCCGGGCGGGCTTAGCTTGTCGCCATGCACCTCATCGAGGCAAGCGTTGTCGTCTCAGACTCATGGAAAAGTCCACAGGATCGCGCCCGCCACCAACGTCAGCAAGGTGGCGATTCCGTAGGTGACGGCGGCGATCAGCTGGTTGAGATGATAAAGCTGCAGTCCATCGTAGAGGGTGTAGCGGAAGCGGTGCGCCCAGTGGAACAGGGAGAGGGTTACGAACCCGAACAGGGCCAGTCGTGAGAGTGGTGAGCGAAGCAGCTCGATCAGACGGTCGCGGGGAGCATCGGCCCAACCCAATGGAACGGCGATCCACAGCAGCGCCACCAGGGCTGGAAGCACCAGCGCCGTCACCATACCACCGCCGCTGAACAGCGCCCATAGGAAAGGCTCACGAGAGCGAACCATGGTCACCTGCCGAGCAAAAGCCACGCCACCGCAGCCGAAGCGACCAGCCAGGCTAGATAATGGCCGGCCAGGATCACCCCATCTGGGATGCGCCGGCCGCCCAAGCGCACGACCAGTGCTTGGGGCGCGAGATTCAGCCAGGTGATGGTGTGCAGGAGCACCGCCGCCAGCAGCGCCAGATGAAAGGCGAGAACCGCGGGAAGTCGAAGCCAGCTCAGGAAGCTCTGATAGGCTTGCTCTCCGCGGCCCAGCATCCAGATCTGTGCCAGGAGCAAAAGCCCGCCGTAGGCCACTGCCATGCTGGTCATCTCACGGGTGATGAACTTCGTATACGAGAACTTGCCGAGCCACCAGAATATCGGCATGCGCCGCCGATACCATTTGGGGTGGTAGAGCCGGTAACCCGAGTCGGGTCTCATCGCTTGGCCCACGGCAGCAGGATCGACTTGAACCAATCGATCGTGGCCGCGACCTTGTAACGTTGGATCGCGCCGGCCGGGTCGACATCCTTGGGACACACTTCGGTGCACTCGCCGACGAAGGTGCAAGACCAGATGCCGTCGTGTTGGGACAGAACGTCCATCCGCTCCTGGTGGCCCTGGTCGCGGGAATCCATGTTGTAGCGCTGGGCCAACGCGATCGCGGCTGGACCGATGAACTCAGGCTCAAGCTCGTAGATCGGACAGGCGGCGTAGCAAAGCATGCAGTTGATGCACATGCTGTACTGTTTATATTCGGCGAGTTGCTGCGGTGTTTGCAGGTACTCGCCCGCGGGGGCCGGTTGGTCCTGACGGACGATCCAGGGTTGAATGCTCTTGAGCTTGGCCAGGAAATCGGTAAGGTCGCCGACCAAATCTCGAATCACCGGAAAGCCGCGCAGGGGTTCGACGCGAATCGGGCCGGGCAGCAGCTTCTCGAGGTAGGTCGCGCAGGTGAGAACCGGTTCACCGTTGACCATCATGCCGCAGCTGCCGCACACCCCCATGCGGCAGGCCCAGCGGTAGGACAGGCTGCCGTCCAGGTGATCCTTGATGTAGTTGAGCGCATCCAGCACCATCCAGTCGCGTCGCAGCGGCACCTCATAGCTCTGCCAGCCGGGCTCGCTTTCTGTTTCGGGCCGGTAGCGGCGCACCTGCAGGATGACGGTTTTTTCCATTTCGCCCTGCATAGCCGACTAGCTTCCGTAAACGCGTTCGGCCGGCGGCCAGCGCGTGATGGTGACCGGGAGGTACTCGATCCGGGGCGGGCGGTCCGCGCGGCGGTAGGCGAGCGAATGCGCGAGGAAGCGGGAATCGTCGCGCTCGGGGTGGTCGGTTCGCTGGTGGGCGCCGCGCGACTCTTGTCGTTCCAGCCCGGACTGGATGATCGTTTCGGCCAAATCGATCAGGTTGGATAGCTCCAAATAGGCCACCCACTCGGTGTTGAACGTTCGGCTGCGATCCTGCAGGCCGACGCGGTCGAAACGCTTCCTCAACTGCTGGATCTGGTCGGCGGCGGCTTGGAGCCCGGCATGATCGCGATAGATGCCGGCCCCCTGTTCCATCGCATGTTGCAGCTCCTGGCGCAGCGCCGCGATGCGCTCCTCGCCTCCATCCTTGCGCAGCAATCCGATCAACCGGCGTTCCTCGTCGAGCGCTTGGTTCAGAATAGCTGAAGTTGGAACCGCCTGCTCCGACGCGAAGTTGGCGGCGGCGCGGCCGGCCCGGGCCCCGAAAACCAGCAGCTCGGTGAGTGAATTGGATCCCAGACGGTTGGCGCCGTTGATGCTCACACACGCCACTTCGCCGGCGGCATACAGGCCGGGCAGCGTGGTCGCACCGTGGAGATCCGTGTGCACTCCTCCCATCATGTAATGGATTACCGGCCGGACCGGAATCAGCTCCCGAACCGGATCGAGCCGTTGATACTTCAGGCACAGCTCGCGCACGAACGGGATCTTGGTTTGGATGACCTTCTCGCCCAGGTGACGAATGTCGAGATGCACCACTTGGCCGTAGGGGGTCTCGGTGGTGCGGCCCTTCTCCAGCTCGTGGACGAAGGCCTGCGAAAGGCGGTCGCGCGGACCCAGCTCCATCGAACGCTTGACCGGCTTGGGCTGCGGCGAGCCGAGGTTGTAGTCCTGCAGGTAGCGGTAGCCGTCCTTGTTGATCAACCATCCGCCCTCGGAACGCGCCGCCTCGGTGATCAGGATGCCGGTGAACGGCAGTCCGGTGGGGTGATACTGGACGAACTCCATGTCCTTGAGCGGCACACCGGCCCGGTACGCCAGCGCCATGCCGTCGCCGGTCTTGATGTTGGCATTGGTGGTGAACGCGAACACCTTGCCGCCGCCGCCGGTGCACAGAATCACCGCTCGAGCCAACAGGGCATGGACCTGGCCGGTGGCGAGCTCGATCGCCGTCACCCCCTGGCAGCGCCCTTGGTCGACCAGCAGTGCGGTGGCGAAGAACTCGTCGTGCCGCCTTACGGTCGAATACTTCAGCGAGGTCTGAAACAGAGTGTGCAGCATATGGAAGCCGGTCTTGTCGGCAGCGAACCAGGTGCGCTCGATCTTCATGCCGCCGAACGGCCGCACCGCGATGTGCCCATCCGGCTCGCGGCTCCAGGGGCAGCCCCAGTGTTCCAACCGCAGCATCTCCTCCGGGGCCTCGCGCACGAATGCCTCGACCGCGTCTTGGTCGGCCAGCCAGTCCGCGCCGCTGATGGTGTCGTAGGCGTGGGCGTCCAGGCTGTCCTCGGGCCTGATCACCGCGGCCGCTCCGCCTTCGGCGGAGACCGTGTGGCTTCTCATCGGGTAGACTTTCGAGACCACGGCGACCCGCAGCTTGGGATCGGCCTCAGCGACGGCAATGGCGGCCCGCAGTCCGGCGCCGCCGCCACCCACCAAGAGTACGTCGTGGGTTATGGTCTCCACCGATTCAGCGCTCCGCCGCTCCTAAGCAGGCGCCGCGTGCCGGGATCACCATGGGTGCTTGTCCGCCCGCACCATGATTCCAGTTGCTAATTTCCGCAACCTTGGAACCCGCTCCGAATCGGTGCGCCCATTCTGCCACCGCACGCGGGGAAGGGCAAGCGCGTTCACTCGCGGGTGTAGAGGTTGATGATGCGCTCGATCGCGCGCTGGCAGACGGCGCAAAACGGCACCTCGTTGCGGGTGAACATGATGCAATCGGCCTGCGGCCGGTAGTAACCCTTGGCCTCGTATATCGCGCCTTCGAAGGCCCCGACCTGGCCGGCAAACTCCTCCGAGCCGAGCAGCTCGGTCTCGTGGGCCTGCTCCTCTTTAAAGAGCGCGTCCATCTCCTCCTCGGGCCGATTCTGGGCCCGGATCTCGCGGCGCCGCTTCTGGATCTCGCGCGAGTAGGTCTCGAACGCCTCTTTGCTCCACCGCGTCGGGATCGGGGTGGAAGCCGCGACCAGATCCTTCCACTTGAGCCGCTCGGGCTCGAGCAACGCGGTCACGTTGGGCTCCCACGGCTCGATTCGTGCGGCGCTCGGCTCGTACGCGACGTCGGAAGTGTAGTACTCGTCAGCCAGGGCCGCGAAATGGTGGCCGAACTCGTGGACGAAGATGTACGGCGACCACAGGCTGTCGGCCGACACCGTGCTGTAGAGGTTGAAGATCCCGCCGCCGCCGTAGGTGCGGCCGTTGACCAGGATCTCGACGAACTCGTAGGGCGCGAACATCGCGATCTCGCGGAGGGCGCGGTTCTCGAAGCTGAGGACATAGCGCTCCGAGCCGAAGGCGTCGTAGGTCGCCCCGGCCGGCGAGCGCCGGTGCACGCCGGTCGA
>DASWHO010000230.1:0-2496 GCA_036398155.1 Acidobacteriota bacterium
AAGCCGCCGTCGAACCATTCACAGCGGTCGCTCATGGTCACTGGGCCGCCGGGCCCCATCGGCCCCTCTTTCATCTCGCCTTCGAATCGCCACTGCCCGGCGAAGTAGCCGAGCCGCTGGTGCTCGGGGCCCGGCTGCGGCGGTTGCTGAGTCTGCTGCGCTTGGGCCGCGGCCATTCCCAAGCTCAAGATCGATACCAAAGCTGCGCCGTATTTCCGCATCGCTCCCTCCTGATGGTCGGACTGGGTTGGAAGAATAGTTGGGCGCCAAGAAGCTTGCTACTGCCGGCGCGCGCCGGTACCATCCTGCTTCGGACTCCGGTTCGGAATCTAGCCGCCACCACAACGAGGGGAGAGCGATGGAGAATCCACAATTCAGGCCCTACGTTCCCGAGCAGACCGACCTCAAGGAGCTCACGGTGCGCGCTCTCGTGCTCGGCGTGCTGATGGCGATCGTGCTCGGAGCCGCCAACGCCTACCTGGGGATGAAAGCCGGGCTGACCGTGGCCGCGACCTTCCCGGCCGCGGTGGTCGCGATGGCCGCGCTGCGGATGTTCGGCGGCTCGGTGCTGGAAGAGAACATCGCCCGCACCACCGCCTCGGTCGGAGAAGCGCTGGTCGCCGGCGCCATCTTCACTTTGCCGGCCTTCGTGATCTCGGGGGTGTGGCCGACCCTGGACTACCTCGACTCCACCCTGATCATGCTGATCGGCGGCACCTTGGGGGTGCTGTTCGTCATCGTGCTGCGCCGCACCATGGTGGAAAGCGCGGATCTGCCGTTCCCCGAGAGCGTGGCCGCGGCCGAGATCCACAAGGCCGGCCAGGGCGGGCAGACCGGCGCCAGCTACGTGTTCGGCGCGATGGGCTTCGGCGCCCTGTGGGAGCTGTTCAAGAACGACTTCGGGGTCAAAATCATCCAAGATCACATCACCGGCTTCTTCGAGTTCGCCACCTCCAAGGTCGAGCTGCTGCAGCAGGAGCTGACCTATCGCGGTGGAATGCTGCTGCAGTCCGCCTCGGCCTCGCCGGCGCTGATCGGAGTCGGTTTCATCGTCGGCTTCCGCATCTCCGCCATCTTGTTCGCCGGGGCGGTGTTCGGCTGGCTGGTGCTGGTGCCGCTCAGCATGTTCCTGAACCCGGGGCTGGTGTCCCTGATCCCCGACGGCGACTGGGTCTCGCTCGCGCAGGAGGTCTGGCGCCGCCAGGTGCGGCCGCTGGCGGTCGGCACCATGATCATCGCCGCGTTCTATACCCTGTTCCGCCTGCGCAAGTCGCTGACTCAGGGGATCGGCAAGGCGTTCACCGACTTGAACCTGGCCAAGAGCGGCGCCGCGACTCTGGGCCGGCTCCAGACCGATTTGAATCTGAAGAAGGTCGCGATCGCGATCCTGATGCTGGCGGTGCCGATGTTCCTACTCTACAACTACTTCAGCAAGTCGCTCGGCGGTTCGTTGATGCTGACCGTGATCATGATCATCCTCGGCTTTCTGTTCGCCGCGGTGGCCGGCTACCTGGTCGGCCTGATCGGATCCTCCAACAACCCGATCAGCGGCCTGACGCTCAGCACCCTGCTGATCTCGGCGGTGCTGATGGTGTTCATTGGGGTGACTGGCACGGCCGGCATCGCCGCGGTGCTCGGGATCGCCGGCGTGATCTGCTGCACCGCCGCGATCGCCGGCGACATGATGCAGGACCTCAAGGTCGGCCACATCCTCGGCGGCACCCCGTGGCGGATGGAGATCGCCGAGATCATCGGCGTGGCCTGTGCCGCGCTGGTGCTGGTGTTTCCGATGATCGCGATGGACCGCGTCTATCACATCGGCAGCGCCGCCCTGCCGGCCCCGCAGGCTGGGCTCATGGCGCTGATGTCCAAGGGCATCGTCGGCGGCGAGATGACCTGGCTCTTGGTGGTGGTCGGGATGTTCATGGCGCTGGGCCTGATCCTGATCGGCGCTCCGGCGCCGATGCTGATCGCCGTCGGCATGTACCTGCCGTTCTACTCGACCGCGGCAATATTCGTCGGCGGCGTGATCCGCTGGCTGCTCGACCGCGCGCTGGAGACCCGCAAAGCCGACGCCGCCGCTCGGGTCAAGGCCGAGAACACCGGCGTGCTGCTCTCCTCCGGCCTGATCGCCGGTGAAGCGCTGATGGCGGTGATCTTGGCGTTCGTGGTCCTGGGACGCCTGGTCGGGGCCACCCCGGGTGAAGAGCCGGTGCCGCTGATGGTGATCGCCAACAACTGGTGGCTCGGGATGCTGATCTTCGTGGCGCTGGGCTACCTCCTGGTCAAGCTCCCGCTGCGCTCGATCGGCGGGTTGGGAGCCAGCTCGGGCTAGGAGCCAGCGCGGCAGAAAGCATGGGTCGCGTTATGGGCGCCGCCGGGTCAGCCGCAAGGCGCGGCGACGCAGGCAATGCCGTAGCATTGTCGAGGAGCCGCAACGTCGCGGATGGCCTGGCGCCGCCCATAACCCTGTGGGCGCCAGGAGGTGCGGGGGAG
>DASWHO010000231.1:0-1855 GCA_036398155.1 Acidobacteriota bacterium
CCGGGGTGTGCAGCGGCAGGCCGGGCAGAATCGCTCCCAGCAGCGCCGCGATCCCTAGGCCGGCGCTGACCCCGATCGCGCCCCCGGCGACCGAGAGCAGCGCCGCTTCGAACAGAAACAGCATCAGGATCTGCGGCTGCCCGGCGCCGAGCGCCTTGGCCAGACCGATTTCGGAGGTGCGCTCGCCCACCGAGATCCACATCATCGTCAGGATGCCGACCGCTCCCACGATCAAGGAGATGGCGCCGATGCCGCCGACCGCGACGCTCACGATGCGCAGCACCCGGTCGAGCACGTCGAGCATTTCGGTCTGGGTGGTGATGGTGAAGTCCTCGACCCCGTCGTGGCGCGCCACCAGCACTTGGCGCACCCCCTCGACGATGCGCTCGACCGGCAGATGGCCGGAAAACAACAGATCGATCTCGTCGAGCTCGTCGCGGTTGAACAGGCTCTGGGCCGAGGCGACCGGGATATAGATCGAATCGTCGATATCGAAACCCAGAAACTGTCCCTTGGGGGCCATCACGCCGATCACCTTGAAGCGGCGCCCGCCGATCCGCAGGTTTTCTCCCAGCGCGTTCTGCGCGCCGAAGATCTCGCGTTTGAGCTTGGGGCCGAGCACCGCGAGCGGCGCCGCCCGTCCCGGATCGGCTCGCGGCAGGAAGCGGCCCTGCCGGACCCTGAACTTCCAAACCTGCGGCACTTCCGAGGTCACCCCGTAGACGAACACGCTGCGCCCGCGCTCGCCGTACTGAACGCGGGCGGTGCCCATCGCCAGCGGCACGATCTCGCGGACCCCGGGCACCCGGGTGAGCGCTTGAACATCGTGCAGCGTCAGCTTGTGGATCACCGCGCCGACCGCGCCGGGCACGCCGCTGGTGGTGATCTTGCCCGGATTGACTGCGATCAGATTGGTGCCGAACTGGGTGAACTCGTCGAGAATGTAGCGCCGCGTCCCCTCTCCGAGCGAGGTCAAAAGGATCACCGAAGCGATCCCGATCACGATCCCCAGCACGGTCAGCGAGGAGCGCAGCCGGTGCGCGACCACGGCGCCCCAAGCGAGCCGCATCAGATCGCGGTTCAGCATCGCTACCTTCCGGCCAAGGCGACCACCGGATCGAGTCGCGCGGCGCGGCGCGCCGGCAAGGCGCCGAACAGCAGCCCGACCGAAAACGAGACCGCGATCGCGCTCACTACCGCCCAGGTCGGCGGCTCGACCGGAAAAGCCGGATAGAGCGCGCGCAGCAGCGCCGCCGCGGCAAAGCCGATCAAGAGACCGAGCAGACCGCCGGCGGTGGAAAGGATCGCGGCTTCGAGCAGAAAGACCTGCAGCAGCTGCCGCGGGGTGGCGCCCAGCGCTTTGAGCAGGCCGATCTCCTTGATCCGCTCCGATACCGACACCAACATCACGTTCATGATCCCGACCCCGGCGACCGTCAGCGAGATCGCTGCGATACCGGCGAGCGCAGCGGTCAGGATCGCCAGAATGTTGCCGAACGTCGACATCACCGAATCCTGGGTCACCACCGTCACGTCCTCGGTATCGTCGTGGCGCTCCTTGAGCAGCGCGAGAATCGCTTCCCGCGCCGCATCAATCTCTTCATGCGAGCGGACCTCGGCTAGAATCCGAAACAGGCTCGAGCGGTTGAACATCTTGAGCGCGCGGGAGACCGGCACGTAAATCGCTTCGTTGAGGTCCATTCCCAGCGAGACTCCGCGCGGCGACGCCACGCCGATGACCCGGAAGCGCTGGTCGCCGAGGCGCAGCATTTCGCCCAGCGGGTTGGTGGCGGCAAACAGCTCGCTTTGGATCTTGGAACCGATCACGCAGACGTGCCGATTGCGATCGCCTTCG
>DASWHO010000232.1:0-5788 GCA_036398155.1 Acidobacteriota bacterium
TTCAGCCACGGCTGGAGCGAGCTGCGCGCGCTGTATCGGGACCGCTACAAATACATCCACGGCGCCCGCCCCGAGCTGTTCGATCTGATCGCGGATCCGGGCGAGCGCGTGAGCCTGATCGGCGCGCGGCCGGAATTGGCCCGAGATCTGCGTGACCGGCTGCTGCGGTTCGTCGGGCAGAGCGCCGTGAAGGTGGAGGCTTCGGTGGCCGCCGACGCGGAGGCGCGGCAGCGGCTCGAGGCGCTGGGCTACCTCGGCTCGGGCGGCGACCCCGAGCTCGGCGCGGTCGAGCGGGTGCGCGACGACGGCGCGCCGCCGCAGGATCGGGTTCAGTTCGTGAGCGATCTCAGCCGAGTCAAAGAGAGCCTGTTCCAGCGCCAGCCGCTCGAAGCCAAGGAACTGCTGGAGCGGATGCTGCGGACCGACAGCGGCAGCCCGTTCATCCTCGGCCTGTTGGCCGAAACCGAGCTCCAGCTCGGACGCTGGGACGCAGCGCTGGAGGCGTTCGAGCGCCAGCGCGCCGCGCGGCCGAGCGACGACGGGGTGCTGCTTAGGATGGCGCTGGTCGCCGAGCGCGCCGGCGATTCCGCGCGCGCCGAAGAGCTGGTGCGGCAGGCGCTGGAGCAGCGCCCTTCGGCCGCGGCCGAGCACCGCTTGGCGCTCTTGCTGCAGCGCCGCGGCGACCGGGTCGGCGGATTCGACGCGCTGGCCCGAGCGCTCGAGCTCGACCCCGGCTACGTGGCGGCCCGCGTCGATTTCGCCATCCAGCTCGCGCTCACCGGCCAAGTGGACGCCGCCGAGCACGAGCTGCGCCGCGCGATCGCCGACCATCCGTACTACGCGCGCGCCTTCTACAACTACGGCAAGCTCTTGGCCGATCGCGGGCGGCTCGATCAGGCGCAGCGCTATTTCGACCGCGCGGTGAGCCTGGATCCCAACTATCTGGAGGCGTACGTGGCGCTCGGGGCGGTGGAGCTGGATCGCAACCGGCCCGAGCAGGCGCGCCGCCATCTGCGCTTGGTGCTGCGGCGCGCCCCCGGCTCGCCTGAAGCGCAGCGCGCCCGCCGCCTGCTCGGAGGCGCATGAGGCGCGCCCAAAAGCTTGGGCTCGCGGCCGCGGTGCTCGCCGCTTGGAGCGGCGGCTGCGAGCGGACGCGCGAGGCCGATGTCGTGGCCACCTATCGCGGCGGCGTAGTGCGGCTCGGAGAGCTCGATCGCCTGGTGCGCGAGCTGCCCGCTAGCCAGCGCCAGCCCCCCGACGGTGACTGGGCCGGTTGGCACCAGCGCGCGGTGCGCGATCTGGTGGTGCGGCGCCTGCTGGTGGAGGAGGCGCGCGGCCGCGGCCTGCATCTGGAGCCGGCTTACCGCGGCGCCCGCGACGAGGCCCGCCGCCAGTGGATCGTGAACGCCTATCTCAACCGCGAGTTGGAGCGACTGGGGCCGGTCTCCGAGGCCGAGCTGCGGGCCGAGTTCGAGCGGCGGCGCTCGGACTACGATCGGCCCGAGCGGCGTTACGTACGCCACCTGTTCAAACGCTGGCGTTCCGATCGCGACCGCGAGGCGCTGCTCGCCGAGATGAGAGAGCTGCGGCACCGAGCCGAGAGCGGCGAGCCGTTCACCATCCTGGCCGCGCGCCACTCCGAATCGGAGACCCGCGGCCGCGAAGGCTTGATCGGATGGGTGGCGCGCGGCTGGCTCAAGTCCGAAGTCGATGCGGTGATCTTCCGCCTGCGCGAGTCCGAGATCAGCCAGCCGATACGGACTGCCGAAGGCGTCCACCTGGTGACGGTGGAACGCATCCTGCCGCCGCGCTCGTTCGGCTTCGAGGAGGTCCGCCAGCAGCTGCTGGACCGGCTGCGTGGCGTGCGCCGCGCGCGCTTGATCCGCGAGCTGTCCAGCGCCGAGGCCGCGCCTGAAAACGCTGTCGTGCCCGCGCCCGAACGGATCGGCGAGCTGGTGCAGTCGGGACGACCGAGCGATGTCGTGCTGCGGATCGGCGATTACGCGCTCACCGTGCAGCGCCTGCGGGCGCTGATGCAGAGTGAAGCGCTGCGCGCCGGCGCTCCGTCCGGCGCGCCGCTGGCGCAGCGCATCGTCGAATCGATCCGGGTGCGCGAGCTGCTCTACCGGCGCTGCCGGGCGGAAGGCGAGCTGCCGGCGGCGGTCGAGCGCGGCTTCGAGCGCGGCGAGGACAAGGCGCTGTTCGGTTTCTTTCTGTCGATCCGGATCGCCGAATACCTCGACCAGCACCCCGAGCTGATCCGCCGCCACTACGAAGACCATCGCAGCCGTTTCGATGCGCCGCTGCGGTTTCGGATCGAGCGCCTGGTGGCGCGGCAGCCGAGCGATCCCAATCGGGTGATGGCCGAGCTCGCGGGCTTGACCGAGCGCGCCGGCGCTGCCGAGGGCGCGATGGCGGCGGCGGCTCGGCGCCTGGGCGCGAGCCGCGAAGACCTCGGCTGGCACACGCTGGCCGAATATGCCGCGATCGACCTGCGCCTGCCGTCGCTCTTGGCGCCGCTCAAGGCGGGCCAGTTCGCCGCGCCGTTCCAGCAGGGCGGCTCGATCCAGCTCTGGCGGGTGGTGGCCCGCGAAGAGCCCAAACCGCGCGAGTTCGCGGCGGCGCGCGCCGACGTCCGGACCGATCTGGCCACAACCCAAGCCCAGGAACTCTACGAGCGGATCGCGCGCGAGCTGCTGGCCAAGGTCCAGCTCGAGATCGACACCGAAAGCCTGTCCCAGATCCCACCCGAGCCGCTGCTGCCCAGCGCCGCTGGAACGAACGGGATCGGCAAATGAGACGACCGGCGGTCGGCATCACGATCAGCTACGATCCGCGCCGGGTCGGAATCCATCAGCTGCGCTGCGAATACGTGCGCTCGGTGGAGTCGGCCGGCGCGCTGCCGGTGATCCTGGCGCCTGGGACGCCGCAGGACGCCGCCGAGCACTTGGACCGCCTCGATGCCCTGATCTTGAGCGGTGGCTCCGACCTCGATCCCGAGCTCTACGGCGAGGCGCCGCATCAGAAGCTGGGCCGCGTCATCCGCGAGCGCGACGATTTCGAGCTCGCGCTCTGTCTCGAAGCACTGCGGCGCGACCTGCCGCTGCTGGCGATCTGCCGCGGCCATCAGCTGCTCAACGTCGCCTGCGGCGGCACGCTGCTGCAGGATCTGCCCTCGGAATGGATCGGCGGCCGGGCCCACGATCTGCGCCGCGAGCTGTGGAGGCAGTCCCACTCGGTCCGCGTCCTGCCGGGCTCGCGGCTGCACGCCATCCTCGGCCAGGAGACGGTGGAGGTCAACAGCTTCCACCACCAGGCGCTGGAGCGAATCGGCTCGGGCCTGCTGGTTTCGGCGCTGTCCAGCGAGGACCGCGTGGTGGAGGCGATCGAGCGCCCCGACCGCCGCTTCGCGCTCGGGGTGCAGTGGCACCCCGAGGCCGCGTGGGGACGGCCGCACTCCTTCCAGCCGCTGTTCGACGCTTTGGTCGGAGCGGTTCGCGGCGCCTAAAGCGGACGCATGGGTGGCATGGGCACGCGCAGCGCGCCCATGGACAACCTCACGCACCATTGCACAGCTCGTCCATGGGCGCCCTTCGGCCGCCCATGCCACCCGTCAAGGCGAACGACGAGTTAGAATCGCTGCAGCGCACTGAGATCGATGGAGATCACCCCGGCCGTTCTCCTCGAGCCGCCGCCGCGGCGGCCCGAGTCGCCCGCGCCGCCGGATCCGGTGGTGGTGGTGCACGGGACTTTCGCCAATCCGCCGAAGAAGGATCGGCAGGCGACCTACTGGTGGGAGCCTGGCGGCCGATTCTGCCGCGACCTCGACGCCGCCCTGCAGCGCTGCGGCCTTCGTGCGCGCTGCTGGGCCGGTTTGGAGAACAAACCATTCAGTTGGACCGGGGAGAATCTGGAGGTCGCGCGCCGCGCCGCGGCCCGGCGCCTGACCCAGTATCTGCAGGCGCTCGAAAACGACCCTGCAGTTCGGCGCTATCACGTCGTGGCCCACAGCCACGGCGGACAGGTGGCGCGGCTGGCGCTGCGCTCCGGGCTATCGTGGGCCAAGCTCGGCGGCGTGGTCTACCTCGGCACGCCGTTTCTGCATTTCGACGCCGAGCCGGATCGGCCCGGCACCGCGGCGCGGATCAATTGGTTCTACGTCGCGACCGCCGTGGTGGTGGCGCTCGCGGCTTGGAGGGTCAGCAACTGGCTCTTGGTGGGGGTGGCGGTAGCCCTGCTCAAGACAATCATCGACTATTTCCAAGAGAATCAACCGCATCGGACCTTCGAGCGCGCCGGCGTCCTGCTGCGGCTGCCGAACGACGAAGCGGTGCAGCTGTTGCGAATCGCGGCGCCGCTGCTGTCGGATCCCAAGCTGCGCCGGCGCTGGGTCGATTCGCTGGCGCCGGCGCGGCGCGCGGCGACCCGCTACGCGGCCGCCGACTACGTGCCGTGGATCAGCCGCCAGGCCTTGGACGGCTGGAACCGGTTTCAAAAGGCCCGAGGCTCCGGCACCACCACCAGCGCCCCCGAGGAGGTCGCGATCTATCTGGCGATGATCCCGACGGTCTTGTTTTGGGCCCTGGTCTTCCTGCTCAAGCCGTTCTCGTATCTGCTCGACTGGGTGCGCGGCCGCGCGATCCGAGTCGCTTTGGGACGCGGGATGAAGGCGGCTGCGGCGCTGGTTTTCGGGATCAACGTTCGCGGCCTGCGCTTCCAGCCGGCCGCGACCGGCACCGCGCCGTTCGGGGTGCACGACTACCCGATCCCGCCCGAGGTCAGCGGCCGGGTCGAGGCCGACCTGGCGGCGCGCGATCCCGCGGTCCTGCGCGAGGTCCGCGGCGCGCTGGCCGAGGCCTCGCTCGACGGGCTGGCCGGACGGCTGCGCGACGTGTTCACCCGGGCCGATCTCTTGCACGCGCAGTACTACACCCATCCGCTCCTGGTCGAGGCCTGCGCGCGGGCCCTCCAGGTCGACCGCGAAGTCTGGCGCCGCCTGGAAGAGCGGCGCCTGTGGGAGCGAATCCGGAACACGCCCTCCGCCACCGGTCTTTTGGCCGAGCGGCTCGCGCGCGCGGCCCAGGAACCGGTCGCGGCGCCCGCGCTGTTTCGAAGCGAGTCGGCCGCGGCCCATCCGGCACCGTGACCCACGCCGGGTGATCCCGAGCCGGCCGCCGTTAGATTAGCGGCGGCCCGTTTTTCCCCAAGCCACTGAGGAGGCGATCATGTCGATTCGACCGATCAAGCGGATCATCCAAGCCAAGCCGACGCTGGAAGGCGCCGGGGTGCATCTGCGCCGCGCCTTCGGTTTCGGCGCCACCTCCGACTTCGACCCGTTTCTGCTGCTCGACGACTTCCGCAACGAACGGCCGGCCGACTACCTGGCCGGCTTTCCCTGGCATCCGCACCGCGGCATCGAGACGATCACGTACGTCTTGGCCGGCACCGTGGAGCACGGCGACAGCATCGGCAACAGCGGCGCGATCGCGGCCGGGGATGTCCAGTGGATGACCGCGGGGCGCGGCATCATCCACCAGGAGATGCCGAAAGGCGACCGCGACGGGCGGATGCACGGCTTCCAGCTATGGGCCAACCTGCCGGCGGCGCTCAAGATGACCGCGCCGCGCTACCAGGAGGTCAAGGCGCCGGACATTCCGGTGATCGCCGACGACGACGGCACGAAGGTCCGGCTGGTCTGCGGCAGCTTCTGGGGCAAAAAGGGGCCGGTCGACGGGATCGCGGCCGATCCGATCTACTTGGACGTGACGGTGCCGCCGGGCAAGCGCAA
>DASWHO010000233.1:0-3013 GCA_036398155.1 Acidobacteriota bacterium
TCAACTCAGCCATGAAGGCGGAAAACTCCGCATCGGTGCGCAGACTATCAAGACACGACTGCGACGCTACCTTTCTCGCACAGTACCGGTTGGTGACGCAAGCACGACCGCAGGCGCCCGATGCCTGAGGAGGAAAACTATTGATGACAAGCTCTGGACGATGAGCTGGAGGGCGCTTCGCGCGGGTCCAGCGCTTCCGCCCCGACGAGCGCGGCGACGGGACCGACACGGTTGAGCGGGTCCGCACCGCTTCCGCCGGGGTTTGAGCCGCCCCGCAGCCGGACCGATAATGTCGTCCGGCAGCCCGCTGGCTGGCTCCGGATGTGCCGAATCCTTCCTCTCAAGTCGTTCGTGACTATGTCGAGCGCTCCAGCGCCGGCGATCCGGCGGCGGCCGCCGTGCTCCTGCCGCTGGTCTACGGCGAGCTGCGAAAGCTGGCCCGCGGCCTGGTGCGCCGCGAGCGCAAGGGCTTCAGCTGGCAGCCGACCGAGCTGGTCCACGAGGTCACCATGCGTTTGCTGCGCGATCAGCGCCTGCGGGTGGAAAGCCGCGCGCATTTCATCGGCATCGCGGCCCGCGCGATGCGCCAGATCCTGGTCGAGCACGCCCGGGCGCGCGGCGCGGCCAAGCGCGGCGCGGGACGCTCGCAGATCACGCTCGATGAGCGGCTCGGCGGCCTCGAGTCCCGCTCGATCGACCTGCTGGCGCTCGACGAGGCGCTTGAGGCGCTGGCGCGACTCGATCCCAAGCAGGCCGAGCTGGTCGAGCTGCGTTTCTTCGGCGGCATGACGGTGGAGGAGACCGCCGCGGCGCTCGCGGTCTCGCCGGCGACGGTCAAGCGCCGCTGGGAGCTGGCCAAGGCGTTCCTGCGCCGGGAGCTGGGTCCGTGAAACCCGAGCAGTGGCCGCAGATTCAACAGCTGTTCCAGGCCGCGCTGGAGCGCGATCCCGAGCAGCGCGCTGCGTTTCTCGAGCAGGCCTGCGGCGCGGACCGTTCGCTGCACCGCGAGATCACTTCCCTGCTGGCGGCGCATGCCCAAGCGGACAGCTTCCTGGAAACCCAGGCCTACCAGCTGGCCGCTGCCGCCGCGGCGCAGCCGGGGCTTGCACCCGGCGCGACCATCGGACCGTACCGGATCCTCGGCGAGCTCGGACGCGGCGGCATGGGCATCGTCTACCTCGCCGAGGACACGCGGCTGGGCCGCGAGGTCGCCCTCAAGGCGCTGGCGGCCGAAGCGATCGGCGATCCGGCGCGCGAGGAGCGCCTGCGGCGCGAAGCGCGAGCCGCCGCGCGGTTGAGCCATCCGGCAATCGCCACCGTCTATGCGCTCGAGGAGCTCGAAGGCCAGCTCTACATCGCTTGCGAGCTGGTGCGCGGCCGCACGCTGCGCGCCGAGCTCGAAAGCGCCGGCGGAGCGCTGCCGCTTCCGACCGTACTCGAGATCGCGATCGCAGTCGCCGAAGGCCTCGCCGCCGCGCACCGAGAGGGCATCGTCCACCGCGATCTCAAGCCCGAGAACATCGTCCGCAGCGAGAGCGGCGCCACCAAGATACTCGATTTCGGGCTGGCTCGATTCACCGCGCCGCCCACCACGCCGGAGCAGCGCCTCACCCAATCGGGGGTTCTGCTGGGAACGCCGGCCTATATGGCGCCCGAGCAGCTCCAGGGTCGCGAAACCGACTTTCGCGGCGACCTCTTCGCGTTCGGCGTGCTGCTTTACGAGCTCGCGAGCGGCGTCCATCCGTTCGAAGGTCACAGCCCGCTGTCCACCGCGGCCCGGATCCTGGAGAGCGAGCCGCCGCCGCTCCCCGGCCCGATCCCAGCCGGCGCCGGGCTCGACCGCATCATTCGCCGCTGTGTTCGCAAACGCCCCGAGGAGCGCTACGCTTCGACCGCCGAGCTGGTCCGTGAGCTGCGAGCGCTCGAGGCGGGCGCGGCCGGCTCGGCGGCTCCGACTCCGGCCGCTGCCGCCGCTGGCGGCGCTCCGAATCGCCAGCGCCGCTGGTGGAAGACGCACCAGGTCGCGGTGGTGCTGTTCTACGCCCTGATGGCCTGGAGCGCCTGGCAGGTGAAAGAGTGGAAACCGGGCGCTGTGACCCTGGGGCTGTTTTTCGCCGCGGTGCTGTGCGCGGCGGTGAGCGGCACGCTGCGACTGCACCTGCTGTTCACCGCCCGCCACCAGGGCGTGAGCCTGGCGCGCCAGCTGCGCCGGGTCCAAGCCTGGATGCGGCGCTGCGATTGGACCTTCACTGCAGTGCTGGCCGCCATGGCGGCGGCGCTGGCCACCGCTCGGCCGCTGGCTGCGGCGCTGATCGCCGCGGCGGCGATCGTCTATCTGATCGTCTTCATCGTAATCGAACCGGCGACCACGCGCGCAGCCTTCAGCGGCCGCAAGCGTCCCGCCAAGACCTGAGACACGGTCCCCGAGGAGGAAGGAAGCAACCCAAAAACCATCGGTACTCGAGAGCTCTGCTATAGTGAATCCTGAAAGGGAGGAATTATGACGCGCATTCATGGTTTCATCGCGATCGCTTCGATCGCGGGCCTGGCGCTGTTCGGCTTGGCGACTCAGTCCTCGGCCCAAGACCCGTTGGCGGAAGGG
The DNA here is from genome assembly GCA_036398155.1 of Acidobacteriota bacterium. GTDB lineage: Bacteria > Acidobacteriota > DASWHO01 > DASWHO01 > DASWHO01 > DASWHO01. Next base: position 2,603 of record DASWHO010000233.1, read on the forward strand.
ACCGTCTTACAACGCACCGATGTGGCGGGGGGGCTGGAAGCGATCCTCGTGCTCCGGGAGCTGCCGGCCGGCGGCGAGAGCGGCAAGCACACCCAGTCCGGCAGCGAGATCGTCTACATCCTGGAGGGTTCCGTCATTCTGGAGGTGGAGGGGAAAGACCCCGTAACCGTCAAGCAGGGCGAGGCGTTCCAGACCGGCGCCGGAGTGGTGCACAACGTCAAGAACGCCAGCTCCAGCGCCGGCGGCAAGGCGCTCGCCTTCTACGTCGCCAAGAAGGGCACCGCGCTCGAAGCGCTGTCCAAGCCGACCGAGTAGGCCGAGTAGGCCGCGGCCTCCCGGGCCTCGATCGAGGCCCGGGGATCACGGCGCGCTGGCGGCGAAGCGGCGGGCGGCCTCGATCAGGACCTGGGC
>DASWHO010000234.1:0-17165 GCA_036398155.1 Acidobacteriota bacterium
ACCGGAAACCTCGACTCCAAGAACGGCGAGGCGGTGATGGAGCTGCTCGGCGACCTGCATCAGTCCGGCGCCACCATCTGCATGGTGACCCACGACGAGCGCTTCGCGCGCCACGCCGAGCGCGAAATCCACTTGTTCGACGGCCGGGTGGTAGAAGAAGAGTAGCGTGGCGCAACGGGTCGATCTTGCGACAAACTCGCTCCCCCGCCCCCATTGCAGAGCCTGTCGGGCGGTGGAGCTGGTGGTGGATGCGAGGCGGGCGACGCGAGGCTGACGGAGGCGTACTGAAAGGTACGCCGGAGGATGCCGAGCTAGCCCAACGAAGCAGACGCCGCCAGATCCGCCGCCGGGAGAACAGATGATTCGGTTGGTCGATGTCGAGAAGTACTACGCTTCGGGGGCCGGGCAGACCTACGTCCTGCGGCGGATCAACTTGGAGGTGGCGGCGGGCGAGTTCGTCACCATCATGGGGCCGTCCGGGGCCGGCAAGTCGACCCTGCTCAGCATCCTGGGGCTGCTCGACGGTGTTTGGGAGGGCGAGTATTTCCTGCTCGGCCAGGCCGTCCAGCAGCTCAAACCCAAGCAGCGCGCCGAGCTCAACAAGCAGACCATCGGCTTCGTGTTCCAGCAGTACCACCTGCTCGACAACCTGACGGTCTACGAGAACCTCGATATTCCGCTCTCCTATCGCAACATCAAGCGCTCCGAGCGCGCCGCGCTGGTGGCCGACACCCTGGATCGGTTCCGGATCGTCGGTAAGAAGGACCTCTACCCCAGTCAGCTCTCCGGCGGCCAGCAGCAGCTGGTCGCGGTCGCGCGGGCCGTGATCGCCAGCCCCAAGCTGATCCTGGCCGACGAGCCGACCGGCAACCTGCACTCCAGCCAGGGCAAAGAGATCATGGATCTGTTCAAGCAGCTCAACCAAGAGGGCACCACCATCATTCAGGTGACCCACTCGGAGACCAACGCCGCCTACGGCAACCGCATCATCCAACTCGCCGACGGCTGGATCGTCGACCGGTGATCCGGCGGTGTATCTGCCGCCATCTGCTTCGTTGGGCTTGGTCGGGCTCCTCCAGCGTACCTTTCAGTACGCTTCCGTCGCCCTCCCTGCGCCCGCCTCGCATCTGACGGCATCTCCACCGCCCAGAATGCAGTGCTGGGGCTTGGTCGGGCTCTTCCGAGCATGAAACCGGCGCCCTGGATTCTGATCGCGGACGATCAGCCGGACATCCTCGAAGCGCTGCGCCTGCTGCTCAAGGGGGAGGGCTATCAGATCGAATCGGCCGGCGCTCCGGCCGCGGTGCTCTCGGTTCTCGAGGGTCGCGATTTCGATGTTTTGCTGATGGACCTCAACTACGCGCGCGACACCACCTCCGGGGCCGAAGGCCTGGGGCTGCTGTCGCGGCTGCAGGCGCTGGATCCGACCTTGCCGGTGGTGGTGATGACCGCCTGGGGCAGTGTCGAGTTGGCGGTCGAGGCGATGCGCCGCGGCGCGCGCGACTTCATTCAGAAGCCGTGGGACAACGCCCGGCTGCTGACCATCCTGCGCACCCAAGTCGAGCTCAGCCGCGCGCTGCGCCAGGGCCAGCGGCTCGAGGCCGAAAACCAGCTGTTGCGGGCCGAGGGCCGGCCGCAGCTGATCGCGGAATCGGCGGCGATGCAGCCGGTGCTGCAGCTGATCGCGCGGGTCGGCCCGGCCGACGCCAACGTGCTGATCAGCGGCGAGAACGGCACCGGCAAGGGATTCGTGGCGCGCGCGCTGCACGCCGCCAGCGGGCGCGCCGCTCGGCCGCTGGTCACGGTCAACGTCGGCGGGCTGACCGAGAGCCTGTTCGAGAGCGAGCTGTTCGGTCACATGAAAGGGGCGTTCACCGATGCCAAGCTCGATCGGGTCGGACGCTTCGAATTGGCCGACGGCGGCACGCTGTTTCTCGACGAGATCGCCAACCTTCCGATCAACCTGCAGCCCAAGCTGCTGCAGGTGCTGGAGACCGGCGAGTTTGAACGGGTCGGCTCCTCGCGCACCCGCCGCACCGACGTGCGGGTGCTGTCGGCCACCAACGCGCAGATCGGCGAGGAGGTCGGCGCCGGCCGCTTCCGGCAGGACCTTTTGTTTCGGCTCAACACCATCGAGATCCGGCTGCCGCCGCTCCACGAGCGCCGCGAGGACATCGCGCTGCTGGCGCGGCATTTCCTGCAGCAGCATGCCCAACGCTACCGCAAGGAGCTCGGTGGATTCGACGCCGCCGCCATAGAGGCGCTGCTCGGGCACCGCTGGCCCGGCAACGTGCGCGAGCTCGACCATGCGGTGGAGCGGGCGGTGTTGATGGCGCAGCGCGATACCATTGAGGCGGCGGATTTGGGCTTGGAGTCGAACGGCGACGGGGCGCCGCGGATCGAGGACATGAGCCTCGAGCAGGTGGAGCGCTATCTGATTCAGAAAGCGATGACCCGCCACGGCGGCAACGTCAGCCAGGTCGCCAAGGCATTGGGACTGAGCCGCAGCGCGCTCTACCGCCGCCTCCAACAGCACGGCCTCTGATGCTTGGCGGCGGATCTGCCGCCGGCTGCGGCGTTGGGCTCGTTCGGCCTCCTCCGGCGTACCTTTCAGTACGCCTCCGTCAGCCTCTCTTCGCCCGCCTTGCATCCGACGCCATCTCCACCGCCCATCATGCCGTGCTGATATAGGCAAACGGGAAGTAATATCTGACGCGGCGCGATGCGAATCAGCCACGATCGGCGCATCCAGCTGCTGTCGATCGCCGCCGCGCTGCCCGGCATCCTGACCGCCTTGATCCTGCTCTGGAGCGGCGATTTCAGCGCCAAGGTGCGGTGGACCCTGGCGGTGGTGATCGTGGGGGTCTGGTGGGCCTGCACCTATGCGCTGCGCGAGCGGCTGGTCTCCCCGCTGCAGACCATCTCCAACCTGCTGGCGGCGCTGCGCGAGGACGACTTTTCGATCCGGGCCCGCGGCGCCGGGACCGAAGATGCCCTGGGCCAAGTGGTGATGGAGGTCAACGCGCTGTCGACCACGCTGCGCGCCCAGCGCTTCGGCGCGGTCGAGGCCACCCACTTGTTGCACCGGGTGATGGCGAGCTTGGACGTGGCGGTGTTCACCTTCGACGGCGAGCAGCATCTGCGGCTGGTCAACCGCGCGGGCGAGCGCCTGATGGCGCAGCCGGCGGCGCGCTTGCTGGGGCGCAGCGCCAAGGAGCTGGGGCTGGCGGATTGCCTCGACGGCGAAGTCAGCCGCACGCTCCAGCGCACCTTTCCCGGCGGCATGGGACGCTGGGGCGTGCGCCGCAGCAGTTTTCGCGAGGGCGGGCTGCCGCATCACTTGCTGGTGCTCACCGACCTGAGCCGCGCGCTGCGCGAGGAGGAGCGCCAGGCCTGGCAGCGCCTGATCCGGGTCCTGGGACACGAGCTCAACAACTCGCTGACCCCGATCAAGTCGATGGCCGGGACCCTCGACAGCCTCTTGGTCCGCGAACCGATGCCGGCGGACTGGCGCGAGGACGCGCGCCGCGGTCTGGCGGTGATCGGATCGCGCGCCGAAGCGCTGATCCGCTTCATGGAATCCTACTCGCGGCTGGCGCGGCTGCCTCAGCCGCGGCGCAAGGTGATGAGCGTCGACGCGTGGATCCGGCGGGTGGCCGGTTTGGAGACTCGCTTGGCGGTCGCGCTGCACCCCGGTCCGGAGCTGACGATTCAAGCCGATCCCGATCAGCTCGACCAGCTCTTGATCAATCTGGTGCACAACGCGGCCGACGCGGCGCTCGAGACCGGCGGCGGGGTGCGGGCCGGTTGGAACATCAGCGCCGGACAGCTCGAAGTCTGGGTCGAGGACGACGGCCCCGGCCTCGGCGACACCGCCAACCTGTTCGTCCCGTTTTTCACCACCAAGCCCGGGGGCAGCGGCATCGGGCTGGTCCTGTGCCGCCAGATCGCCGAGGCCCACGGCGGCAGTCTGACCTTGGAAAACCGCCTCGATGCGGCTGGTACCTGCGCCCGCCTCACCGTTCCCCTGACCTGAGCAAGGTGCCTGGCACGTTTTTTCCCTCTGGCCTATATTGGCGGGCGTGATTCTGAAGGTGGCGCGGATGGGGCATCCGGTGCTGCGGCGGCGGGCCGAAGCGGTGGGCGCAGGCCGGCTGCTCGAGCCCGAATTCCAGCGCTTCTTGGATGACCTGATCGAAACCATGCACGAGTACGAGGGGGTCGGTCTGGCGGCGCCGCAGGTGCACGTCGCGGCGCGGGTCTGCGCGATCGCCGCGCTCGGCACCGAGGACGCGGCGACGCCGCTGCGGATCCTGGTCAACCCCGCAATCGTGGACCGCTCCGGCGCCACTGCGAGCGACTGGGAGGGCTGCCTCAGCATCCCGGAGCTGCGCGGCCAGGTCCCGCGCGCCACCCATATCACGGTCGAAGCGCTGGACCGCGCCGGCCGGCCGCTGCAGTTCGAGGCCGCGGATTTCGCAGCCCGCGTGATCCAGCACGAAGTCGATCATCTCGACGGCATTCTGTTTCTCGATCGCATGACCGACCTGCGCAGCCTGGCGTTCCTGCACGAATTCGAGCGCTTCCAGCTGGCCGCGGATCGCGCGACGGCATTGAAAGTGGGGGAACTCCCCCACACCCCCTCGAAAGTGGGGGAACTCCCCCACACCCCCTGGAAAGTGGGGGAACTCCCCCACACCTCCTGAGCATGCCGGGCCGGCTGCAAGACCGCGTCGCCTTGGTGACCGGCGGCGGCAAGGGCATCGGGCGCGCGATCGCCCTGGCCCTGGCGCGCGAGGGCGCGCGGGTCGCGATCGGCGGCCGCGACCGGGCGGCGCTGGAACAGACCGCCCGCGAAGCCGGCGGCGCGCTGCTGGCGCTGCCGCTGGATGTCACCGAGCGCGGCTCGATCGAGCGATTCGTCGCGCAGGCCGCCGCCGCATTGGGGGCGCCGATCATCCTGGTCAACAACGCCGGCATCTCGGGAACCAATCCGATCGCCGGCACTGGCGACGGCTTGTGGGACCGCATCCTCGCCACCAACCTGACCGGCATGTACGACTGCTCGCGCGCGGTGCTGGCTCGGATGCCGGATCACCGCGGCGGCCGGATCCTCAATCTGTCCTCGGTGCTGGGCAAGTTCGGCGTGCCGGGCTACAGCGCCTACTGCACCGCCAAGCACGGCGTGATCGGCTTCACCCGCGCGCTGGCCTTGGAGCTGGCGCCGCGCGGGATCACGGTCAACGCGCTGTGTCCCGGTTGGGTCGATACCGAGATGGGAGCGCGCGGTTTCGCTGCCGGCGCCGCGGCCAGCGGCACCAGCGCGGAAGCGTTTCGCGGCTCGGCCCTGCGCCAAGTGCCGCTGGGCCGAATCGTGGATCCGGCCGAGGTCGGCGAGCTGGCGGTCTACCTGGCCTCCGACGCCGCCGCCATGATGACCGGTCAGGCGATCAACCTATGCGGCGGCGCCACCACGGCATGACCGAGCGAAGGCAAATTCCGGCGGCGATCCTGTTCGACTTCAACGGTGTCCTGGTCGACGATGAGCCGATCCACTACCAAGCTTTCGTCGAGGTGCTGGCTCCCGAAGGGATCAGCCTGCCGCTAGAGGATTACCAGCGCTATCTGGGCCACGACGATCGCGCCACCTTCGCCGGCTTTCTCAGCGAGCGCGGCCGCCGGGTGACGGACGATCAGCTCCGCGAGCTGGTCCAACGCAAGCAATCGGCCTACCTGCGCCTGCTCGGCGGCGGCCCGCGGCTGTTTCCCGGGGCCCGCGAGCTGGCCGAAGCGCTGCATCGGCTCGGGATCCCGCTGGCGATCGTCTCAGGCGCCCGGCGCGTCGAGATCGAACCGACCCTCGCGGCGTGCGGTTTGAGCGCGCTGTTTTCGGTGGTCGTCGCGGCCGAGGATGTTCTCAGCTGCAAGCCCGACCCCGAGGGTTACCGCCTGGCGTTGCGACGGCTCGGTGCCGCGGAGCGCAACGGCCGTTGTCCCGGGATCGCGCTGGAAGATGCTCCCGCGGGTATCTCCGCGGCCCGCGCCGCCGGCCTGCGCTGCATTGCGGTCGCGAATTCTTGTCCGGCGGATCGGCTGCAGGGCGCCGAGTGGGTGGCGGCTTCGCTCGCGGAGCTCGATCCCGCCGCGCTGGCCGCCGGCCGGATCTGACTGGGCCAGCCAAACGGTTTCGCCCTTGATATTCGCCCACAGAGTCCCGAATGGGGTGGCATGGGCACTCCGCCGGCCGCGGAGACGCTCCTGTGTCCGGCGCCGAGTCAGGGTGTATCCGGAGACACGGATGAAATGACCGCGTTGGTTTTCTTGACCCGCCGGACGCGATCCGGCTTGGCGCCCGGATTGCAATTGCGCGATCCTTGGAGGTCGTGCAGGGCAGAGGATGAGCATGGGATTCGGTCCTTCGGATAGCGAAACCGACCGGCTGCATCGGGCTCGAGGCATCCTGCGCGCGTTCCTGGCCGCAGCCTTGCTGGCCGCCGCGGCGGCCTCGGCCGCTCGAATGGCCAGCCAAGGCGGCGCTCCGGCCGCGCTCGAAGTCACGCTGCAGCGTCCCCAAGGCCCGACCCGTCATTCCGGCGAGACCAGCCAGATCGTGGTCAGCTTCAGCGCGCCGATGGTGGCGCTGGGCGCGATACCGGAGCGGCCGTTCGAGGCGCCGCTCAAGCTCGATCCGCCGGCAGCCGGGCGCTTCCGCTGGATGGGCAGCTCGACTTTGGTGTTTGTGCCCGAGCCGCCGCTGCCGCCGGCCAGCCGCTACCAGGCCACCGTGCCGGCCGGCACGCGGGCGCTGGACGGACGCGCGCTCGAGCAGGCGGTGCGCTGGAGCTTCGAAACCCCGCGGCCGCGGCTCGAGCGCACCTTGCCTGCGGCCGGTGAGAGATGGGCCGCGCCGGACACCGCGCCGCTGCTGGTATTCAACCAGGCGGTGGATCCGCAGCGCGCCCAGGCCGGGCTGAGCCTGGCGCGTCAGTCCACAGCGGGCGCCTGGCAGGAGCTCAAGGTCCAGGTGCGCCATGCGAGCGTCGAGGAGCTCGGGGCCGGCGGCGCGGCGCCGCAGCCGGCGGCGGGCGCGGACCCGCTGCGGTCGCTGGCACAGCGCAGCTTGGTGCTGGCGCCGCGCGAGCCGCTGGCGCTCGCGACCCGCTACCGAATCCGCGCCGCGGCCGGCCTGCGCGGCGCCGCCGGAAGCCTGGGTCTGGCCCAGGTGTTCGAGGCCGAGTTCTCGACCTACGGTCCACTTCGGTTCGAGCGGCTCGGCTCGCGCTGGATCGCGCCGGACGCCGGGGTGACGCTCCATTTCAGCAATCCGGTGCGCCGCAGCGATCTGCTGCGCGCCTTGCGCTTCGCGCCCGAAGTCGAGCTCGAATCGGAGGGCTGGGACGATCAGCAAGCCGAGCATACGTTCTATCTGCCGCTCGAGCCCGGCACCTCCTACCGCTTGGAGCTGGCGCCGGAGCTCGAAGACGCCTTCGGGCAAACGCTGGGCCGCAAAGTGTTGGCCCGATTCCAAACCACCGACGCGCCGCCGCAGCTTTCATTCGTGGCCGGTCCCGGTATTTTGGAGGCGCGCGGCGAGCGCCGCTATCCGCTGCGGGTGCTCAACCTGGACGCGGTGCAGCTGCGCCTGGCGCGGCTCGACATCGAGGAGTCGATCCGGCTGCTTTCCGACGAGCAGGCGTTCTACGGCCCGCTCCGCGCGCCGCTCGCCTTCGACTTCGAAACCGAGCTCGACACTTCCGGCCCGCGCAACCAGGCCCGGCTGCTCCCGATCGAGCTCGATCCGGTGGTCGCGCCCGGCGCCCACGGCTGGTGCGTGATCGAGGTCGAAAGCGGGCACCGAGATCAGCCGGCTTTAGATCCCAGTGCCGAGCGCGCGTTCGTCCAGATCACCGATCTCGGCATCACCTCGAAGTTCGCGCCGAGCAGCAGCTTGGTCCTGGTCACCCGTCTCTCGGACGCCGCGCCGGTCGCCGCGGCCGAGGTCGAGCTGCGCGATGATCAAGGCAAGCGGCTTTGGAGCGGGCGCACGGATTCGCAAGGGCTGGTCGAAGGGCCGGGCTGGGGACCGCTCGGGCTTCGGCGCGCCAACGAGTGGGAACCGCCGCGGCTCTGGGTGGTGGCGCGCGCCGAGAGCGACCAGGCGCTGGCCAGCTCGCACGGGCCCAGCGGGATCTACCCGTGGGCTTTCGGCGTCGAGTTCGATTGGAATCCGCGCGTCGAGGCCTATCTCGGGCAGGTGTTCAGCGACCGCGGGCTCTATCGGCCTGGCGATACGGTCCATCTCAAAGGCCTGATCCGGCGCAATCGCGGCGGCGATCTCGAGCTGCCGGGGGCGGCCGCGTTCGACCTGCGGATCAGCGACCCGCGCGGCGAAGAGCTGGAGGTGCGGCGCCTCCGCGCCGGCGCATTCGGCGGCTTCAGCACCGATTTTGCCTTGAAATCGCAAGCCGCGTTGGGCTCGTATTCCTTCGCCTTGAGCCCGGCCGCGAGCGGCGCCGGCGCTCCGGCACCCGAGGCATTTGCCTATGGATCGTTCCAGGTCGAGGCGTTCCGCCCGGCGACGTTCAGCGTCGCGGTGCGCACCGCGGACGCCGAGTACCAGGTCGGCGGGCGGCTCAAGGCCGCGGTGGTCGCGAGCTATCTCTCCGGCGGCGCGCTGCAAGGCGAGCGGATCGAATGGAAGCTCAGGCGTTTGAGCGCGGCGTTCACGCCGCCGGGCTACGACGCCTACCGCTTCGGTCCGCTCGCCTGGCTGCGCGAGGAGGCCGAGCCGGAGCCGCTGCTCGCCAGCGCGGAAGCGCGCCTCGATGCCAGCGGCAGCCTGGAGCTCGAGGTGCCGCTCGCCGGCGAGGGCATGCTCGGCAGCGCCCGGCTGCTGTTCGAGGCCACCGTGACCGCGCCGGATCGGCGCCAGATCACCGGCCGCGCCGGCGCGATCCTGCATCGCGGCGCCGCCTACCTCGGCCTGCGCGCGGCGACCGCGGTGGCGCGGTCCGGCGAGGCGGTTGAGATCGAGTCGATTGCGGTTTCCCCACAAGGCGATCCCGCCGCGGGCTTGGAGTTGAAGCTCGCCATCGTTCGGCGCCAGTGGCTGTCGGTGCGCAAGGCCGGTCTCGGCGGGCGGCTCGAATGGATCAGCCAGACCGAAGACACCGAGGTCGCGAGTTTCGAGATCGCGAGCGGCGCGGCGCCGATGACGCAGCGCTGGACTGCGGAGCAGGGCGGCTTTCACATCCTGCGGCTCACCGGCCGCGATGGCGCCGGCAACCCGCTGCTGACCGAGGACGTGATCTACGTGGCCGGGCCCGGCTACGTCGCCTGGCCGCGCGAAGACAGCGATCGGATCGAGCTCAAGAGCGATCGTCCGAGCTACCGGCCCGGCGACACGGCGCGGATCCTGATCCCGTCGCCGTTCGAGCGCGCCCCGGCGCTGGTCACGGTCGAGCGCGAGCGGGTGATCGAGCGCCGCCTGATCGAGGTGGTCGGCAGCAGCGTGGCGATCGAGCTGCCGCTCGGCGCCGAGCACCTGCCCAACGTGTTCGTGTCGGTGATCCTGCTCCAGGGCCGCAGCGCTCTCGGCAAGTTCGGCGCGCGCGGCCAGGATCTGGGTAAACCGACGTTCCGCATCGGCTATATCGAGCTGCCGGTCGATCCCGGCGCTAAGCATTTGGAGGTCGCGGTCGCGGTCGATCGCGAGCAGTACCGCCCCCGCGACCCGGTCGAGGTCCGCCTCGAGGTGCGCGGCAGCGACGGGCGGCCGGCGCCGGCCGAAGTCACGTTGGCGGTGGTCGACCGCGGGGTTTTGGATCTGATCGCCTACAGCCTGCCGGATCCGTTCGAGCTGTTTTACGGCCCGCGCCCGCTGGCGGTGACCACCATCGAATCGCGCGAGCATGTGATCGGCGAGCGCGACTACGGCGCCAAGGGCGACGGTGCCGGCGGCGGTGGCGGCCTGGCCGCGCTGCGCGGCGAGTTCGTGGCCACCGCGTATTGGAACGGCGAGGTCCAGACCGGCGCCGACGGCCGCGCCGCGGTGCGCTTCGAGCTGCCCGACAACCTGAGCCGGTTCAAGGTCATGGCGGTGGCCCAGACCGCGGACGCGCGTTTCGGGCGCGGCCAGCACGAGTTTCGGGTCGATCAGCCGCTGGTGCTGCGGCCGGCGCTGCCGCGGCTGGTGCGGGTCGGCGATCGGGTCGAGGCCGGCGTTTTGGTGCAGAACAATCTCGACACGCCGGCCCGCGCCGAAATCGAAGCCAGCGCCGACGGGATCGAGCTGGACGGCGCCGCGGCCCGCGCGGTCGAGCTCGCCGCCGGCGCGAGCCGCGAAGTTCGCTTCGGCTGGAAGGCCGAGCGCCCCGGCGTGGCGCGGATTCAGTTCCGCGCCCGCATGGCCGGCGAGCGCGACGGCCTCGACCTGCGGCTGCCGATCGAGCTGCCGCGGCCGAGCGAGACGGTGGCGCTGAGCTCGAGCACCACCGAAAGCGCGCGCGAGCTCTTGTATCTGCCGCGCGAGCGCTTCGAGTCGGGCGAGCTCGAGGTGAGCGCCGCGGTCACCGGGCTGATCGGGCTCGAGCCGGCGCTGCACTATCTGGTCACGTATCCGTACGGCTGCCTCGAGCAAGTTTCCTCGGCGTTGCGCGGGCTGCTCTGGGCCCACCAGTTGGCCAAGGCTTTCGGCGTCGGGCTGCTCGATGGCCGCGATATCCCGGCTTTGATTCAGAGCAAGCTCGATTCGCTGGCGGCGTACCGAACCTGGACCGGCGGCCTGTCCTACTGGCCCGGCGGCGAGCGCGTCGATCCGTTTACCAGCGCGTATGCCGCCGAGCTCGTGGCCCAGGCCGAAGCCGCCGGCTTCGCGATCGCACCGCCAGCCCGCGTGGCGCTACTGAGCTACCTTCAGGCGCTGCTGCGCGGCGAGCGTGACGGCGACTTCGAGTATTACACCAGCGCCGCCAAGCAGAGCACGCTGGCACTGGCTGCCTACGCTGCGGCGCGCTTGGGGCAGAGCGAAACCGCCGCGCTCGAGGCGCTGCTGGCCCAAGCCGACGCGCTGCCGAGCTTCGCGCACGCCTACCTCGCCCGCGCCCTCAAGCTGGGCGGCGATCGCGCCGGCGCCGCCAAGCTGCTGCAGCAGCTGCGCAACCGGCTGCAGCTCGCGCCGCGCACGGCCTATCTGGAGCAAGACGATCCCGAAGGCGGCGCGGCCATATTCGACAGCTCGGAGCGCACCACCGCGGTCGGCCTGCTGGCGCTGCTCGATCAGGAACGCCCCGAGCCGCTGGCCGAGCGCATGGTCGCCTGGCTGCTGGAAGCCAAGCGCAAGGGGCGCTGGAGCTCGACCCAGGACAACGCGTACGTGCTCGAGGCCTTGGCCGTTTACCTGACGCGGTTCGAGTCGGGGCAGCCCGATTTGCGGGCGCGGATTGAGCTCGGGGGCGAGCTGCTGTTGGAGGAGGCGTTTCGTGGCCGCAGCGCCAAGGTCGCGCGTGCGGAGCGCGATCTGTCCGCGCTGCCGGCCGGGCCCGAGATTCCGGTCGCGATCGACAAGCAGGGCGCGGGGCGGCTCTACTACGCGCTGCGCTGGAGCTACACGCCGAAAGGCGCGGCGCCGCCGCGCGATGAAGGGATCGCTCTGCTCAAGACCCTGCGGCGCTCGGGCGAAAGCGCGCCGCGCACCGAGTTTCAGGCCGGCGACCTGGTCGAGGTCGAGCTCACCTTCGCCAGCGCGCGCGAGCGGCTGTACGTCGCGGTGAACGACCCGATTCCGGCCGGCTTCGAAATCGTCAACACCCGATTCGCGACCGAGGCGAGCCGCGCGGACGAGCCGCAAGCAGACTCGCCGTTCGTCCACATCGAGCGCCGCGACGCCGAGGTGCGGCTGTTCGCCGACCGCCTGCCGGCCGGCGTCCACGTCTATCGCTATCTGTGCCGCGCCCTCGCGCCCGGCGATTTCGAGCTGCCGCCGACGCATGCGGAGGAGATGTATCACCCGGAGGTGTTCGGTCGCACCGGCTCGGCGCGGGTCCGGATCCATGCGCCTTAAGCTCGGCGCCGCGCGAAGCTGGATGGATCGGCGCCGGCGGCGCGTGGCGCTCTTTCTGCTCGGGCTCACGGCGCTCGGCGGTGTCGCCGTCTACGTCGCCTGGCCGATCGCGCCGGCGGTGCTCGATCCAGGTCCGGTGGTCAGCCTGCGGATCACCGACCGCCGCGGCCGCCTGCTGCGGGAGGTGCTCTCGGATCGCGAAGGGCGCAGCCGCTGGCTCCGGATCGAGCAGCTGCCGCCGGCGGTGCGGCTTGCGACTCTGGCCGCGGAGGATCACCGCTTCGAACACCATTTCGGGATCGATCCGCTGGCGCTGGCGCGCGCCGCCTGGTCCAATTTGAAGGCCCGGCGCATCGTCTCCGGCGGCAGCACCTTGACCCAGCAGCTCGCTTCGATCCTGCTCGGCACCGGGCGCAGCCTGCCCGGCAAGCTCCATGAATCGCTTTACGCCCTGCGCCTGGAGGCGCAGCTCGACAAGGGCGAAATCCTCGAGCAGGTCCTGAATCGCACCGGCTACGGCAACCAGTGCTACGGCATCGAAGCCGCAGCGCGGCTCTACTTCGGCCGCAGCGCCGCCGCGCTGTCGCTAGGGCAGGCGGCGGCGCTGGCGGTCCTGCCGCGCTCGCCGGCGCGCTATGATCCCTACCGCCACCCCGAGCGGGTGGCGGCGGCCCAGCGCGGCGTCCTTTTACGCCTGCGCCGGCTCGGCTGGATCGGGGCGGAGGCGCTGGAGCGCGCGCGCCGCGAAGCGTTGGGCTGGACCGCGCCGCAGCGGGCGTTTCTGGCTCCGCACTTCTGCGACGCGGTGCGGTCCCGCCTGCGGCGCGCCGGTCTCGGTTCGGTGCGCGAGGTTCGCACCACGCTCGATCTCGACCTGCAGCTCGAGCTGGAAGGACGGCTGCGCGCCCACGTGCAGGCGTCCGCGCGCCGCGGCATCAGCAATGCGGCGGCGCTGATTCTGGACCACGCCAGCGGCGAAGTGCTGGCGCTGGCCGGCTCGGTCGATTACTTCGATCCCGATCGCGCCGGGATGGTCAACGGCGCCACCGCGCGGCGCCAGCCCGGCAGCGCCCTGAAGCCGCTGGTCTACGCGCTGGCGCTGGAGCGCGGCCACGATCTGGCGGAGCGGGTGCACGACGCTCCGCTCGAGACCGCGACGCCGGTCGGCAGCTACCGGCCGCGCAACTACGACGGCCGCTACCACGGCTGGGTCAGCCTGCGGACGGCGCTGGCCTGCTCCTACAACGTGCCGGCGATTCGATTGGCGCAGCAGCTCGGGGTGGGATCGATCCTGCGGTTGCTGCGCCGCGCCGGCTTCGCGAGCCTGACCCGCTCGCCGAGCCATTACGGTCTCGGTCTGGCTCTGGGCGGCGGCGAGGTCACGCTTCTGGAGCTGACCCGCGCCTACGCCGGGCTGGCGCGGCAGGGCGAGCTGCCGCCGCTGGTGTGGTGGCGTAAGTTGCTCGATCAGCGCGGCCGGCCGCTGGCGAGCGCCGCCGCCGCGCCGGGGGCGGAGCCCGGCCGATTCCTCGGCCGGCGCAGCGCCTACGCGATCAGCGCGGTACTGGCGGATCCCGATGCGCGCCGGGCCGCATTCGGCAGCGGCGGTCCGCTGGAGCTGCCGTTTCCGTGCGCCGCCAAGACCGGCACCTCGGAAGGGTATCGCGACAACTGGACCATCGGGTTCACGCCGCGCCACACCGTCGGGGTCTGGGCCGGCAACTTCGACGGCCGGCCGATGCGCTCGGCCTCGGGGATCAGCGGCGCGGCGCCGCTGTTTCGCGAGCTGATGCTGCTCTTGTGGCAGCGCGGCGGTTGGGAAGCGCCGGATTTTCCGCGCCCGCCGGGCCTGGAGCCGCGCGCGGTCTGTCCCGCCAGCGGAGGCACTCCGGGACCGGGCTGTCCGACCCGGATCGCCGAGCTGTTCTTCAGCGAGCGGCCGCCGCCGGCGCCATGTTCCGAGCATGCGCGGTCCGATACCGTGCCGGTCGCGTGGCGGCCGCTGGAGCACGGGCAGCCGCGGCGAACCCTCGCAGCGCTGGAGCCGCGCGGCTCCGAGCCGGCCGCTCGAATGGCGATCCTCTCGCCGCGGGCCGGCGATGTGTTCGCGATCGATCCGATCTTGCGCCGCGAGTACCAGGTGCTGCGCCTGGCCGGCGCGGCGCCGCCCGCGGTCGAGCGGCTCGAGTGGTGGGTCGACGGCCGGCTGCTGGCCGAGGTCGCGCCGCCGTTCGAAGCCGACTGGCCGCTGGAGCCCGGCCGCCACCGCATCGAGCTGGTGGGGCAATCCGCGTCCGCGCTGGAGACCGCGCGGATCGACATCTCGGTCCGCGATTGAGCGCCATTCCCCGGTAGAACTGTTCTAAAATCAAGGGGATGGGAGACCGCGAATCAGCCGCGGCCGAGGAGCGGCAGGCCCAGTTCGGGCAGGCGGTCGAGCTCTGCGAGCGGCGCCGCTACTACCAGGCGGCGGAGCTGCTGCAGGCGCTCCACCGGCTCCCGGTTCTGGTCGGCCAGCAGGAGCTGCACCTGGCGGTGCAGTCGTATCTGGGCCTGAGCATCGCGCGATCGGTCGGCGACTACGACGAAGGCCGGCGCTTGGCGCGCGTCGGGCTGGCCAGCCGCCGCTACCGCGCCCACGCCTGTCACAACCTGGCGCTCATTTACCTCGATCAGAAGGATCGCGGCAGCGCCGTGCCGCTGATTCACAAGGGCTTGCGGGTCGATCCGCGCCACCGCGGCCTGCTGCTGCTGGCCAAAAGCATCGGGGTGCGGCGGCGCCCGCCGCTGAGCTTTCTGCGGCGCGGGCATCCCCTGAATGTCCTGCTCGGCCGCCTGCGCCGCAGGCTGTTTCCGCAGCGCGGCATTCCGCTGCCGGTCGGCGATTCCGACGCCTTTTACTTCGAGTGATCGCGGCGACATCTATCACAAGGAGTTAAAATCGTGTCCGAGATCTTGGTGCAGCGCGAGGGTGCGCTGGTCGTTCTGACCTTGAACCGCCCCGAGCGGCTCAATGCCCTGGTGGTTTCGCTGGCCCGCGAGCTGGAGCGCTCGATCGGCGCCCTGACCGAGGACCCTTCCGCGCGCTGTCTGGTGCTGCGCGGCGCCGGGGGCAACTTCTGCGCCGGCGGGGATGTGAAGGAGTTCCGCGCCCAGCAGCCGGGGGCGGCGCCGCTCTACATCCGCGAGCTGACCCTGTACTTCCACAGCGTGGTCGCGACTTTGCGGCGGCTGCGGGTCCCGGTGCTGGCGAGCGTTTCGGGGGTGGCTGCCGGCGGCGGGTTTTCGCTCGCCGCCGCCTGCGATCTGGTGATCGCGGCCGAGAGCGCGCGCTTCGCGATCGCCTACGCCAACATCGGGCTGCCGCCCGACGGCGGGCTGACCGCGCTGCTGCCGCGCCGGATCGGCTACGGCCGGGCGCTCGAGCTGGCGCTGCTCAGCCCGGTCTTGAGCGCCGCGGAGGCGGAGCGGATCGGGCTAGTCAATCGGGTGGTGGCGGACGCCGAGCTTGAGCGCGAGACCATGGCGCTGGCGCGCCGGCTGGCTCAGGGGCCGACCGAGGCGTTCGGGCAGGCCAAGCGCCTGCTGCTGCGCAGCCTCGACCTCGAGCGTCAAATGGAGGAGGAACGCGCCGCGATCAGCGCCTGCGCCCGCACCCAGGACTTCGCCGCCGGCCTCGACGCCCTGCTCTCCAAGCGCCCGCCGCACTTCGAAGGCCGCTAAATAAAAAATCCCTAGCGGCCGTTGTAGTAAAATGCCTTCGGCTCAATCAGTCAGATGCCTGAACGCGCAGAAACCCCGGGTGAGAGGAAAGCTCGATTGTTCTTTCAAAATGCGTTGAGACTGTCCGCTACCCCCATACCAGCCGGCCGGAACAGATCACCCGATCTTCTCGTGGATGGAGACGACGCAGGCTACCTAGTTGAGGTCAAAGAACGATTCGATGATGAAGCCCTGCCGCAGGAGCTTGCCCAAGGAGAGTGACATACTTACCCTGAGAAAGCCTACGAGCTTTCAGTATCTGGCGTTAGAGAACGGTCCTCCGGATACGATGAGAACACAGCCGATCGGGCCAGGCATGGAATACGCCAGTTGCGGGCACGTGACCCGCAGCACGACCGATTGTGGCTATTGTGGTTCAAAATAAGATGTGATGCCATCCCGCAAGTCATGTTCGAGCAAATCATGGGAACTCTGTACGGCACTAGACAAGTCGCCTTCTGGAGAACAGAAACAACCGCCGCATGGACTGACTGCCTGTACGCTGTTCCCAGTGGGATATTCGAAGAATATCCAGTGCTAGACGGCGCGATCGTATCCGCGGAAGACGGAATTGTCTTGTGCCCGAACGAATTCAGTCCCCGCCACCAAAGTTTTCAGCACACTCGAGCCTTCAGGTTTTTCCAAGATAGAGGCGTTGGTCTGTTTATTCCTGAAGAGGCAGAGGCGAAGCTCAATTACTTTCGCATCGCAGATCGCGATTCCCTTGATCGCAACAGTCTGGACGAAACGCAGGCCTACCTTATACGCCGTTACAATCTGCTAGGCATTCTCATGATTTGCGATGCAAAGACGACCTTTGCCACGAGTCAGCTCAGGGAGCTGAATTCCAGTCCCGATTGAGTCTTGAATGCACGTTCTGACGTTCTGATTATTGCACGGAAGACTAGGTTACGTATGTTGTAGGTCCATTGCAGTGCCTACCGAAGCGAGCGATCAGAGTTCGGCCGCGACGCAATCGGGACTCGTAGCTTGGTGCCGAGAGGGCTTGCTGAATCAGGTTCTTCATCTCGCCCTGCATCAGCCGCGGCACGCAGAGGATGATTCCCGGGAAGGATGCGGGATCTGGCGGATTGTTTCAAGCCGAGCGGCTCGTGCGCTGGAAGACGCTGAAACCAGCCAATTTGGACAGACGCAAGGTAGTCGATTAGACGTTCTCATCGGTCATCAGAGGTCCCTCCAAGCACGGCACGCCGCTCCATTTTCAATCGCTCGGCACGGTGTCGGATCGACTCGGGGATTCGGAAGCTCACCCGGCCCTCTTTGCCGCGGATGAGGACCAGGAGCTCTACGTCGCTCACCGAGTCGTTGAACAGGACTTCGC
>DASWHO010000235.1:0-3599 GCA_036398155.1 Acidobacteriota bacterium
ATGATGCGATCGGCGCGCCGCACGGTGGAGAGCCGGTGGGCGATCACCAAGGTGGTGCGATCGCGCAGCAGGTTGGCGATCGCGTTCTGCAGCATCACCTCGCTCTCGCTGTCGAGCGCGCTGGTCGCCTCGTCGAGGATCAGGATCGGGGGGTCCTTGAGCAGCGCCCGCGCGATCGCGATCCGCTGGCGCTGCCCGCCCGAGAGCCGGGCGCCGCGTTCGCCCAAGATGGTGTCGTAGCCGGCGGGCAGCTTGGCGATGAAATCGTGGGCGTAGGCGGCGCGCGCCGCCGCCTCGATCGCCTCCGGAGGCGTATCGGCTCGCCCGTAGGCGATGTTGTTGCGCACGGTGTCGTTGAACAGCACCGTCTCCTGGGTCACCAGGCCGATCTGGGCCCGCAGCGAAGCGATCGTCGCCGCGCGCAGGTCGATGCCGTCGATCCGGATCGCCCCGGTGCGGACATCGTAGAAGCGCATCAGCAGGTTGATCAGAGTGGTCTTGCCGGCGCCGCTCGGACCCACCAGCGCGACCACTTCGCCCTTTTGGATTTCGAAGCTGACGTTGCGCAGCACCAGGCCGTCCTCGTAGCCGAAGTAGACCGAGCGGAACTCGATCCCTTGGCGCAGCGGCGCGAGCACGCGCGCATCGGGGAGCTCGCGCACCTCGTCGCGCCCGCCCATCAGCTGGAACACGCGCTCGGCGCAGGCCAGCGCCTGCTGGTATTTGGCGCCGGTTCCGGAGAGCCGTTTCATCGGCTCGTACATGAGCAGCAACGCCCCCAGAAACGCCGCGAAGTCGCCCGGCGTCATCGTGCCGCTGCGAATCTGGAAGGTGCCGTAGAAGATCACCACCGCGGCGCCGACCCCGCCGATCAGCTCCATCACCGGCGTCACCAGCGCCTCGAATTTGGCCGCGCGCACGCAGCTTCGCATCAGGCGCCGGGTGGCCTCGACGAAGCGGCCGATCTCGAAACTCTCCATGTTGAACGCCTTGACCACCCGGATCCCGCCGATGGTCTCGTGCAGCAGGGTCGCGATCTCTCCGGTGCGCTCCTGGCTGCGCTGGTGGGTGCGCTTGAGGCGGCGGCCGACTTGGACGATCGGGATCACGATCAGCGGGGCGATCACCAGCGAGACCGCCGCCAGGCGCCAGTCCAGGATCACCACGTAGATGCCCAGCGCCAACAAGGTCGAGGTCTCCTTCAACAAATCGCCGCACAGCCGCGCCAGCCCCTCCTGGATCTTCTCGATGTCGGAGAGAAAGCGGCTCATCAGCCCGCCGGTCGCCTGGCTCTGGAAAAAGCGCACCGGCTGCTGGTGCAACGCCCGGTAGAGATCGTTGCGGATGTCGGTCGCCACCGAGTAACCGGCCAGGCTCATCGCCACCGACGAAAGGTAGGCGGCCGCGCCCTTGGCCATGAACAGCACCACCAAAAGGCCCGGGACCGCGACCCAGAGCTCGGCCTGGGCCATCTCGAGCCAGTCCATGAAGGCGCGAAAATAGCGCTCCTTGGCCGGCCAGCCGCCTTCCGGCATCGGCTGCGGCATCAAGACATAATCGAACAGCAGCTTGATGAAAAAGGCGTAGGCGGCGGTGCAGCCGGCCACCACCACCGACCCCAGGGCGGAGGCCAGCAGCTTGGCGGTGTGCGGGAGGATGTAGCGAAAAAGCCGGCCGGAGGTCGATTTCGGCGTCACTGGTTTGTGCGTTCGTTGAGACTGGAGCGCTAAAGAACGCTGCGGACCGACATCCCCCGGCTCGGTTGCATCTCAGGCGCGCGCGCCGTCCCGCGCCGGCCGGCGAAGATAGATGATCTTAGGGCTCCCGGCGCCGCCCTGTCAAGAAAACAGGGGCAACAACCAACCCTTCAGGATCAACAAGAGATACGCGATCAGAGCGATCGCTGTGGTGGCGGGTTCGCGGTGGCGCCGCACCCGCTCCCACGACCAGCCCGGCGACGGGCCACTCTGTTTGGGCCAGCCGGGAACCCAGCGCGGCACCCGCGACTTGTAGTCGCGATAGGCGGCGCCGAAGCGCCGCTCCAGCTCGGCCTCCTCCCGCCACATGGTCGGCAGGTAGAAGAGCAGAAACAGCGGCGGGCTGAGCCAGAGCAGCCACCAGCTCGCGCTGCCGATCGCGAAGCTCAGCAGCAGCAAGAAGCTGCCCAGATAGAGCGGATTGCGACAGAAGCGGTACGGCCCGCCGGTGGCCAGAACCTCACCCTTGCGCAGATAACCCGAGGCCCACAGCCGCAGACCCAATCCGATTAAGGCCGGAACCGACCCCAGGCCGAGGGAAACGGCGGTCGGCCGCGCCAGCCAAAAAAACACCGGGACGTAGAGGTAGGCGACCGCGATGCGCCGTTTCGCCAGCCGCTCGACCCAGGCGCTCATGCCGCTCCGCCGAGAAAGTCGTCGACTTCGGCCGCGGCCTTGGCGCTGGCGCCTTCCCCTCGGAGCTGGGAACGGACCCAGGCCAGATCGGATCGCATTTGATCGAGCCGGCTCGGCTGGTCCAGCAGCCGCTCGATGGCGGCCGCGATCCGCTCCGGTCGCATCTGCTCCTGGAGAAACTCCGGCGCCACTTCGCGGCCCGCGATCAGGTTCACCATGCTGGCGAAGCGCACCTTGACCTTGCGCCGCGCGATCGCCCAGCTCAGCGCCGAGGCACGGTAGATCACCACGAACGGCACCCCGTGGATCGCAGCCTCGACGGTGGCGGTCCCGCTTTTGATCACCGCGAAGTCGCTGGCCGCGAGCAGATCCGGGGTGCGCTCTGCGGGCAGCGGCCAGCGCCGCTCGGACGGATCGGCCAGCGTCCCGAGCGCCACCTTCACCGCGCGGCTGCGCTGCAAGCGCTCGGCAACCTCGCGCAGCACCCCGAGGTTGCGGCTGATTTCATGCGGCCGGCTGCCGGGCAGCAGCGCGAGCAGCGTCTCACCGGGGCCGACCCCCAAGCGCTGGCGCACCGCGGCGCGGCTCGACGCCGGCCGGGTCGCCTCGACCAGCGGGTGGCCGACGAAGGCGGTCGCGATCTGCTTGCCTTCGAAATAGGCCGGCTCGAACGGAAAAATCAGCAGCAGCCGGTCGACGTAGCGGCGCAGCAAACCCAGGCGGCTTTCGCGCCAGGCCCAGACCGTGGGCGCGATGTAGTAGCAGATCCGCAGGCCGCGGCGCTTCAGCGCGCGGGCCAGCGACAGGTTGAAATCGGGGAAATCGACCAGCAGCGCGGCGCGCGCGCCGCGGCGCACGGCCTCGCGAATCAGCTCCCGGCGCGCGCGCAGCAGATCGCCCAATCGGCCCAAGACTTCGCTGAAGCCCATCACGTTGAGCCGCTCCAGGCCGACCACCGTATCCATCCCGGCCGCTCGGCAGTGAGGACCGCCGGCGCCGAACGCAGCCACTTGCGGACGCAATCGCTTCAGCTCGGCGAGCAGCCGTCCGGTGTAGAGGTCGGCGGACGCCTCGCCGCAGACCACCAGCAATGGACGCGTCACCGGCCCCAAATCCCCCGACCCAGCATCGGCCCGCGGATTGTACCGCAGGAGCGGTGTGCCATGGAGGTTGGCTCATCGCGCTCGAAGTGGTGCCGGTGGGACG
>DASWHO010000236.1:0-2001 GCA_036398155.1 Acidobacteriota bacterium
GCGGAGCTGCCCCGAGGGCCGCTGGTTCTCAAACGCCCGAGCTGAACTTTCGGAGCCGGCGCGGCTGATGGCTGCCGCGCGCTTCGCGGCGGTCAAGCCCGAAGATCCTGCGCCACGCGCTCGATGGTTCGGACCATGGCCGCCCAGGAGAAGCGCCGGCTCTCCTCGACGATGCGACCGCGCATCCGCTCCGGTTCGCCGGCTTCGAAATGGCGCCGCACCGCGGCGGCGATCGCGGTGGCGTCCGCCGGCGGGACCAGGTAGCCGGTTTCGCCGTCGATCACCACCTCGGGTAGGCCGCCGACCGCGGTGGCCAGCACCGGTTTCTCGAAACCGTAGGCGATCTGAACGATCCCGCTCTGGGTGGCGCTGACATAGGGCAGGGTGACCAAGTCGGCGGCCGAGAAGTACAGCGCGACCTCGTCGTTGGGGACGTAGCGATCGATCAGGGTGAGCTGGCCGCGCTGCGCCAGCCGGTCGAGCTGGACCTGGTATTTGGCGCGGTCGACGTAGAACTCGCCGACCAGCAGCAGGTGGTAGCCGGCTTGCGGCTCGAGCCGATCCATCGCCTGCAGCAGATGGTCGAGCCCCTTGTAATCGCGGATGAAGCCGAAGTGCAGCAGCACCCGCTTGCCGCCCAGCCCCAGCGCGGCTTTGGCCGCTTGGTTCGGCCGGCGCGGCCCGGCGGCGAACACGTCATAGGTCGGATGCGGGTTGAGATAGATGCGCGCGCCGGGCCGGAGCCGCTCGAGCTGCCGGGCGTCCTCGCGCGAGTGGGTGATGAAGGCCGCGCCGGACCCAAAGGCGTAGCGCAAGAGCAGCCGATCGACCGGGGTCGACTCGTGGGGGATCACGTTGTGGCACAGAAAGCAGCTCGGCCGGCGGGCGCTCCAGCGCGCCAGCCGCGCGACGCTGCCGAACGCGGGCGCGAAGAACGGGTGCCACCAGGAAAGCAGGATCAGCTCCGGATCGAAGCGCGCCACGCGGCGCGCGGTGATCAGCCACGACAGCGGATTGATCGGGCTGAGGCTGGGCCGATTGTCTACTCGGAAGGCCGTGTCGGTGCGATCGACCTGGGTCGAGCCCGGAAACAGCCACTGCGGGTACTGGCGATAGAGCGAGAAAAAACCGACCTGGTGCCGCTCGCTCAAGGCCCGGCACAGAAGGGTGGTGTAGTGCGAGATGCCGCCGCGGAACGGGAACGTCGGGCCGATCAGGGCGAGCTTCATTCTCGGTGGGTCGGAGCTATTTCGGGGACAGTTTACTTAACCCGGGTTTCGGGGACACTTCCATCTCGCGTCGGCGGCTCCGACGGCCCCGACACCCAGAGGTGCTGCGGGTGGTGCCGTCCTAGGACAGCCCCCTGCCGGTGCGAGAATTGATCCGGGACGGCGAGTGTGGTACAGATAAGTCCAAGTAGCCGTCCGCCGCGTTCGGGGCTCCCATCTTTGCGCGGGGGACATGGCGTAAACCTTTTGGGTATGGAGGTTGGCGCGCCGCTGGTCGCGCGCGTACCGCGCTGCGGCCAGGCGCTCGCGCCGGTCCCTTGGAGGTAGAGGACGATGCGGTCGATCGCGTGGGCCGGACTTACCTTTCTGTTGTTGGTTCAGATCGCACCCCAAACGCCGGCGCCGGCGGCTTCGGCGGCGGGATCCTTGGTGGTTGCGGAGACCTATTGGCTCGGGCGGCAGGTGACCGATGCCAGCGGGATTTGGCAGCTCAGCAGCGGCGAGATCTTGACGGTGATGGAGTCCGAGGGCGGAACGATCGGCCTGCTCCTGTCCTCGAATCTCGCCAGCCTGGGGGTTTTTCTGGGGACCGTCAGCGGCGATCAGATGTCTCTGACCAGCATCCTCAATCCGGCCCACGGCCTGGTGGCGGCGGTCAGCGGCGCTACGATGAATGGCTCGCTGACTCAAGGTGGCCCTTCGATCGAGTTCAGCGCCGCGCGCCTGCTGGCGCCGCTGGGCAGTTCGGTCGACGGCGTCTATCAGACCGACT
>DASWHO010000237.1:0-17246 GCA_036398155.1 Acidobacteriota bacterium
GGGTCAGAAATCCAACCGGCTGAAAACCCTCGCGCCGGGCGGCTTGCCGCAAGCGCGCATCGCCGCACACGAAACCGTAGCGCGCGGGTCGGTCGCCGGCCGCCAGCAGAGCGGCGGCCAATTGAAGCGCGTCCGCGGCTCGCAGCGTATGGGTCGCCAGCAGCCGCAAGGCGCGCTCGCGAACCGTTTCGAGGGCCGTGATTTCGGTCCAACTGGCCGAAAGCTCGGACAGATTTCTCAAGGCCAACGCGCGGGCGTTCGAACCGAGAGCTCCCTCCCTGGCCCTGCGTTCGATCGCCGACGCGATTTCGACCGCTGAAAGGCACCAGGTCACGATCGCGCTGCCGGCAGCCAAGCGGCGCAAGTCCGGGCTGGTCGACTCGGCCACGCAGAGCGGCACCAAAGCCGATGCGTCCCAGTAATGCGGCCTCACGAGATTCGATCGGCGCGCTCCGCTTCGAGCGCGCTCGAGACCGATGCCGAGCTGCGCGGGAGCTTGCGGGTCCAGAAGCTCTTCGAGAGCCTGCGCTGCGGCAGCCGCGCCAGGCCGGCCGCGGCCAAGCGCTCAAGCTCGGCTTGGACCGCGGCCAGCGGCGTGATCTGCGCAATCGGGTGCCCGCGATCGAGGATGGTCACGGTCTCGCCGCGGGCCACGATCCGAAGGTAGTGGCTGAGCCGATTCTTGAGCTCGGTAATCGGCGCCGTCGTCATCTGGCTATTCTAGCCAGATTGCCTCGTCGCGGCCAGCTCCGCTGCGATCCGGCAATCAGCGCGACGCGTCCTGCGGGGCCGCAGCCGCTGGAACCGGAAAGCCGCGCTTGCGCATCAGCGCGTCGATCTTGGCGTCGCGGCCGCGGAAGGCGCGGTAGCCTTCGGCCGGGTCGATGGTGTTGCCGACCGAGAAGACGTGCCGCGCGAGACGCTGGGCCACGGTCCGATCATAGGGTCCGCCGGCCTCGGTGAACGCCTCGTAGGCATCCGCGGTCAAGGTGTCCGACCATAGGTAGCTGTAATAACCCGCCGAATAGCTGTCGCTGGCGAAGATGTGGCTGAAGTGCGGGGTGCGATGCCGCATCACGATCTGGTCCGGCATCCCGAGAGCTTGGAGCGTCTCGCGCTCGAACGCATCCGGGTCGATCGGCTTGGTGCCGGCCAGATGCAGCTTCATGTCGACCAGCGCGCTGGCCAGATACTCGACCGTTTCGAAGCCCTGGTTGAAGGTCGAGGCGCGCTGGATCTTCCGCACCAGCTCGGCCGGAATCGGCGCGCCGGTCTGGTGGTGCAGCGCGAAGCGGCTGAGCACCTCCGGGGTTTCGAGCCAGTGCTCCAGCAGCTGGGACGGAAACTCGACGTAGTCGCGAAACACCGCGGTGCCGGCCAGGGTCGGGTAGTGCACGTTGGAGTTGAGCCCGTGCAGCGCGTGCCCGAATTCGTGAAACAGCGTTTTGGCGTCGTCCCAGCTGATCAGGATCGGCTCGCCGGGCCGGCCTTTCACGAAATTGGCGTTGTTCGAGACGATCGGGGTCACCGGGCGGTCGAAACGCTCCTGCGAGCGGTAGGCGTTCATCCACGCGCCCGAACGCTTGCCGGTTCGAGCATACGGATCGAAGTACCACAGCCCGACGTGCCGGCCCGCAGGATCGGTCACCTCCCAAACCCGGACCTCGCGATGGTAGACCGGCACGCCCTCGGCCGGCCGGAAGCGGAAGCCGAACAGCTCGCCCGCGACCCAAAACATCCCTTCCCGCAATTTCTCGAGCTGGAGATACGGCTTGACCGCGTTCTGATCCAGATCGTATTTGTCCTTGCGCACCTTCTCGGCGTAGAAGCGGTAGTCCCAAGGCGCGATCCGGATGCCGGCGCCTTCCCGCTCGGCGATCGCTTGCATGTCGGCCACTTCCTCGCGCACCCGGGCGACCGCCGGCGGCCAAACCGCCTCCATCAGCTCCATCGCTCGGGCCGGGGTCTTGGCCATCGTGTTTTCCATCCGCCAGTGGGCGTGGGTTTCGTAGCCGAGCAGCTTGGCGCGCTCGGCGCGCAGCTTGAGGATCTCGCTGATGATCGTGTTGTTGTCCTTGGCGTCGCCGTTGTCGCCGCGGTTGTAGTAGGTCCGCCAGACCTTTTCGCGCAGATTGCGCCGCTGCGAGTAGGTCAGAAACGGATCCATGCTCGAGCGCGTGTTCAGAATCGCCCACTTACCCGAGTGGCCGCGCTCGGCCGCCGCGGCGGCGGCCGCGGAGCGGACCGACTCGGGCAGTCCAGCGAGGTCGGCTTCGCTGTCGAGCACCAGCACGTAGTCGGTCTCGTCGGCCAGAACGTTCTGACTGAATTCGGTGAACAAGGTCGCCAGGCGCTGATTGATCGCGGACAAGCGCGCCTTGGCGGCCGCATCGAGCTGGGCGCCGGCGCGGACGAAGTTGGTGTAGTCGAGCCAGATCAGCCGCTGCTGCTCGGCGCTGC
Organism: Acidobacteriota bacterium; assembly: GCA_036398155.1. Taxonomy (GTDB): domain Bacteria; phylum Acidobacteriota; class DASWHO01; order DASWHO01; family DASWHO01; genus DASWHO01. Next base: position 2,461 of record DASWHO010000237.1, read on the forward strand.
GCTGCGCTTTCTCCGCTCCCTCATAGACCGCGGCGAGCCGGGCGAAGAGCTTCTCGTTTTGAAAGATCTGATCTTGGAAGGCGGCCAGCTTGGGCGCCATCTCGCGCTCGACCGCCTGGAACTCCGGACTGCTCATCGTCGAGCTATACACGGCGTAGATCGTGCCGATCCGATCGAGCGCGCGACCGCTGCGCTCCAGCGCGGCGATGGTGCTGTCGAAAGTCGGCGCGGCCGGATCGTTCGCGATCCGATCGATCTCGGCCAGCTGCTGGTCCATCGCGATCTCGAGCGCCGGCTTGACCTGATCGACCTGAACGCGGTCGAAGGGTGGAACGCCGCCGTAAGGACCCTGCCACGGCGTGATCAAGGGATGATCGGCGGGCGGTTGGCTCTGCGCGGCGCCGGTTTCGGAATCGTTCGCGGACGCCCAAGTGGCGAGCAAGACCGCCGCGAGTGAGCAGGCAATAACGAGTTTCAGCATGAGAGCGCTCCTCTTTGGGAAGATCGGGCTCGAACGGCAAGCCGGCCGAAAACACAGCAGAAATTCATTCTAGCGAGCCCGCGACCCGTTTGCGAGTCGGTATCCGTCAGTCGCGTTTCGCGCTGATCTCCATCCGATCCAGAAACAGCACCGCATCGTACACCTCCCCCCACCGGGTGCGCATCTCCCTGTAAAGTACACAAAGGTACGCTGGAGGAGGGCGAACTAGCCCTTTTGCATGGAGAGTGGGGGAACTGCCCCTCACCCCCTGGCAGACGGCGCCAGATCCGCCGCCACGCCAAACCGAATGGCGTCGGGTTGCGATTGCATATGCTTCAGCACCCGATCGAGCGCGGCGCCGGTGCCGGGGTCGAGCGTGGTTGCCGGCGGGCGCACCGCCGCATGGACCAGGGCGCCGCGGCGGCGCAGGACCTCCTTGCGGATCGCCAGGCCGATGCCTTCCTGAAACTCGAACCGCATCAGCGCGACGTAGCGGTAGAACAGCTCCGCCGCCGAATCGACCGCGCCGGCACGGAAGCGGCGTACAACTTCGACCAGAATCTCGGGGAAGGCGAACCCGGTCATCGCGCCCGCCGCGCCGGCAAGCAGCTCCTCCAGCAGGTAAACCCCGCCGAGACCGCCCAAGATCCGAATCGGCGCCCCGCCCGCGGCGTCCAGGATCCGCGCGGTCTTGAGCGGAGTCGGCGGATCCTCCAGCTTGATCGCTCCGACCGATGGCACCTCGCGGGCGATCCGAACCAGCAGCGCCGGCTCCATCGCGAAGCCCGAGACCGGCGGGTAGTCCTGCACCACGATCGGAATCTCGATCGCCTCCGCCACCGCGCGGTAGTGGCCGACCACCGCATCGGAATGGAGCTTGGGCAGTCGCGGCGGGCTGATCATGACCGCGGCGGCGCCGTCCTGCTGCGCCGCCCGGCTGGCTTCGATGCACTGCCTGCGGCCCTCCGCGGTCGCGCCGACCACCACCGGAACCCGCCCGCCGGCCTGATCGAGCACCGCGCGGCGCACCGCGGCGCGCTCGGCTTCGCTCAGCCGGCCGACCTCGCTGGTCACCCCCAGCGCGGTCAGGCCGTCGACCCCGGCAGCGATGCACCGATCCACGATCCGGCGCAGGCTCGCTTCATCGATTTGGTCCCGCGGCGAGAACGGGGTCGCCAAAACCGAAAAGACCCCTTCGAACCGCAGCGCGGTCCGGCTCAAGAATTCGCCTCTGCCATTCGTTCCTGCCGGTAGCGCAGCCAGGACCGAACCGCTTCGAAAAGCGCGCCCGGCTCCAGCGCCGCGCCCGCGACCGGCGTAAAGTGCCAGGCCTTGCCGGCGCCGCGATCGACGATCTCCACGCCGCCATCCTTCCACGGCTGGACCGCCAGGCGCGCCGGATCGGTCACGCTCAAGACGTGCTTGCCGGAGGCGTATTCCAGCGCCTCGCGCCCGATCCGCAGCTCGCCTTCACACTGGGTCGACCAGAACTTGAGATCCGAATGATCGTGACCCACTAGGTACGCGCGGGGCTCGAACGCAGGCGTGATGGTGAACGTCTCGGTTCGACTTGCTGCCGCCCCGGCCGGATCGGTCACCGATACGATCACCGAGATCGTCTGCGCCGCTTCGGCCGCCAGGCCGGAGGTATCGAGCGTCGCGGTCGTATCTTGAGCGAGCAAACGCCCCCCTTGCGGCGCGCTCCATTGGATCCGGCACGCCCGGCCTTCGGGATCATGATAGGTCAGCGCCAGACTCAACACCGCGCCGGCTTTTATCGGCGCCCCGGCCCAGGCCGGATCGATCGAGAGCTCCACGATGCGCGGCGGCTGATTGGGCGGCGGCGGTTTGGGTTCCGGTTTCGGGAGCGCGGGTCGACCGGGGGCGCTGCGCAGCGGCGGCGGGTCGTGCGACCGCGATCCAGAGCCGAGCTCGGGCTCGCCCACCGGGACCGGCTCGGGCAGCGCGGCCGACGGCTCGGGCGGCACCGCGCCGGCAGCGGCCGCCGCCACCGATTCGATCCCGTCCTGCGGGGACGGAGCTCGCGCCAGCCGGAAGGCGAGCGCCACCGCGGCGGCGACGGCGATCAGCGCGGCCAAGCCGAGCGTGACCTTGCGCTGCAATAGAAATTCCAGGCTCGGGAGCGGAATGGTAAGCGTGTGCCGGCTGGCGGGGCCCGAGCTCGGCGCCGGCGCGGGCGCGGCGGCAGGCTCCCGGGGCCGTCGCAGCTGCGGCTCGCTGCGGACCCGAACCGTCTGGGCCGAGCTGGCGGCCGATGCCAGGCGCGTGGCAGCCGAGGTCTGCGGCCGCTCGAGGCCGGCCGCCCCCGCTTGGTCCAGGGCCTGCTGGCCGGCCCGGACATAAGCGGCCAGCTCCTCGGCGTTTTGAATCCGTTGCTCGGGATCCTTGTTCAACGCCCGGCGCAGGGCATCGTTGAGCGGGCGCGGCAGGCGCGGCAGCGGCTCGCAGTCGAAATCGACGTCCTCTTGCAGGATCTGCAGCATCACCGCGCCGGCGCTGGAGCGCTCGAACGCGCGCCGCCCGGTGAGCATCTCGTAGAGCAGCACGCCCATGGCAAAGATGTCGGCGCGATGGTCGACCGGCGCACCCATGATCCCCTCGGGGGACAGGTACTCCGGTGTTCCCAGCACCATGCCGGCCGCGGTCAGCTGGGTGCTGGCGTCGCCCACCAACCGGGCGATGCCGAAGTCCATGATCTTGGCGTGGCCGGCCTGGGTGACGCGGATGTTGCCGGGCTTGAGATCGCGATGGACCACGCCGTGGCCGTGGGCATAGGCCAAGCCGTCGCAAACTTCCAAGAAAATGCGCAGCAGCTCGGTCAGCGGCAGGCGGCTCGAGCCGTACAGCAGCTGCTGCAAATCCTGGCCCGCGATGTACTCGGCCACGAAATAGGGCCGTTCCTCGGCTGCGCCGCTGTCGTAAACGGTCAGGATGTTGGGGTGATTCAGCGCCGCCGCCCGGCGCGCCTCGAGCTCGAAGCGCTGGCGCAGCTCCGCGCTCATCTCGCAGGCCGTGCTCATCAGCTTGACCGCGACCTGGCGACCCAGCCGCCGGTCGAGCGCGAGATAGACGACACCCATCGCGCCCCGGCCCAGCTGTTGGAGCAGCTCGTACCGCTCAGCGATGCAGGTCGCCATTCCCCCACCGAGCCGAACGAAAAAGAGTCCGCTTCCCACGCCATCGACCTCACCGAGGGAAGCTCTCATGGGTCATTATAGCTTTCGGAAAACGGGCCGGCTCAGCCCCTGTTTTCAGCAAGTTACAGCGCGGGGCCGGCGGACAAGCTAGGGGGACGACTGTTTGTAACGGGTCCACTCGCCGAGCTTGTTGATCAGCTCGGTCGGATCGAAAGGAGTCCCGGCGGCGGGCTTGAAATGCCAGACCTTGCCGTCGCCGCGGTCGACGATTTCGACGCCGTCCTTCCAGCGCTGAACCTGCAGCCGCCCCGGATCGGCGACGCTCAAGACGTGCTTGCCGGAGGAAAAGTGCACGCCGTCGCGTTGGATCTCGAGCCGGCCCTGGCACTTGGTCGACCAGAACTTGATATCGGCGTGATCGTGCTCGACCAGGAAATTGCGCGGGCTGAACGCCGGCTCGACGTTGAAATGCTTGCTCATGGTGGCGACCGCGCCGGCGCCGTCGATCACCGAGACCGTGACCGAGACCACCTGCGCTTCCGCCGCGGCCAGTCCGCCGGTGTCCAGCGTCGCCTTGGGACCCTCGCCGGTGAGCCGGCCGCCCTGGGGCGCGCGCCATACCACCTGGCACTGGTCGCCGTCCGGATCGCGATAACGCACTTCCAGCTTCAACGCGGTTCCGGCTTGGATCGGTCCGTCAGCCGGTGACGCCACCAGCTCGAGGATCTCGGGCCGCTGGTTGGTAACCGGCGCCGGTTTGGCAGCAGCCGGCTTGGCGGGTCCTTTGGCCGCGACCTGCTGCCCGCCGCCCTTCACCACCGGACCCGGCTCCGCCACCCGCTTGCCCGGCTTCGGCGCGCCGGCTTTGGAGCCCAGCGCTCCGGGCGGCACCGGAGCAGGCGCCGCTTCCACCGCCGCCGCTTCGGTGCCTCCCGCGCTCGCCGGCGCGGTTTCCGGTCCGGTCGCCGGCGCCGGCTCCCGGTTGGGGAGGAAAAGCATCAAGAGCGCCGCAGCCAGGACCACCACGCCGGCTCCAGCTCCGATCAGCCCGCGATGCTGCATCACCACGTCCCAGCTCGGGATCGGAATTGTCAGCGTGCGTCTCGAGCCGGTGCCGCTGCCTTTGGCCGCAGGAGTGGGCGGAGTCGCGCCGGAGCCCAGCGCCCGCTCGCCGCTGCCCAGCTCCACGGTGGCCAGGTCCCCGACGCTCAGGCTCTGCCCGATTTGCGAGCCCGACCGCGGGCGCCACGACCCGAGCTCCACGCCTTGCAGTTCGCCCAGTCCGCGATGGACCAGCCCGGCGAGCTCGGCGGCGGTTGCGATCCGCTGGCTCGGATCCTTGACCAGCGAGCGGCGCAGCGCTTCGAGCAGCGGCGCCGGCAGGGTCGGCAACGGTTCGACTTCGTAGTCGACTTCTTCCTGCAGGATCTTGAGCATCACCGCGCCGGCGCTGCTGCGCTCGAACGCGCGCCGGCGGGTGAGATTCTCGTAGAGCAGCACGCCCATGGCGAAGATGTCGGCGCGGTGATCGACCGGCTGGCCCATGATCGCCTCGGGCGAGAGGTATTCCGGGGTTCCCAGGATCATCCCGGCGGCGGTCATTTGGGTGTTCGCCTGGCCGACCAGCCGGGCGATGCCGAAATCCATGATCTTGGCGTGGCTGGTGAGGGTGATGCGGATGTTGCTCGGTTTGAGATCGCGATGCACCACCCCTTTGCCGTGGGCGTAGAACAGGCCGTCGCAGACCTCGAGATAGAGCGGCAACAGATCGGTCAGCGGCGGCTGGCTGGGCCCATGCAGCAGCTCCTGCAGGTCCTGGCCCTCGATGTATTCGGTCACGAAGTAGGGCCGGTTCTCTTCTTCGCCGCTGTCGAACACCGTCAGGATGTTGGGGTGCGCCAAGGCCGCCACCCGGCGCGCCTCCAGCTCGAAGCGCTGGCGCAGCTCGTCGTTCAGCTCGCAGGTAACGCTCATCAGCTTGACCGCCACTTGACGATCGAGCCGCTGATCGTGCGCCAGATAGACCACCCCCATCGCTCCGCGGCCGATTTGGTGGAGCAGCTCGTACCGATCCCCGACCTTGGAAGCCATGATCCGCTAGCGTCCGGCCTTCAATGCGGTCGGTCCCGACTCGGCGAGCTCCACGATCCGCTGGTAGACCGCCTCGGCGTATTCGGGATTGTGCTGGGCGCCGGCGCGCTCGACCCGATCGAGCGCGGTTTGGAGCTGCCCGACCAGCTCGCGGCCCGAGCCGGGATCGGCCGGTCGCAGTCCGGCGATCGCCGCGGCTGCGCGCGCCCGGCCCGCGGTGGCCAAGCTGTCCCATTCCTCGATCCAGTCGGCGTAGCCCGGCTCGTGACAGGCTTCGCACTGGGCCCCGAGATTTTCGGGCGTCTGCGGCACGGACAAATCGTGACACAGTTCGCACTCGACGTCGACCATCACGTCGGCGACCGGCTCGAGACCCGGCAGGATCGGCTGCTCGCCGCGCCGGAATCGGCGCTGCGCGCTGTGACAACCTTCGCACGAGGTCGGCGGCGCCGGGCCGCCGGTGTGGCACGAGCTGCACAGCAGCTCGGCATGGATGCCGACCAGCTCGATCGGGTGCTCCGGCACGCCTTGCCGGAAATCGGTCCGGGCACCGGCCGCGGTCACCGGTTCGAGAAACTCGTGGCAGACGTTGCAATCGCGCCGGATGATCGCACCGCTGGCGCTCTTGTGATCGCCGTTGTGGCAGCGGAAGCAGCCGTTGAAGATCATGTGTCCGATATTGTCCGGATAGACGCGCCAATCCACTTTCATGTCGGGGAAGAAGCTGCGATGGTAAACCGCCTGCACTTCCGCGACCGCTTGATCGACCGCGCCGCGCGGCCACGGCGCGCGGTCGCCGGCGGCGCCGTCGTAATGCTCGCGGATGACCTTTTCGATCCCGCGGTCGGCCTCCGCATCGGTCGCGTAGTCTCCGACCAGGGCCTGGACCGCCACCTGCTTGATGTGCGGCAGGCCGGGGTCGAGGCGGCCGGCCTCCAGGCTGGTGTTCACCGCCCGATCCGGCGGCTGATAGATGTGGGTCGGACGGTTGTGGCAATCCATGCAGTCGAGCACCCGCAGCTCGCCCTCGGGCGGGGCGGCGCCGGCCGGTTTGCCGTCCGAGCGGTACACGGTCACCGCGCCGCTGCCGTCGGTCGAGCGCACCCACGGAATCACCTGGCGCCGCAAGTCGGTGGCGACGTACTCGATGCGCTGGTTCAAGGCCATGTGCCAGTGAATTCCGGAGGCCGGTCCCATCGAAGAATCGCCGCCGCCGGTCTTGACCAAGACCCGGATCTCGGTGCGGGTGTTGTCCTGGTCCGAAAGGAAGTGCACCCGGCTGCGCAGCTGCGAGGCGTAGAACTTGGCCGGCCAGTGGCATTGCTCGCAGGTTTCGCGCGCCGGCCGCAGGTCCTCGATCGGGGTCGGGATCGGTCGCGAGAAGGTATCGAAGGTGACCGCGAAGACCTGGCGCACGCCGCTGATCTTGGCCTTGACGAACCAGCTTGCGCCCGACCCGATATGGCACTCCGCGCAGGTCACCCGGGCGTGGGGCGAGTTCTGGTAGGCGGTGAACTCGGGGCGCATCACCTGGTGGCAGACTTGCCCGCAAAACTGGGTCGAATCGGTGTAATGATACCCTTGATAGCTGCTGAGCCCGATCAGCGGAACCACCAGGAGCGTCCCGCCGGCGAAGATGATCAGGCGGCGCAGATGCAGCGGGTTGTTGGGATCGAAGTGCGGCAGGCGCGGCCACTCCTTCACGTCCGGGTAGAGCCGGCGCCGCTTGCGGCGCTCCAGCAGGTAGCCCAGCGGAATCAGAAGCAGACCCAGCACCAGCAGCGCCGGAAAGACCAAAAAGGTCCAGATCCCGATGTAGGGGTTGGGCTGCGGCTCGAGCAGCTCGATGAGCTGAAAGCTGATGAAGAACAGCGCGGCCAGCACCGCGAGGATGGCGCCGGCGATGGTCCACTTGTTCTGCCACAGCGACTTGGGCGCTTGCACGGCGGCTAGATATTACCGGATCGGGCCCCCGATCGAAGCCCTGGCGGCAATCCCTGCAGCCAGACCCGAGCCCGACGCTCGATGAATCGAAGCGGCACCGCGTCCGTCTGCCGCCGCAGCGCGGCGGCGAGCGGCTCAGGGCGCCAGCCGGCCAGGTCGTTCAGACTTCGAATACCGATCCGCTCCAGCTGCCGGGCCCGCTCCAGGCCCAATCCGCGGTGCATGATCAGCTCGACCCGCTCCCGGGAGCGCTCGATCCGTCGCGGCGGCAGGCCGCAGCGGCCGGCCAGCGCGGCGATTGCTTGGGGCGTGTCCGACTCGCCCAAAAGCTGCTCCGGGCTGGTGATCCCGATGCCGGTCAGGCGGTGGCGTACCTCCGGCGCCAGCGTCTCTAAACGACCGATCGGATGATAATAGGAATCCACCGTGATGTGGTCAGCGGCCAGGAACACCGCCGCCAATCCGGCCAGCAGCAAGGCTCCGAGCCCGGTCCTGCGCCAGCAAAGGGGCCATTCCCGGAGCTGCGATCGCCGGCGCCGCGAATCGAGCCAGCGGATCAGCACCAGGCTTTCGACCGCGAACGGAGGGAAACCCAAGAAACCCAAAAGCGGCATCTCGAACAGCTTGAGCTCTCCGACCACCGGCACCGTGTAGATCCATTGGGTGCGGGCCCAGAAATTCCACAGCTCCCAGAGCAGGCCGCAGATCAGCCCCGCCGCCAAGGCGCGGCAGAAAGCGCCGGCTTCGCCCCGTTCCAGATCGCGCAGAAAGCTGTGCTCGGCGCCGCGCCGATTCAGCGGCGCGAGCAAGAAAACGAAGCTGCCCCACACCAGCGGAAAGAACAGATCCGGCCAGATCAGCGGCAGCCCCAGCGAGAGCACGCCCAATCCGAGACACAACCGCTCTTTGACCCGGCTCCAGCGCAGCGCCGTCACTTTCACCGAGCGCAGCAGGCCCAGGTTTCCGATCAGCTCGAAGGTCTCGACGATCCCGGGCAGCACGGTGGCGAACGCGATCACGCCGCCGAGCCAGCGCACGGCGCGCTGCGGCGGATCCATCACGTAATACCAGTTGCCGATCCGCAGATTGATCGCCTCGAACAGGGTCCACCACACCACCGAGACCGCCGCCAGCCAGACCAAGCGCCGCGGCCGATCGCGCAGCAGGCTGGAGCCGCTAAGGCGGCGGTTCCAGCTGTCGATCGCGACGATGTACGACCACCAAGCGAGCTGATAGTACCAGGTCGGGATCGGCTCGATGCGGAACAGCAGCCCGGCGCTGGAGGCGATCAGGACACCGAGTGCCACAAGTCCGACCATCCGCTGGGTCAGCCGCTTGCGGAGGGAGGCAAGCCGATGCGCCGCAGCAGATCGGCGAAGCGCGGATCGCCGCGCAGCGGGTCGAGCCGCGGATCCACCGCCAGCAGGATCACGTCCTCGGTGCGGTCCCGGTACGCCTTCTCCAGCCAGTCGAGCGCAGGATCTTTCTCTTGCAGGGCCAGATGGAGCAAGGTGAAGACATACGGCGAGACGTAGCTCCGAACCCGCATCTCCTCTAGCTCCGCGAGCGCCCGCCGCGCCGCGTCCGAGTCGCCGGCCAGGGCCCGGGCCCGGCCCAGCAGGCCGATCGACCACGGTGTCGCTTCGAGCGTGTGGGCCCGCTCCAGCTCGCGGACCGCTTGGGCCAGCCGGCCCTGGTGCTCGTGAACGATGCCGAGGAACAGATGAGCGAGCGGGAAGTCGGGGGCCAGCTCGATCATCTCGCGGTAGTGCGCGGCCGCGGCGTCGTATCCGCGAGTCAGATACAGGCTCCAAGCCAAGTCGAGCAGCAGCGAGAATGAAATCGGATCGAGCCGCTGGGCGCGGCGCAGCTCGGCCAACGCCTCTTCCCGGCGCCCCAGGTGCGCCAGCGCCCAGCCGTACCATTGGTGCGCGGTCGCGCTGCTCGGATCCAGCTCGATGGCGCGGGTGAAGCCGCGCTCGGCCGCGGCAGAGTCCCAGTCGTATACAAATCGAACCATCGCCAGCATGGTGTGGCCCTCGGCCAATCCGGGATTCTGCAGCACAGCCTGGGCGGCGGCGCTGCGCGCCAGCGGCATCGCCTGCCGCGGCGGCAGATGAATGTTGGACAGCCCGTAGTAGGCCTCGGCCAGACGGGCGTGAGCCGGAGCGTAGGTTGGATCGAGCCCGATCGCCTGCTGGTAGAGCTCCACCGCGCGCTGGAGCGTCTCCACCCGCCACTGATTGGCGAAGAAACGGCCCTTGAGATAGGCCTCGTAGGCCTCGGGGTGGACCGGACGGGCTTGGGTGACGCGGTCCTGCTGGCCGGCGCTGAGCCGCAAATGGATCTCCCGGGCGATCGGCTGCGCCACGTCGCTCTGCAGCGCCAACACGTCGCGCAGCGGGCGCTCGTAGCTGCCGCTCCAAGCCTGGGTCTGGTCGCGGACCTGGATCAGCTTGGCCGTGATTCGGACCCGATCGGCGGCGCGCCGCACGCTGCCTTCCAGAACGTAATCCACCCCCAGCTCGCGGCCGATCTGCTCGACGCTCTTGGCCGCGCCCTTGTAGGTCATCGCCGAAGTGCGCGCGATCACGCCGAGCCGCTCGGGCTGGAGCCGGCCCAGCTCCACGATCATCTCCTCAGTCATCCCATCGCTCAAATATTCCTGCTCCGGATCGCCGCTGAGATTGTCGAACGGCAGCACCGCCAGCATGATCTTCCGGCCCGCCTCGCTGGTGGCCGGCTGGAACCGGCGCACCATGAGGTAGGTGGCCGCGGCCACCAGCGCGGCGACCCCGAGCAGCACCAGACCGGTGCGCCGCAGGGACGCGTGCGTGCCGGTTTGAGGATCCGGAGCGGAAGGCGCGACCGCCGGCGTCTCGGCCTCGGCTCGATTCGCCAGCGGATAGATGAAGCGGTAGCCGCGGCGCGCCAGCGTTTCGACGAAGCGAGGTGATTCGGCCGAATCCCCCAGCGCTTCGCGCAGCTTGCCGACCGCCGCGTTGAGCCCGTGCTCGAAATCGACGAAGACATCCTCGGGCCAGAGCCGCCGGCGCAGCTGCTCGCGGCCGACGACCTGGCCGGGTCGTTCGAGCAGCGCGACGAGGATCTGAAACGGCTGCTCCTGCAGCTTGACCTTGCGCCCGCCTTTATACAGCTCGCCGGCCGAGAGATCGAGCTCGAAGATCCCGAATCGCAGCATCGTGTTCTGTGCCAAGGAGACCACCCTGAGGCCGGGACGTCATGGGACACTATACCAAGCCCAGCCTGCTTCCGACGCCACGTCCGGGTGGCGCTGCCGGCCGGTTGGTTCGGGCGAGTTGTTGGTGCAGGATGAAGCGTGCTGGAGTTGGATGATGGGGGCCCCCAACCGCGGCGCCAACCGCTTTACGATCCGCCGTCATGCGGGTCCGAGCCTGCTGGTCTCGGTGGCGGCCGCCGGCCTGATCCTGCTACTGCGCCCCGGCCCCGAAAGTGATCAGCTAGGCGCGCCAGGCCGTCACATCGAGCGCCTGACCGATCATGCGGCCAAGATCCGATTCTCGGGAGCGGCGGGCGGCCCATCTCGAGCGCCGGCCGGCGCCGCGCGGCTGCGCTGGAGTGCGGCGCAAATCGAGCGCGATTGGACGCGGGTGCAGGCGCCGCACGCCCAAGCTGTTCTGCTGCGCAGCCCGCGGCTCGAGTTCGCGGCCCTCGATGAGATCGATTCGATCGTCGTGTCGCTGGCCCCCTCGGAGCTGGACGGTTACGGCCTGCTGTGGAGCCAGCAGCCGGTTCCCTCGGAGATCGAGCTGGTCCGCAATCGGCACCATCTGCCGGCGCGCCCCGATCGGCCCACCTTGGCGCTGATTCGGAGCGAGGACATACGCGATCTCCCGTTCGACCGCGACCCGCTCGACAGTCGGCCGCTGCGGCATCTGTTTTTGGAGATCCCCGAGTTCGGTGCGAAGTCGTCTGTTGTCCGCGCCGTCGAAATCGTTGCTGCGGCCGACCGGCTCGGCCGGCGTTCCGGGCTGGCGCGCGTGACCATCGGAGGCGAGATCCGAAACGTGCTCTACACGCCGATCCCGGGACAGATCGCCTACACCACCGAGCTCGCGGGCCGGGCCGAGCTGCTATTCGGCCTCCACGCGAAGGACCCGGCGGAGAGCGTGCGCGTCACTCTCACCCTCAACCGCATGAGCTCGGGCCAAACCGAGCTTTTATTCGAACGCCGGCTCGAAGCCGGCACGCATTTCGCAGACTTCCGTGTGCCGCTACCGGGCGCCGGCCGCAGCATTCTCACCCTCCGGGTCGAGGCCGATCGGCACCAAGGGGTGCTGCTCTGGGGCAACCCGATGATTGTGGCGGACGCCGATCTCGATCCGTCCCCGAATGTCGTGCTCTACCTGTTGGACACACTCCGTCCCGATCATCTGGGATTCCACGGCTATCCGAAGCCGACCTCGCCGTTTCTCGACCGCTTGGCCCGGCGCAGCCTGGTCTTTCGTCGCTGCTACGCCGCCGCTTCCTGGACCAAGCCCTCGGTCGCGAGCTTGCTGACCGGGCTTCATCCGCAGACCCATGGGGTCGGCGCCCGCTACTACAGCGACGCGCTCCTCGAAGGCGCCGCGACGTTGCAGGATCGGCTGCGCCGCCACGGCTACGTCACCGCGCTGTTTTCGGCCAATCCGCTCGGTGGGAGCGTATCGAACCTCGATCAAGGCTTCGATGTCACGTTCACACCCGCCGCTTTGATCGCGCGCGAAACGCCGCTGCCGGAAGGAAAAGTGCGCGCCGCCGAGCTCCATCGACGGGCGCTGACATGGATCGAAGCTCGTGCGGCGCAGCCGTTCTTCGCGTTCATTCATTCGGTCGATCCGCATCCCCCGTTTGATCCGCCCGGCCCCAACGCTCTCGGGCCGGCCTCCAGCGAGCTCGAGGCCTACGACGCTGAGATCGCCTATGCCGACGCGCAGCTGTGCCGGTTCTACGATCGCCTCGTGGAGCTCGGAATCACGTCTCGCACGCTTCTGGTCGTGACCTCCGATCACGGGCGCAGTTTCGGGCAGCGTGGACCCACCGGTCACGGGCTCTCGGTGCACGAAGATCAGATCCGTGTCCCGTTGCTGATGCATCATCCCGGCGCGCTTCAAGCGGGCTTGGTGGAACAGCCCGTTCACCTCGTCGACGTCCTGCCCACCATCCTCGAACACTGTTCGATCGCCCCGCCGGCCGCGGCGCAGGGACGGAGTCTGCTGCGATGGAAATCGGACCAGCGGCGACGGCGACCGCGGCGCCTGTTCGCAAGTCGCTTCGTCTACCCCGAGGACCGGGGCGCCGCGGCGTTCAACGGGGCCGAGCAGCATGCGGTGATCGAGCAGCGCTGGAAACTGATCGTGACCGAGGATTCGAGCGGAGCCGATCCGCGCCTCGAGCTATTCGATCTGGAGACGGACCCGCTCGAACATCATGATCGCAGCGCCTATGAGCCCGAACGCACGCGCCGCCTGCAGCGCGCGTTGCAGACATTCCTGGAGCAGCAGGAGGCGGCGCGGCGGGTGTTTCTTCGGGCGCGCGGCCAGGCCGGCCAGGAGGCCGACGCGCTGCAGGGCCAGCTCCCCGGCCAGCTCCTCGAAGAGCTTAGGGCGCTTGGCTACGCGCGGTAGCGGATCGGGCCAGATCGCGGATCCACCAGCGGAGTTACAGCAAGCGAGGTCTCTTCAGGGCTCGCGGCGCACGTACTCGAAGTCGAACGGCTTGCCGTTGATGCCCTTGAGCGGCTTGGCGATCCAGTTGGCGATCTTGCCGCGCTCGACCGCCGGCACCATCAGGTTCTTGACGTAGGCCCGGTCTTTGGCGCTCGGCAGCCACTCGTGCTGGCGCCGCTCCCAGTCTTCGGCCGCCAGCGGGCGGCCGCCGACATCGAAGTGGAAGCCGGAGTAGAGACCGATCTTGCGGTGGAAGCGCCGGTGCGGCAGCCGCAGCCGCTCGGTCAGGCCCTCGCGCTCGATGATCCGGTTCCACTTGTCGATCGCGCGCTGGCAGTCCTGCACGTAGGCGTCGCGCAGCACCTCGTTCATGGCGTTGCGCAGCGAGATCTCGGAGGCGGCGACGTCGCCGTTCTGAACCTGCTCGATCGCGTAGGTCGCATCGAGCGCCAGGTGGTCGTCGTAGGCGATCTCCTTGTAGCGCCCCTTGAGCCCGGCGCCGAAGAAGTTGGCGGCGTTGGTGGAGATCTCGCCGCCGAACAGGTCGAGGCTGGAGCTGAACCAGAGGTTGATGTACTTCTGCACCGTCTCCAAGTCGACCCCGCCGGCGGCGCGCACGTCGCCCGAACGATTCTCTTTCATCAGCTCGCAGGCGCGCTGCACCACCCGGCCGATGCCGGTCTCGCCCACGAACATGTGGTGGGCCTCTTCGGTGAGCATGAACTCGGTGGTGCGCGACAGCGGATCGAAGCCGCTCTCGGTCAGGGCCAGCAGCTGGTACTTGCCGTCGCGGTCGGTGAACATGGTGAACATGTAGAACGACAGCCAGTCGTCGATCGGCTCGTTGAAGGTGCCGAGGATGCGCGGCTTGTCGCTGCTGCCGGAGCGGCGCTCGAGCAGCGCTTCGGCCTCTTCGCGCCCGTCGCGGCCGAAGAACGAGTGCAGCAGGTACACCATCGCCCACAGATGGCGCCCCTCTTCGACGTTGACCTGGAACAAGTTGCGCATGTCATAGAGGCTCGGGGCGCTGCGGCCCAGGCTGCGCTGCTGCTCGACGCTGGCCGGCTCGGTGTCGCCTTGGGTCACGATGATCCGGCGCAGGCTGCCGCGGTGCTCGCCCGGCACCTCCTGCCAGGCCGGCTGGCCGTAGTGGTCGCCGAAGCCGATCGTGCGCTCCGGATCCGGCGGGGTCAGAAAGATCCCCCAGCGGTAGTCCGGCATTTTGACGTAATCGAAGTTGGCCCAGCCGCCGGCTTCGACCGAGACCGCGGTGCGCAGATAGACGTGGTCGGCCTGGAACCCCTCTGGGCCCATGTCCATCCACCACTTGAGAAAATTCGGCTGCCAGTACTCCAGCGCGCGCTGGAGCCGCTTGTCGGAGCTCAGGTTGACGTTGTTCGGGATTTTTTCATACAGCGACAT
>DASWHO010000238.1:0-1767 GCA_036398155.1 Acidobacteriota bacterium
TACCAGCAGGCGCCAGCTTCTGAATTCGACCGCATGGACGGCCAACAGCACCAAGCCGATTGCCCAGGCCTTCGAGAAACCTCCAGCAATCTCGTAGGTCGAACGCGGGAAAACAACGAACAACGCCCCAGCCAGGACCGCGGTCAGCGCTCCGGAGCTCGGCGCCGTCAAGCCGAAGAACAGCGCGGCGGTCAACCCGAAGATGGCGATCCCGACCAGCTTGTTGAGCAGGACGACGTCCAGCAGCCAGGTCCCCAGCCAGTAGATCGCATTCTGGATTGGAGTCTCGTTGAAACGGCCGTATTCGACCAACAGGTCGTCCTCGGCGAACCCGCTGACGTGGTAAGCGATCCAATGCGGCGACTGGGTCAGGTCGGTGTGATACTTGTGCGGCCTGGTCAGCCCGGTTCCCTGGATATAGACCAGCGCCGCGCAACCGATCACGGCGAAGGCGGCGCAGCCCTGCAGCAGGCGGCCGCGACGGGGAGCGGGCGGCTCGGATTGGCTTGCGCCTGCCTGCTCCGGATGATGCGATCGTTCCTTGAGTATTGGCCGATCCAAGGACCGTTCCCCCACGCGTGACCCACGCGGCCCAAACCCACGCCGTTGCCGCGGCCGCTCGATCGATTCTTGACGGCCGTTTACGGCTGGTCAAGTCGGATCGGACCGCCGCGGTGCTTATCCCCGGATCAGTTTCCCGCGGCGCGCGTCACGAACGCTTCGAACCGGCGCCGCGCCCACCGGTAGCTCAGCGCGACCCAGGCGGCCAGAGCGAGCACGCCGTAGGCCAGCTCCCAAATCGAGAGCGGCGCGTAGGCGCCGCGCAGCAGCACCAGTCCGGGCTCGATCGGATGGAGATAGAACAGCAGCCGGCCGGTCAGACCGAAATGAGGCAGCAGCGGCAGGGTCAGCACCACTACGATCAGCACCGACGGCATCAAGAATTCGTTGATCGAATCGTACTTGGCGATTGCGATGAAGCCGAGCAGCGTATAGACCACTCCGAGCAGCAAGGTGGCGCCGAGCAGCAGGCCCCAGCGCCGCGGCGCGCCGAACAGGATCAGCGCGATCACCAGGCTCTCCGCCAGCGCCAGCAGGCTGAGCGAAAGCGCCTTGGAAAGCAGGTACTCGCCGGCGCGCAGCGGGGTGGCGGCCAGGGCGCTCAGCACGCCCTCGGATTTCTCCATCAGCACCTGCGCGGTCATAAAATAGAAGGCGGTGACCAGCAGGTTGTAGGCGACCAGCGCCGGCACGATCAGCCCGGGCCGCGCCCACGCCTTATCCGGCAGCAGACTCAGTGCGATGCCCCACACGGCCACCACCAAGACGCTGACGGTGTAGAGCTGGTAGCGGATCTGACGGACGATGTCCCAGCGCAGGCTGGCGAGCAGGCGTCTCATATCAGCGCCTTGCCGGTCACTTGGATGAAGACCTCTTCGAGCGTGGTCTCCTGGGTGTGGATGGTCTGGATGTCTTCGCGGCGCAGGAGCTCGAGAAACTCGGCGCTCTGCCCCAGACCTTCGAGCGGAAAATCGCGCTGCTCGCGCCCGCCGTCCGCTCCGTACTCGACCCGAACCGAACGCCGGCCGTAGCGCAGCTTGAGCTCGCGCGGCGCGGCGATCCGCTCGATCCGGCCGTCGACGATGAACGCCACCCGGCTGCACAGCTCATCGGCCACCACCATGTCGTGGGTGGTGAGAAAAACGGTGGTGCCCTGCTGCTGCCGCTCCCGAATCAAGCTTCGAATCCGCCGGCTGGTGGACGGAT
>DASWHO010000239.1:0-1595 GCA_036398155.1 Acidobacteriota bacterium
CGGCGCTCCGGTGACATCCTGGCTGCGGTCGATCTCGACCTGGGCGCCGGCCAAGCTGGCGGCGGCATGCTGGCCGGGAGCGAGGTCAGGTAGCGCGGCACCGGCGGCTTGGAGCTGCTGCGCGCCGTGCGGCCCGTAGAGCGCTAGGCGCATCCCGGCGTCGCTGCGATCCTCGAATTCGACTTTGTCGACGATCTTGTATTTCTTGAGATGGGCGAGGATCGGATCCTTCTGCTCCGCCGGCAACGTGACCCACAGCTCCTCCGGCAGCGACAAGACCCGTAGCACCGCGAGCACTTTGCCCTTGAGCGCCAGCGCCGCCGACCAGTTGCTGTGCCCGGCCTTGAGGCCTTTGACCTCGTTGCTGATCAGATTGTGCAGGAAGCGCACCCGGTCCGGTCCGCGCAGGACGATCACGCCCCAGCGCTGGGCCGCGGTCAGCGCCGCGGTCGCGCGCGCGGCGCGATAGCCGGCGAGGTCGGCTCCGGCGAGGGCGCTCACGAGCCGGCGGTGGCGATCCGGATCGGCAGCTCCGCGTCCTGGTCGGCCGCCACGGGCCGCCGGTAGTCGAGCCGCTCGGGATGCGAGTAGACGTTGAAGCCGCCGGGCCGCACGTATCCGATCAAGGTGATGCCGAGCCGGTGCGCGTTCTCGATCGCCAAAGTGGTCGGCGAGGTGCGCGAGACCAGAAACGGCGCTTCCATCCGCGCGCCTTTGCGCAGCATCTCCGAAGAGATCCGCCCGCTGGAGAGCAGGATGCGGTCGCGCGTCGCAAGCCCGGCGCGCAGCGCGGCGCCCTGGATCTTGTCGAGCGCGTTGTGGCGCCCGACGTCCTCGCGCACCAACAGCAGCCGGCTGTCGTCGCTCAGTGCCGCGGCGTGAATGCCGCGCGATTCGAGGTAGCGCACCGCGGCCGCCATCAACTGCTTGAGCAGCGGGTAGACCGCCGCCGGCGCCAGACTGCGCCGGCTGTAGAGCGGCGGATAGTCGTTCAGGCGCAGATGGAACGACAAACCGCCGCCGCAGCCGCTGGTGAAGACGCGGCGCTTGGGCGGCCGGAAGCCGCGGTCCGCCAGCTCGACCCGCGCCACGCCGCTTTCGGCGTCGATCTCGAGCGCCGCCAGCCCCTCGAGGCCGTCGAGGATGCGCTCGTGATAGAGAAAACCGAGCACCAGATCCTCGAGATCGGCCGGAGTGCAGAGCAACGTCAGCAGCTCCTGGCCGTTGACCAGCACGGTGAGCGGCGCCTCTTCGACCACCGCGATCCGCTGCGGCTCGATCACGCCGCGTTCATAGCGATAGATCCGCTTCATTCTATCGATCCATGAGCTTTGCGCTGCATGTGCTGCGGCGCGGTTCCAAGTGGGGTGGCATGGGCGGCCGAAGGGCGCCCATGGAGGAGCTTTGAATGCCGGGTGAGTTGGTCCATGGGCGCGCTGCGCGTGCCCATGCCACCCAGGCGCGCCTCTGCGGCGTTGAGCAAGCGGGATCTTTCGCTACGGCACGCATGAGTGATCAGGGCAGAGCGATGCGCGGGTCGGTCAAAACGCCCTGCGGCACCGAGCTCGGCGCGCTCAGATCGCGCATCCGGATCG
>DASWHO010000240.1:0-4214 GCA_036398155.1 Acidobacteriota bacterium
TGGGCGCGGTGCTGCTGGTCCCGCTCGGGGTGAAGGGCTTGGATCAGGACGGCTTCTACAGCCAGCTGCGCCTGTTCACCGACGTGATGGGGAAGGTGCGCAAGAACTACGTAGAAGAGGTCAATAGCGGCAAGCTCCTGCGCGGCGCCCTGTTCGGCCTGACCGATGGCCTCGATCCGTTCAGCGGCTACCTGGACGGCGAGCAGCTCAGCGCCTACCGGGAAGCGCAGGCGCGCCAGCGCGCCGGGGTCGGCATGCAGATCGCCAAGCGCGGGCTCGATTACGCCTATATCGTGGCGGTGCGGGAAAGCGGACCGGCCTGGAGCGCCGGGGCGCGCAGCGGCATGATGCTGCGTGCGATCGACGGCATCTCGACCTTCGATCTGCCGCTGTTCGAGATTCAGAAGCGGCTCAGCGGACCGGCCGACAGCTCGGTCGAGCTC
The DNA here is from genome assembly GCA_036398155.1 of Acidobacteriota bacterium. Taxonomy (GTDB): domain Bacteria; phylum Acidobacteriota; class DASWHO01; order DASWHO01; family DASWHO01; genus DASWHO01. The sequence continues at coordinate 444 of DASWHO010000240.1, forward strand.
ACCCTTCAGGAGCCCGAGGAGCGCGATCCCAAGACGGTCACCGTCCATCGGGACCTGTGGCGCGGCCCGCAGGTGCAGGTCGAGCAGCCCCAGGAGGGCGCGGTGGTGGTGCGGCTGCTCTCGATCGAAGCCGGCGCCGCCGACGAGCTGGCCGCCGCGCTGGGAGCGCTGCCGCTGGGCGACCAAACCGCTCTGCTCTTGGATCTGCGCGACCTGGAGTCCTCCAACCTGGAAGAGGCGACTCGGATCGCCGATCTGTTCCTGCGCGACGGCACCGTCGCGCTGATCGCGGCCCGCGGCGGTGAGGGCGAGGAGCTGCGCGCCGATGTCGACCAGATCGCGAGCGAGTCGGTGCGCCGGATCGCGGTGCTGGTCAACCAGGGAACCGCGGGGGCGAGCGAGGCGATTGCGGCGGCGCTCAAGAACCTGGGCGGCGCCCAGCTGCTCGGCTCGGCCACCTTCGGCAAACGCAGCCTGCAGAGCCTGGTGCCGCTCGAGCAAGGGGCGGCGCTGCTGATTTCCACCGGCCGCTTTCGCGCCGCGGGCGACAGCCCGGAGGTGCTCGAGAGCCGCCATCGAGTCGAAAGCGACGAAGAGACGGAAGACGTCGAATCGCCCGAGGACATCGAGCCGATCCAGCTCCGGCTCCAGCCCGATCACGAGATCCCGCTGGAAAGCGCCAGCGCCGAAGCCTACGTCGCGCAGCGCAGCGCCGCGTTGGAGAAGCTGCTAGCGGCCGCCCCCTCCGCTTCATAACCCACCCGGTCGGCGGATCTGCCGCCATCTGCTTCGTTGCGCGAGCTCGGCTTCCTCCAGCGTACCTTTCAGTACGCCTCCGTCAGCCTCGCGTCGCGCGCCTCGCAGCTGACGGCATCTCCGCCGCCCACTCTGCCGTGCTGATACAGTCCGAACGAAGGGTCAAACGGCCAATGTCCGGCGGCGCGCGCTGGGCGCTTGTCGATCCGGGGCCGGCGTGCTATAAAGTGGGTAAATCAGACGCAGCGGATCCCCGCTCATTTCTTTCGGCGAAAGCTTCAGGAAAGCGTTGGGCCCGCAAACGCGCTGGTGCTCGACAGCTTTCTGGAAGAGGTCAGGAGTCAAAAACGCTCGGCTGAGTCAACGGCTCGTGCCGCGTCTTCAAGGAGGATTCAGGATGTCCAACCGGCGACTCATCCGCCCCAATCTGGCGGAAATCAAAGCCCAGCTAGAGCCCGGCAAGACCGCGCGGCGCAAACCGGTGCCGCCGGAAACGACCAACGCTGAGAGCTTCTACTACCTCAAGCAGATGAACAACCGCACGCCGATGGTGGTGGTGCTGAACGACGGCGAAGAACTGCGCGGCATCATCGAGTGGTACGATCGGCAGTGCCTCAAGGTCAATCGTGACCATGCGCCTAACCTTTTGATCCTCAAACACAACATCAAGTACATGTACAAACAGGAGGAGCTGACCTCCAAAGGACCCCATCCTCAATCGGCTTAGCTTTTGGGGCGCGGCGTTGCCGCCGAGCTCGCGACCGGCCGGCCGCGAGCTTCTTTTCTAGAGCCGCTCTTTGATCGCGGCGTGGGCTTCGCGCGCCAGATCGCGCTCGCGCAGTGTGGCGCGTTTGTCGTGCACCTTCTTGCCGCGCGCCAGGCCCAGCTCAACCTTGACGTACGGCCCGAGAAAATAGAACTGCAGCGGAATCAGGGTCAGGCCTTTCTGCTCGGTCTTGCCGATCAGGCGCTTGAGCTCGCGGCGATGCACCAGCAGCTTGCGCGGCCGCTCGGGCTCGTGGTTGGCGTAGCCGCCGGCCTTGTAAGGCGAGATGTGCGCCTTCAGCAGATACAGCTCGCCCTGCTCGACCCGCGCGTAGCTATCTTTGAGCTGGAGCCGTCCTTCGCGCAGCGATTTGACCTCGCTGCCGGTCAGCGCGATCCCGGCCTCCAACCGCTCGAGGATGTGGTAGTCATGGAAGGCTTTGCGGTTGGCCGCGATCGGACGGCGGCTGCGCTCCTTGGGCTGGTCGTTCATGGTCGGATGGCGTTTGGGGTCGAATCGCGTATAGCGCCAAGTTGACGCTGTCGTGACCTACTTTATCGGGCAGTCGCCCGACCGGCCTTTCCAACCGCGGCAGTCGAAAGCGCACGCGCGCCAGGGCCTCGGCTTCCAGGCGCCTTCGCGGCAGCCACTGTAGGCGACCGGGCGCAGCCACGGCAACCAGAGCCCAGCCGCGCCGCTCAGCCCAGCGCTGCAGGCGCACGAGCAGCTTGGGTTCGGGCGGCGGATTCGGCAGCGAGATCGCCGGCCGCCCGGCGACCAGCGTCGCGAATCCGGCCAAATGCAAGCCGCGCACGTTGCTGCCGGGGGCGAACAGGCTGAGCCCGTCGCCCGGCAGTCGCGCGGCGAGCGCGCTGGCCGCGGCATAGGCGCCGGCGCCTTCACGATGTCCCAGAAGGATGCGGTCCGGTTGCAGCTGCAGCAGCGCCACGCCCAGCAGCGCTGCCGCGCCGACGGCCGCACCGAGCGCCGCCGGTGTTGAAGCAGCTCGAGGCGCCAGCCGCTGCGCCAGTCGCCCCACCCAAGCGCCGGCCTGGCGGGCGCCGAAAGCGACGCCCGCGGCCGCCAGCGGCAGGACCGCCGGCACCAACTTGCGCGCATGCCAGTACTGGTACGGGATGCTGTCGCCCTGGGCGACGAAGGCGACCCCGAAGGCCAGACCGACCAGCAGCAGCGGGAGCAGCGCGGTTTGGGCGCGGGCGATCATCCAGCCGATGCCGAACAGGGCCAGTAGCAGGCCGGGGTGCGAAAGCTGCCAACCGGCCTTGATCAGGTTCACTTGGTCGAACTCGGCCGGACCGAACGGGTGGAAGGGGCGGATCAGGAGGTTGTACGCGGCGAGCGCCGCGAACGCAGCGGCGCCAACCCGGCGCAGGCGGAGCCGATCCGCCAACGCTGCGCCAGCGCCGGCGCGGCGCCGCAGCCAGAGCGCGGCTGGAAATGCCAGCAGCGCCGCACCTAGCGCGGCCAGCACCACCGGCCGGCCGCCGCTGGCGTACCAGAATTCGAAGTGGGCCGGATAGTCGGTCGGAAACCGCGCGTGGTGCCGCAGGTAGAAGGCATACAGCAGCGCCAGGCCGCCGTAGGTGATCAGCCAGGGCCGCCAGCGGAGTCCCGCCCCGAGCTCGGCCAGCGCGATCAGCCCCACCGGCAGCAGCGCCAGGTGGGCGTGGTACTTGGAGAACAGCGCCAGCCCGACCAGGCTCACCGCCAGGAGTCGATACGGCAGCCCCAACCCCTGAGCCGCTCGCGCTGCGCACAGCGCGGCGCCGAGCAGCAAGAGCTCGAGCTGCACCTCGGGCATAGCGGTGCGCGCGAAGGCGATCTGAACCGGAGCCAGTGCCAGGATCGCGGCGGCCGCGGCCGCCCACGGCGCGCCGAGCGGGTCGCATAGCAGCGCGAAGAGCGCGAGCAGCGCGAGCGCGGCCAGCAGCGGCGCGAGCCAGAGCACGCCGGTCGACGCGAGCGCGTGGCGCGCCAGGCCGGCCCAGAGCGGAAACAGGATTGGAAAGCTGGGCACCGAGCGGCCGCGTTCGGGCTGGCGCAGGATCATGCCGCCGGGAAAGCGGTGGAACGGGGCGTAGCGCTCGCCGCTGCGAAACAAGGCTTGCCGCAGCTCGGCCGGCAGCTCCGCGATCCAGGTTTCGAACAGCTCGGGCGCGCCCTCGCGCTGAATCACGGCCGAGGTACCCAGATAGATCGAGGCGTCGCTGCCGAGCAGATAGCTGTCG
>DASWHO010000241.1:0-1519 GCA_036398155.1 Acidobacteriota bacterium
GGCTACTTCGGGCGGATGATGGGCTTCTATCAGGCCGGCCAGGCCGCCGGCTTTCTGATGTCGCTGGCCGGCGCGATCCTGCTCCTGATCCTCTACCGGGTTCTGGTGAAACGCCGCAGTTAGCCTGATCCGGAAGCGGCGCCTAGAGCGGCAGAGCCGCATTGCCGACGCCGATCGAATCGCGGCTGCCGAGCTGCTGCCGCCGGCCGCAGATTTTTATGTACAAGTGGCGGGGCTTGACCCCGCCTCAGCACGGCCGGCGCATGGCTCTCAATTACCAATCTCCACTCCAAGATGCGTGCTACTGCAACCGGATCTTGGTGGAACTCCATTCCAGGGATACAGTTGCAGCGGATGGATCCTTTTCGAGCCAGGATGTACCGGATCATTCTGCGCACGGCAGGGGCCTACAACATCGCATTCGGGATCTGGGCTGCGCTCTGGCCGCAGGCTTTCTTCGATCTGTTCGAGCTCGATCCGCCGCGCTATCCCCAGATCTGGGCCTGTTTGGGGATGGTCGTCGGGCTCTACGGGCTGGTCTATCTGCTGGCCGCGAGCCGGCTGGAAACTGCCAAGCCCCTGATCGCCATCGGCCTGGCCGGAAAAGTCCTGGGGCCGATCGGCTGGGCCATCAGCGTCCGCTCCGGCGAGTGGCCGATCCGGACCTTCACGCTGGTGAGCTTCAACGACTTGATCTGGTGGACTCCGTTCGCGCTGTTTCTGCTCGAAGGCACACGGCTGGGGGCGCGTCTGCGAGGCTTGGCTCCATTCATCTGCGCCGGCGCCAACGCCTTGGCGGCGCTGGCTCTCTTGCTGATCCTCAAGCCCGGGACCGAGGTCGAGGCCGACCTAACGCGGCGCGCCGCCTATATCGCCGAGCACCTTCTTGGCTGGCGCGCGGGCTGGCTGCTTTGGTACGCGGCAGCCGCGAGCTTGCTGGGTTTTTACGCCTGGTGGGCGGCGCGCCTGCCGCGGCAGTCGATCGGGATCGCCGCGTGGTGCCTGGCCGCGGTTGGAATCGCCAGCGACTGGACCGCGGAATCGCTCTACATCGGCTGGCTGCCCGCCCAGCTCGGCTCGATCCAGCGCCTCGGAACGATCCTGACCGGTGGCGTGGCCAACGGCTTGTACTCGGTCGCCGGCGCGATCCTCACGCTGGCGACACCGAATCTGCCCAGGTCGCTGCTGGTTTTGGCTTGGCTGACCTGGGCGTTCGGTTTCGGCTTGAGCGCGGCCGCGTTCGCCGGACATGTCGCGGGAATGGCTGCGGCCGCGGCCGGTCTGATGCCCCTGTTCTGCCTACTCGCCTGCCGGATCGGCCTGCAGCTCCGATCATGAGGCGGGTCATCGTGATCGGCGGGCGCGGCTTTTTCGGCGCCACGATCGTGGAGCTTTTGAACCGCGAAGGCATCCATCCGCTGATCGCCTCACGGCGCTCCGATCCCGTGCTCGATGCCGAAGCCCCGACCGGCCTGGCCGCCGGCGATCTGGTAATCGACGCGGCCGGCCCGTTTCAGCA
>DASWHO010000242.1:0-1675 GCA_036398155.1 Acidobacteriota bacterium
TGGGCGCGGCGCTACTTCCCGGGCGCAGACGCCATCGGCCGGCGCTTCAAGGAAGGCGGCTGCACGGAGTGCGATTGGACCACGGTGGTCGGCATCGTGAGCGACGTGAAATACAGCGGCCTCGACCAGCCGGTCCAGGGCACGGTCTACTGGCCGCTGGCGCAGCGCGCGGTCGATGCGCAGATCGACACCGCCAGCATGCGCTTTCGCTACCTGGTGATCCGCGGCCCGGAGGAGCCGCTGAATCTGATGCCCGCGATCCGCCGCGTGGTCCACGGCCTGGATCCGGAGCTGCCGATCACCCAGGTCGCCACCATCGACGAGCTGATGGCGGACTCGCTGGAAACGCCGCGTTATCTATCGCTCTTGGTCGGGGCTTTCGCGCTGGTGGCCTTGGTGCTGTCGGTGATCGGCATCTATGGGGTCACCTCCCACTTCGTCCAGCAGCGCTCCAAGGACATCGGCATCCGGATCGCGCTCGGCGGTGCGCCGGCGCGGGTGCTCAAGCTGGTGGTCGGTCAGGGTATGCGGACCGCCGGTCTCGGGTTGATCGCCGGGCTGGGGGCGGCGTGGATGCTCACGCGGTATCTGACCAGCCTGCTGTTCGAGATCCAGGCCACCGACGCCGGCACCTTCGTCGCGGTCTCGACCTTGATGTTGGCGGTGGCCTTGATCGCGTGTCTGATCCCGGCCCGGCGCGCCACCGGCATCGACCCAGCCGCGGTCCTGCGCGACGAATAGCCGCTCTGGATCGCCGAATCTCCGATGGGGGGCGGGACGAAGTCGGCGCCGGTTTTCTTCCCGATGTAGGGGCGGGGCTGGTCCCCGCCCGAAAGGGCCGTGGCATGACTCCGCGTCCCGCGAAGGTTGCGGCGATTGGAATGATGGGGAGACAGAGCCGCGCCTTTCGGGCGGGGACCAGCCCCGCCCCTACATCGCGTCAAAAAGGATTCGAACGGAATCGCCGCCGGTTTTCTTCACACGTTTTCCGCGGCCAGCCAGGCGCTGCTGAAGGCGGATTGGAAATTGTAACCGCCGATCGGACCGTCGAGGTCGAGGATTTCGCCCGCGATGAACAGGTTCGGCGCGATCCGGCTCTGCATGGTGCGCGGATCGATCTGTTCCAGGGCGGCGCCGCCGGCGCTGACCTCCGCCTGCTTGAAGCCGCGCGTGCCGCTGACCGGGATGCGGGTGCGCTTGACGGCGGCGACCAGCCGCGCGCGATCGCGCTTGGATAGCTGCGCCGCCCGCGGGGCGGGCACCAGGCCCGCGGTCTCGAGCAGCGCGTCGGCCAGCCGGCGCGGCAGGTATCGAGCGACGATCGCTCCGAGCTGCTGCCTGCCGGCGGCGGCGCAATCGATCTGCAAGTGCCGATCCAGATCATCCGCGCTCAGCGCGGGGAGGAAGTCGCATTCCAGCACCAGCTCGCCGGGCCGCGGATGAGCGGTCACGGCCCGGCTAACATCGAGGACCGCCGGCCCCGAAAGTCCGAAGTGGGTGAACAAGAACGAGCCGCGGCGTTCGGCCAGGCAGTCCGGCTTGGCGCGCGGCCGCGAGGAGCCGGTCGCCTTACCGCCTCCTGCGATGGCCCGAACCACCACATCGGGAATCGTGATGCCCTTGAGCGACTGGACCCACGGCGCGCCGCTGGTGACCGGAGTCAAAGCCGGGCGCG
>DASWHO010000243.1:0-7867 GCA_036398155.1 Acidobacteriota bacterium
CCTAGGGCTCCGCCGCTTGGAATCAGCTCGGCGCGGCCGCCGAGATAGGGGCGCAAAGCCTCGGGAATCTCGACGCTGCCGCCCTTGCGCTGGTAGTTCTCGAGGATCGCCACCAAGGTGCGCCCGACCGCGAGGCCGCTGCCGTTGAGCGTATGCACCAGCTCCGGTTTGGCGCCGGCGGCGCGGCGAAAGCGGATTCGGGCCCTGCGCGCCTGAAAATCCGCGCAGTTGCTGCACGAGGAGATCTCGCGGTAATCGCCGGCTCCAGGCAGCCAGACTTCGAGATCGTAAGTCTTGGCGCTGGCGAAACCCAGATCGCCGGTGCACAGCGCCACCACCCGATAGTGCAGCCCCAGCCCCTGCAGCACCGCCTCGGCGTCCGCGGTCAGCTCCTCGAGGTCGGTGTAGCTGTGCTCGGGATGAGCGATCCGAACCAGCTCGACCTTGTTGAACTGGTGCTGGCGGATCAAGCCGCGGGTGTCCTTGCCGTAGGAGCCGGCCTCGCTGCGAAAGCAGGGCGTGTAAGCGCAGAACTTGTACGGCAGCCGCTCGGCCTCGAGGATCTCGTCGCGAAACAGGTTGGTGAGCGGCACTTCGGCGGTCGGGATCAGGAAATGACCGGTCGGCTCGACCCGAAACAGATCGGCCTCGAACTTGGGCAGCTGGCCGGTGCCGATCAGGATGTCGGCGTTGACCATGAAGGGTGGGAGCAGCTCGCGGTAGCCGTGGCGCCGGGTATGCAGATCGAGCATGAAGTTGATCAGCGCGCGCTCGAGCTGAGCGCCGGCATCGAGATAGACGGCGAAGCGCGCCCCGGCGAGCTTGCTGGCGCGCTCGAAATCGAGAATCCCGAGCCTTTCGCCGATCTCCCAATGCGGTTTGGGCTCGAAGTCGAATGCGGGCGGCTGGCCCCAGCGGCGCAGCTCGACGTTGGCAGAGGCGTCGGCGCCGTCGGGGACGCTCTCGTGCGCCAAGTTCGGGAGCAGCAGCTCCTGGCGCCGCAGCGACTCTTCAGCGTCGCGCGCCGCGCTCTCGAGCTGGCTGATGCGGGCGCCGAGCTGGCGCATCTCCTCCTTCTGCCGCCGCAGCGCCTCCTCCCGGTCGGCCGCCTGACCGATGGCCTTGCTCTGGGTCTTGCGGCGGTGGCGCAGCGATTCCAGCTCCGCGACCGCCGCGCGCCACCCGGCTTCCGCGGCGAGCAGCTGATCGAGCCGCCTCACCGCTTCCGGGCCGCGGCGGAGCAGGGCGGTCCGCGCGAGGTCGGGCTGGTCCCGGAGCGTGGCGCGATCCAACACCTGGATGTCTCAGGGAATCGGCTGGCGGATCGGAGCCGAGCGCGGCGACTCGTTGGGCGGTTCGGCATCATCGACGGCCGAGAGCGCGTACTCGAAGCTCGCGCCGCTGGCCAGCCCGGAGTCGCGGAAGCTCTCGATCCGCTGCCCGCCGGCCGGAGTGATCGCCTGCCAAGCCGCTTCGCCGGCGCCGGCGGGGCGGCGATAGAGGATGTAGCCGGCCAGGTCCGGCTCGCGGTTGGGTTCCCAGAACAGCTCGACCACTCCGCCGCTGCGAGCGATGGCCGAGAGTCCCGAAGGCGCGGCGGGCGCGAAGGTATCGCGCGGCGCGACTTCGATCGCGGCGCTGGGCGCTCCTTCGTAAAACGGGCTGCTGGCCTCCCGGCAGGCGAAGATGCGATAGCGATAGGCGCGGCCGAACTCGAAGGTCGCGTCCTGATAGGCGCTCGCGGTGATCAGCGCCGGATGCAGCGGATCCACGCCGAACGGCCCTTCGCCCTCGGCGCGGTAGACTCGATAACCGAGCGCCTCGGGCACTTCGTTCCAGCGCAGCTCGATGGCCTTTTCGCCGACGGTCGCGCTGGCCTCGGCGGGCGCCGGCAGGGTCTCGCGTGAGAGCAAGCCCACGCTGTTGGACCACGGCGAGAGTTTGCCGCGCAGGTCGCGGCTGCGCACGGCGTAGTAGTGCCAGCCGCTCGGCGCTTCCGCCTCGGGGTCGGCGATCGGGATCGATACTTGGATCTTGCCTCCAAGCGTGGCGGCCTCGAGCGCGGCGTCTTCGATGGTTGCGACCTTGTTGGCCCGGGCCTCGAACTCCGCCGCCTCCACCGCTCTGGCCTTCGGCGGCGCCGCTGGTTCACCGCCCGCGGGCGCGGTCGGCGCGGAAGGCTTTGCGGGCTCGGAGGCTTCGGCGCCGGCGGCGGTTTTGATTTTCGACCCGGCGGCGGCCCCGACCGCCAGCGCGGGCTCGTCGGCGGTTTGGCTCCCGGCCGCGGTCTTGACCTTGGATCCCGCGGCCGCCGCGACCGCCAGAGCCGCGGCGGTCGGTTCGGCCGCCGGTTCGGGGGCCGGCGCCAGCGGCTCGGTGAAGCCGTAGATCTCGACCGCTTCGAGCCCGTCCAGCGGCGCCCCGGTGGTGGTTCGGGTCGGCGCCGAGAACGTGAGCAGGGCGGCCGTATCGCGCTGGTCGACCTTGAGGTCGATCGCGGCGGCGGGCAGCACCGGAATCGGCGGCAGCGGCGGACCTTTCTTGCCGCAACCACCAAGCAGGGCGGCGTAGGCGGCGACCGACAGCAGCGTCTTGGGGCCCATGGCGCCTACAGGATATACCGCGAAAGGTCTTGATCCCGCACCAGGTCGCCGAGCTGCTTTTCGACGTACGCCGCGTCGATCAGGACCCGCTTCTCGACCAGATCGGGCCCCTCGAACGAGATCTCCTCGAGCAGCTTCTCCATCACGGTATGGAGCCGGCGCGCGCCGATATTCTCCGCGCTGCGGTTGACCGCCGTGGCGCAGGCGGCGATCGCCTGAATCGCGTCCTCGGAGAAGGCCAGCGCGATACCCTCGGTCGCGAGCAGTGCGGTGTACTGTTTGACCAGCGAGCTCTCCGGCTCGGTCAGGATGCGCACGAAATCGGACTGGTCCAGCGCGTGGAGCTCGACCCGGATCGGAAAGCGCCCCTGCAGCTCGGGAATCAGGTCGGCGGGCTTGGAGACGTGAAACGCCCCTGCGCCGATGAACAGCACGTGGTCGGTGCGCACCATCCCGTAGCGGGTCTTGACCGTGGTGCCTTCGATGATCGGAAGCAGATCGCGCTGCACGCCCTCGCGCGACACATCCGGCCCGCGGCCGGCCTCGCGCCCGGAGATCTTGTCGATCTCGTCGAGAAAGATGATCCCGCCCTGCTCGACCCGCTCGAGCGCGCGCCGCGCCACCCGATCGGCGTCGACCAGCTTGCCCTCCTCCTCGCGCTGCAGCACCTTGCGGGCCTCGTGGATCGGCAGCCGGGTGCTCTTGGACCGCCCCGGCATCAGGTTGCCGAGCAGATCCTGGATCTTGAAATCCATCTCCTCGATTCCAGCGGCGCTGAACACCTCGATCGCAGGGCCGCTGCTGGCGCGCATCTGGATCTCGACCACCCGGTCTTCCAGCTCTCCGGCTTTGAGCTGGCGCCGCAGCTTGTCGCGGGTGCCGGTCATCGGCTCGGCGGGCGCGATATCGCCGGGCAGCAGCAGCTCGAGCAGGCGCTCTTCGACCGCGCGCTCGGCGCGGGCGCGGATCGCGGCGGTCTCCTCGGCCCGCACCATCTCGGCCGCGATGTGGACCAGATCGCGCACCATCGACTCGACGTCGCGCCCGACGTAGCCGACCTCGGTGAACTTGCTGGCCTCGACCTTGAGAAACGGCGAGCGCGCCAGGCGCGCCAGGCGCCGGGCGATCTCGGTCTTGCCGACCCCGGTCGGCCCGATCATCAGGATGTTCTTGGGCGCGACCTCCTCGGCCAGCTCGGGCGGCAGCTGCTGGCGCCGCAGCCGGTTGCGCAGCGCGATCGCGACCGCGCGCTTGGCCGCCGCCTGGCCGATGATGTAACGATCAAGCTCGGCCACGATCTGGCGCGGGGTCAGCGAATCCGACGCCTCGATCGGTTCCTGCGCGGAGGGAAAGTAGTAGACCATCGTGCGGTCGCTCTATCGGACCGGGGAACTCGGATCAGAGCACATCGACGCTGATCTCGCTGTTGGTGTAGATGCAAACGCCGGCGGCGATCCGCATCGCCTCGAGCACCACGTCGCGGGCCCCCAGCTCGGTGTGGGCGATCAAGGCGCGCGCGGCGCTGAGCGCGAACGGGCCGCCCGAGCCGATCGCCAGAATGCCGTCGTCGGGCTCGATCACGTCCCCGCTGCCCGAGATCAGCAGCAGATGCTCGCGGTCGGCCACCACCAGCATCGCGTCGAGCCGGCGCAGCATCCGGTCGGTGCGCCACTCGCGGGCCAGCTCCACCGCGGCGCGCGGCAGACTGCCGCGGTGCTCCTCGAGCTTGGCCTCGAAGCGCTGCAGCAGCGCCATCGCGTCGGCCGAGCCGCCGGCGAAACCGGCCAGGACCCGCTCCTGGTAGAGGCGCCGGATCTTGCGCGCCTTGTGCTTGGCGACCGCCTGTCCCAAGGTGACCTGGCCATCGCCGGCCATGGCGGTCTGGCCGCGGTGCTGCAGCGCCAGAATGGTGGTGCCGCGGATCCGATCGGAGGGGTGGACCGGCACGGGTGGTCGGGAGCCTGGCGGCTCCTAGGGCGATTTCGCCCCGGCGGCCTGCTGCGACAGCGTCAACTCGGCGGCCGTGTTGCGGATCAGCTCTTCGGTCCGCTCGATCTCGGCTGCCAGTGCATCTTTCTCGCGCAGCGTGTAGGTGGTGTTGTAGCGATCGACCAGCTCGCGGCGCCGGCGCCGCAGCTCCGCCAAGCGCGCCACGATCTCGGCCTCGCGCTCGGTGGTGCCCAGCTGCGGCCGCGGCGCCGCTCCGCTCTCCTCGACCTCCGTTCGCTGCAGCGCCAGCGCCTGCTCGCCGAGCGCCTGCTCGAGCAGCGCCTCGATCCGGCGCAGCTCGGCTTCGAGCCGACTCTTTTCGAGCAGGGCGTAGGTGCGGTTGTACTCGGCGGTCCGATCGGAGCGGCGCCGGCGCAGCTCGACGATCCGTGCGGCCAGCTCCTCCTCGGAGTGCAGCGCGAGGCCCGGCGCCGGCGCGGTTTCAGCGGCCGCGGTCTGGGGCGCAGGCTCGGCTTCGGGAGCCGCCGTGTCCGCGGGCGTCTCGGCGGCTGGCTCGGTATCCTCGACCTGGTTTTGGACGGCGAGCGCGGCAGCGGCACACCACGGCCAGGCCAGTAGCAGCCCCAGGATGACGGCACGGCTCATCATTGGCGTCGAGGAAATGTCCTTTCGCGCTTGAGATATCAGCAGAACTATAGCATGAGGCCGAGGCCGCCGCGGACTGGAGCGCACCAGCTGCGAGGGCGGATTGTTCGCGCGGTCCTTTGGAACCCTACGGAGGTGTTGCCCCGCTTACGGCTCGCCGAGCTCGGCGTAGAAAAGCCGTTCCATCGGCGAGAGCGCGGCTTCGGCCGGCACCGTGGTCTCCGCCCCGGCGGCCCGTGCTTCGCTTCGCAGCCGTTCGAACTCCGCGTCGGCATCGAGCAATCGGCTCTTGGCTTCCTGCAGGCGCTGGCGCGCGCCGCGGACCGAGCTCTCGCTGCGCCCCGCGAGCGCGGAGCGGTACGCGCTCTCAGCCTGCAGCACGGCCTCGATCGCGGTTTGCTGGCGCGCCTGGACCGCGTAGCCGAGGCTCTTCCAGGCCTGTTCGTTGGCCGCGGCCTCGCCGTCTTGCGCCGCCGCATCGGTCGGGCCCCCGCCGTAAGCGAGCCCGGCATCGAAGCCGCCGCCGCCGGCGATCCCGACCTCGGTGAGCACCCCGCCGTCGAATTCGGGATGCTCGGCCTTGAAGGCGCGGATGTTCTCGGCCAGCGAGAGCGGTGGCTGGTGCAGCTCCTCGGAACGTTGTTCGGGCGGGGTGACGACGCGCAGCGGCGAGCGCTGCGGCTGCGGGGGCTCGATCCAGCGCCGCTCGGTCGCGGCCAGATCGACCTGCTCGAGCGGGTAGTAAAGCGCGAAGCCGTCGCTTTGAACCAGCTTGACCTGATCGCCGAGCACTTCGTAGGCGGAGACATTCGCAATCGTCCGGCCGCCGCGAAGCACCAACTCACCCGCCGCTACTGTTGATGCAGCGAGCGCGGACAGCGATAGCGCGGTCCCGATTCGAACGCCGGTCTGTCTGCGCATCTTTTTCATTATACAGGCATTGCCGCCGGCGCTCTAACTCGCCAAGGGCTTCGACCTTGAAATCCCGACATGGTCCTGACGGGGTGGCATGGGTGGCCGAAGGCCGCCCATGGACGGGCTGTGCATGGAAACTGAAGTCGTCCATGGGCTTGCTGCGCACGCCCATGCCACCCATGCGTGCCCCGGTAGTCGGCTGGCATTCCGCGCTCATCCCGGGGGCTCGGCGGGCCTGGATTCCGGCTTGCGCCGGAATGACGTCATGGATTTCGGCTTGCGCCGAGATGACATTTGCTAGGATCGGCGCATGCGGCTCTGGCGCGGGATCGGCAGCGGAACGGCTGGGGCGGCATGGCTGATCGGCTTGGGGCTGAGCGGCTGCGGATGGCTCGGCGTCGCCGAGCGCAATCCGAAGCCGCCGCCCAATCTGCTCATGATCACGATCGACACGCTGCGCTGGGATCAGGTCGGCTGCTACGGCGGGCCGCCGGGATTGACGCCGCATCTGGACCGGCTGGCCGCGGACGGGGTGCGCTTCGAGTCGGCCTTCGCGCAGATTCCGCTGACGCTGCCGTCGCATGCCTCCATCCTCACCGGGCTCTATCCGCTGGCGCATCGCGTCCGCGACAACATCGGCTTCGTCTTGTCGCGGGAGCTTCCGACCTTGGCCGAGCAGCTCCAGGCGGCCGGCTACCGCACCGGCGCCTTCGTGGGCGCGTTCGTGCTCGACCGGCGCTTCGGCCTGGATCAGGGTTTCGAAACCTACTCAGATCGGATGTCGGAGACGGACGCTGCGCCGGGCTCGGAGCGGCGCGGCGCAGCGGTGGTCAAGGACTTCCGCGACTGGCTCGGCCCGGCCAGCGCGCGGCCGCGGCCATGGTTCGCGTGGCTTCATTTCTACGATCCGCACGCGCCCTACGATCCGCCGCCGGAGTATCGCCGCGGCAGCGGCAAACGGCCGCTCTATCAGGGCGAGCTGCGCTACACCGATGCGGCGCTGGGACAGGCGCTCGCAGCGGCCCAAGGCGCGGCGCGCGAACGGGCTCTGATCGCGGTGGTCACGGCTGACCACGGCGAAAGCCTGGGCGATCACGGCGAGGAAAGCCATTGCTTGCTGGTCTATGACGCCACCTTGAGAGTCCCGCTGGTGATCTGGGCTTCGGATCAACGCTTCGGGCGCGCGGTTCGGGTCCCAGGTCATGCGCTCCTGATCGACCTGGCTCCGACCATCCTCGAGCTGGCCGGCGCCGCCGCGCTGCCGGCGGCTCAGGGACGAAGCCTGGTCGCCGCGCTGGCTCAGGGCACGCGCCTGCCGCCGCGCGCCTCCTACGCCGAGTCGCTCTACGGCCAGCTCAACCTGGGCTGGAGCGAGCTCAGGGTGCTGCGCGGACCGCGCTGGAAATACATCCGCTCCAGCGAACCCGAGCTCTATGATCTGGTCAGCGATCCGGCCGAACGCGTCAACCTCGCCCCGCTGCGGCGCGACGAGGTCGAGCGCCGCGAAGCCGAGCTGCTGGAGCTGATCCGGAGCCAAACCGTTTCGAGCGCTGTGGCACCCGAGCGCGCCGCGGTTGATCCGGAGACCCGCGAGCGCCTCGCCAGCCTCGGCGACCTGGCCGGCGCGGCGCCGGCGCCGCAGGCCGACCAGGAGCTGCGCGCGCCCATCGGCCCCGCTCCGGCGGCGCGGGTGGCCGACTGGGTGCGGATCCAAGCGGTGGTCGAGCTGGCCCAGGCCGGACGCTGCAGCGAGG
>DASWHO010000244.1:0-20921 GCA_036398155.1 Acidobacteriota bacterium
GAAGTCGACCGTGTCGACGATGCCGACGATGGCGGCATCGACCGGGCGATCCTGGCAACCTTTCGCCATGCGGGCCGAGGAGCCGGTCGCGATCAGCACGGTCTCTTTGTAGCCGGCGCTCACGGTATCGACCGCTACCAAGTAACCCTTCTCGTCCTCGCCGGTCGGAGCGACGCGCTGCACCACCAGCAGCTTGAACCCCCTCAGTCGGTCGTCCTTCTTGGTCGCAACGACCGAGCCGATGACGCGTCCGAGGAACACGGAATCTGGTATCCCTAGCTGCTCCGCCCGATCGGCAGGGTGTCTTCGAGGCTGCCGTGGGGCCGAGGAATAACATGAACCGAAACCAGCTCGCCGACCCGACGAGCGGCCGCAGCTCCGGCATCGGTGGCCGCCTTGACCGCCGCGACGTCGCCCCGGACCAGGGCTGTCACCAAGCCGCTGCCGATGCGTTCGTAGCCCACCAGAACGACCTTGGCGGCCTTGACCATCGCGTCGGCGGCTTCGATCATCGCCACCAGCCCGCGGGTCTCGACCATGCCCAGCGCTTCCCCGATCGATTCGTCTTTCACCTCAGGTCCTCCCGTCGTCCATCGATCTTAGGCGCTCATCGATGGTCATTCAACTCGGCGGCCGGCGTGGGGGTCAGCCAGATGCTCCAGCACCCGCGCGATCCATTCGACCAAGTCGTCCTCGCTCCAGTCCGCAGCCGGCGCTTCGAGACCGCAGCGGTTGCGCGCGCCGGCCGGCGGCGCGCTGGCGAGCGCCTCACAACGAGGGCAGCCGGGAGTGGCCGGCGGCAATCCGAGCCGCTCGCGAATGCGGAGCAGCTCGGCGACCTTGTGCGACGGGATGTCGCGCGCGCCGCCGAGCAAGGTCGCGGTCAAGCTGATGCGCGCGAAATGCTCGATGGTCTCCATCCGAAAATAGGCCTCGAACAGATCCCGGCCCAGCGCCACGGCGCCGTGGTTGGCCATCAGCAAGGCGTCGTGCCCCACGATCCAGGGTCGCATCGCCTCCGGCAGCTCGTCGGTTGACGGCGTGCCGTAGCCGGCGAGCGGTATGCAGCCGAGCGACACGATCACTTCGGCCAGAGCCGGCCGGTCCAGCGCGATGCCCGCCACCGCAAACCCGGTTGCGGTCGGCGGATGGCCGTGGACCACGGCGGCCACATCCGGGCGACTCTGATAGATCACCAGGTGCATCTTGATCTCCGATGAAACTCGGCCCTGCCCCGCAGCGGGGTGTCCTTGCAGGTCGGTGCGCACGATGTCCTGCGGCTGCAGCAGTCCCTTGCAGGCGCCCGACGGAGTCACCAGCAGCTGTTCGGAATTCAAACGAACGCTGAGGTTGCCGTCGTAGGCGGAGAGGTAGCCGCGCTGGTAGCAGCGCCGGCCGATTTCGACCAGCGCCTCTCTCAGCTCGCGCTCGCTCACAGCTTGCCTTTGAAAAATTTCATGCGGCAGGACTCGGAGCAGAAATAGAACCTGCGACCGCCGACGCTCGCGAGTTTGGCGTCACGCTCCAAGATGTAGACTTTGCACTGCGGATCCTGCACCAGGCGGGTGCTGCCGGCCCCGGTGACGCGATCTCTGCGCCGGCGTTCGGGCCGGATTCTGCGCAGCACCCAATAGAAGGCCAGGGCCAAGACCGCAGCCAGAATCAGGATCCGCATCAGTCGAGCACACTGCTTGAGAGCAGCCCGAAGCTCACGGCGTCCCGGGCCGCCGGACCCAAACGGTCATAAGAAGGCTGCTCATCGAACAGCCGGATTCTAGCACTCCCCGGAGCCGCGTTTGCGCCCGAATGGACCGCATCGGCCCCCTCCCCCCGCGCCGGCGCGTCGCAACCCCGGCCGGAAATTCACAACCTTAGCGCGATCAGCAAGTTGCACGAATTGATGTTTCCCGGCAAGTATGGTACCAGAATAGGCTCCAGGGCCAGCTGGAGCCTCCCAAACCGTCCCATGCCCCCAA
Organism: Acidobacteriota bacterium; assembly: GCA_036398155.1. Lineage (GTDB taxonomy): Bacteria > Acidobacteriota > DASWHO01 > DASWHO01 > DASWHO01 > DASWHO01. Next base: position 1,977 of record DASWHO010000244.1, read on the forward strand.
AAACCGGAAAGAAACCCTCCCCCTACTCGATCTATTGGGAGGAGGTCTCGACCACCACGCTCAAGCTGTACCTCGGCGGCATCCTCCTGGTCGGCCTGATCGTCGGGCTGATGATTTGGCAGCGCGACACCCCGCTCAAGCGCGCGCGCAATGAGATCTTGAGCGCCAAACAGCTCATCAGCGAGGTCACCGCCATCAATCCGGAGGCGCTTGGACTCGATCCGCTGCCCCAGCGCAAGCTCGACGAGGCGCAGCGGCACTTCAGCGCCAGCGATTTCAAGGCCTCCTACAGCCTCGCCATCGAGTCCCAGCGCGCCTCCCGCGATCTGCTGGGCAAGCTGTCGCAAGGCGGCCGGGGCAGCGACAAGGCCTATTTGATCGCGATGGAAGGGGTGATTCAGGTGCGCCGCGCCGGTACCACGACTTGGACCGACGGTCACGACAACATGCCGCTGGCGCCGGGCGATGAGATCCGCAGCGCCGAAAAAGCCTCGGCCCAAGTGGTGTTCTTCAACGGCGCGGACTACACCATCAAAGGCGACTCGCTGATCAAGATCCAAGAGAGCTATCAGAATCCGGTTTCGAAAGAGAAGAACGTCGCGGTCCAGGTCAGCTCCGGCCAGGTCGACCTGTCGACGTCGACCTTCCCGGCCGAGGAAGGGGCCTCGCGGGTCAAGATCTCGAGCCCGACCTCGGTGGCGACGGTCGGCGAATCCTCCAACGCGCTGCTCTCCTACGACGAAAAGCGCCGCGAGACCAACTTCACCCTCTACCGCGGCTCGGCCAACCTGCAACACGGCGGCCGCGAGTTCAAGGTCGGGGCGCGCCAGGCGCTCACGCTGCAGCCGGGCTTCGACGCGCCGCAGCGCACCGACCTGCCGCTCGAGCCCCGAATCCTCTCACCCGAATCGGGTAAGGTTTTCGAGCTCGAAGCGCGCGGCGAGCAGGCGGTCAATTTTCTGTGGAGCGAAACCGGCGGATCGGCGCGTTACGACTTTCAGCTCTCCAAGACCAAACTGTTCGCCGATCCGGTTCGGGAGGCGACCGAACTTCAAACCAGCACCTATGCGATTCGGGGGCTGGAGCCGGGACCCTACTTCTGGCGGGTGCGCTCGCGCTCCGCGACCGGCCACTCCAGCGAATTCACCCTGCCGGTTTCATTCGAGGTCCAGCTGCGGCGCCACCTCGCCGGAACAATCGATCGCTCGCCGCCCGAAATCGAAATCGACTCTTTGGTGCCATTCGGACCGCACGTCCTGATCATCGGCAGGACCGAGGCCGGCGCCACGGTCACGGCCAACAGCAAACCCCTGGTGATCAACGAGGACGGCACCTTTCGCGACCTGGTATCGATCTGGAAAACCGGCCGCAACCGGATCAGTTTCCAGGCCATCGATCCGGCCGGCAACAGCACGATCCTTGAAAAGTTCGTACACATTGAAACGCTGCTTTAGGGACTTCCCGGCGGCGGGACGGAGACGGCGATGAATCTAGGCACTCTGACTTCGATCTTCAGCAACGATCTCGCGATCGACCTGGGCACGGCGAACACCCTGGTCTACGTCAAAGGTCAAGGCATCGTGCTCAGCGAGCCTTCGATCGTCGCCATCGATCGGCGCAACGGCCAAGTGCAGGCGGTCGGCTGGGAGGCGAAGAAGATGCTGGGCCGCACACCGGGCAATATCGTCGCCATCCAGCCGCTCAAAGACGGCGTCATCGCCGACTTCGACATCACCGAGAAGATGCTCTCCTACTTCATCCATCGGGCCCACAATCGCAAGATGTTCGTCCGGCCGCGGATCGTGATCAGCGTCCCCAGCGGCATCACCCAGGTCGAGAAACGCGCGGTCAAGGACTCCGCTTATCGGGCCAAGGCGGCCCAGGTGTTCTTGGTCGAAGAGGCCATGAGCGCGGCGATCGGCGCCGGTCTGCCGATCACCGAGCCGAGCGGCAACATGGTCGTCGACATCGGCGGCGGCACCACCGACATCGCGGTGATCTCTTTGGCCGGCATCGTCTACAGCCACACCTTGCGGGTGGCCGGGAACGAGATGGACCAGGCGATCATTCAGTACATCAAATCCAAATACAACCTGCTGATCGGCGAACGCACCGCGGAGGAGATCAAAGTCACCATCGGCAGCGCCTATCAGCTCGAAGAGCCGCGTTCGATGGAGATCAAGGGCCGCAACCTGATGCACGGCAAACCGATGACCTTGGTGATCAGCGACGAAGAGGTTCGCGAGGCCATCAGCCAACCGGTCGAAGCCATCGTCAACGCGATCATGGTCACGCTCGAGCGGACCCCGCCGGAGCTCTCGGCCGATTTCGTCGACAAAGGCTTCGTGCTCACCGGCGGCGGCTCGATGCTGCTCAATCTCGACAAGCGCCTGCGCGAGGAAACCGGCGTTCCGGTCACGGTGGCCGACGATCCGCTGACCTCGGTGGTGCGTGGAACCGGCGCCATGCTCGCCGATTTCGATTTGCTGCGAAAGGTTTCGATCGATTGATGCGGGCGCTGCGGCGGGCTCGGTCGCTCGGTTTGGGCCTGCTGCTGGCTCCGCTGGCGCTGCTGGTCTTTCAAACCCAGGCGGCGCCGCTCTCCAGCGCGCTCGACCGCTTCGCGCTCGAGCTGCTGACGCCGCCGCAGCGCTGGGTCGATCGCCTGTCCGGCGGAGTGAGCGGATGGTTTGACCGATTCTTCCGCGCCGGCCAGCTGGTGGCTGACAACCAGCGGCTCCGCAAGCGCTTGGCGCGGCTCGAGCTCGAGCAACGGCGGGCCGACGCGCTGCGCCGCGAGATTCGCCATCTCGAAGCGCTGCTTGAGCTGCGCCGCGAGCAGGCCGCCCCGGCGCTCGGAGCCCGGGTGCTGGCCAAAGAAACCGATAGCTTGGACCGTTCGATCGTCATCGACCGCGGCCGCGAGGACGGCTTGCGCGCCAACCTCCCGGTGCTCGGAGCCCGGGGGCTGGTGGGACGGGTCGTCCAGGTCGCCGGCCGCAGCGCCCGTGTTCAACTGCTGGTCGACCGGCGCAGCGGGGTTGCGGCCACGGTTCCGGACCGCGCCATCTACTGCATTCTCAGCGGTGACGGCGATCAGGCCCTACAGGTCAAGCACGTCTACGGCAACGTCTGGCCCCAACCCGGTCAGGTCCTGTGGACCTCGGGGCTCGACCGTCTCTATCCGGCGGACCTACGGCTCGGCGTGGTCCGGCGCCGGCCCGCCCAAGGCGGGGAAACCCTGTCGCTCGAGGTTCGGCTCGGCACCGATTTGCTAGGGTTGGACGAGGTATTGGTGATGCTCCTCCCCGAGAAGTCCTAGGAGCCGGTGGCGCTGGCGTTTGCGCTGGCCCGGGGGTACGCTTCGGCCTGGGATGCGGCATGGGCCCCGCAGGTTGCGGGCCACGATTTGAGCGCATGAAAAGCACGCTTTTGGCCGCCGCCTGGCTGATGCCCACGGCGGTGCTGCAATCGACCCTGATTCCGCGCAGCTGGCCGCTCGACCTGTTCTTGCTGTTGGCGGTGCTCAACGGATTGCGCCGATCACCGGTGCGAGCCTCGGCGGAGGGCATGGCGATCGGGCTGGTGCAAGACATCGCCGGCGGAGGCATCTTGGGTCTCAACGCCACCTGCAAAGCGGTGGCGGCAGCGGTCGCGGCCTGGCCGCAGCGCGCCTTCAGCGCTCACATCGTAGTCATGGGCGCGCTCTTGATGTTCGCGGCGACTCTGATCGAGCGCTGCATCAAGGTTCTGCTGCTTGCGATCTTGGGCCTCACGGTGAGCGGTTGGACGGCGCCCTTGGTGTGGCTGCCGCTGCTGCACGCGGCGATGGCTCTGCTGCTGCTCAGCGCCGGAGTTCTGGTGGCGCGCCGGCGCCGCCGCAGCGCGGCGCTGATGACCCCGTAACGACCGTGCGCGACGAAGCTCGAGAGCGCCAACGTTTCGCGCGCCGCCTATGGTGGCTCCAGCTCTTGGTCTTGGCGGCGTGCGCGATCTTTGTGGGCGCATTCTTCTATCACCAGATCCTGCGGCGCGAATACTATTTCAGGCTCTCGGAGAACAACCGCCTGGATCGACTCGTGCTGCGTCCGGCGCGCGGGCAGCTTCGCGACCGCCACCAGCGTCTGCTCGCCACCAATCGCACCGCCTACGAAGTCTGGGCCGAACCGAATCAACTCCGCCCCGAGCGCGCCGCACCGCTCTTGTCGCGGGTGGTGGCCGGCGGACGGGCCGCGCTCGATCGGGCGCTGCGGGGCGAGAACGAGACCCGGATCGGCGAGGATGTGAGCTTCGCCAGCCTCGCTTTTCTAGAGGCTCGCCGCCTCGAGCTGCCCGGAATCGATGTGCGCGAACGGCAGATTCGCTACTACACCTACGGCGCCACCGCGGCCCACCTGCTCGGTTACGTCGGCGAGGTCACCGCCGCCCAGCTCGAGCGCGCGCAGTTCCGCGGCGCGCGCCCCGGCGATCTGGTTGGGCAACTCGGGCTCGAGCGCAGCTACGACCGGTTGCTGCGCGGCACGCCGGGCTTCATGACCGTGGTGGTCGATCACCTCGGACGCCAAGTCGATATTTTGGAACGGCGCCCGCCGCTGCCCGGCACCGATGTCGAGCTCCATATCGACCTCGAGCTGCAAGACGCCATCGAAGCCCTGCTCGGCGAGCAGGCCGGCGCGGTGGTGGCGATCGATCCGAGCAGCGGCGCGATTCGAGCGCTGGCCAGCCACCCGGCTTTCTCCCCCAACCGCCTGGTCGATGGCTTGGGCCCGGAGGAGTGGCGCCAGCTCGGCGCCGAACAGGGCGGCCTGTTGTTCAATCGCGCGATTCAGAGCGAGCTCCCGCCCGGCTCGGTGTTCAAGCTGGTGGTTGCGGCGACCGCGCTCGAGGACGGGGTGATCACGCCCTACACCGCGCTCCATTGCGGCGGCGGCGTCGGCAAAGGGAACTATTTCTTCCACTGCACCAAGGCCCACGGCAGCCTTTCGCTGCGCAGCGCCCTGACCTATTCCTGCAACAGCTTTTTCTATCAGCTCGGCGATCGCCTGGGCCGCGAGCGCATCGTGCGCGGCGCCATGCGGCTCGGGTTCGGCCGAGTGACCGGCATCGATCTTCCGTTCGAGCGCCCCGGAAGTCTGCCGACCAAGAGCTGGCTGGAACGCGCCCGCCGCGGGCGCTGGTATGGAGGCGACAACCTGAGCTTGGCGATCGGCCAGGGGCCGGTGCTGGTGACCCCGCTTCAACTCGCCAGCCTGATCGCCATGATCGCTAACGGCGGAACCCTGTTTCGGCCGCAGATCCTCCAGCGGGTCGGAACCGAAGCTCCGGTCGCCCCCATGATCTTGCGCGGCAGCACGCTGCAGCCGCACAACCTGGCCGCCTTGCGCGAGGGTTTGTGGGGCGCCGTCAACGGCGGCGGCACCGCCTGGCGGGCAGCGGTGCCGGAGGGTGTTGCCGGCAAGACCGGCAGCGCCCAAGTGGTCTCAAGGGAAAAACAGAAGGAGCTCGGACGCCTCGAGCACTCCTGGTTCGTCGGCTACGCCCCTTACGCCGCGCCACGGCTGGCGCTGGCGGTCATCCTGGAAAACGCCGGTGAAGGGGGGAAGGCGGCCGCGCCGCTGGCGCAAGCCGTGTTCGCGCGTTTCTTCGAGCTCGAAGCTCGGCGCGAGCCGAAGCCAGCTGCGACCCAGTCCGCGGCGGCGGATATCGAGGTCGAGCCGCACCGAGACGGAGCACGGGAAAGCGGATGAAGCGCCATCTCGTTCACATGGACGGTCCGCTGCTCGTGGTGACCGTGGCGCTCCTGGTGGTGGGCTTGGGGATGATCTATTCGACCACCGCGGCCGACCAGCCAGAGCTGTTCCAGCGCCAACTGCTCTCGTGCGCCATCGGGCTCTTGGCCATGGTGCTGGCGCTGAGCCTGGACTACCACCTGCTCGCCAAATGGAGCCCGCTGTTCTATCTGGTGTGCCTGGCGTTGCTGCTGGTACCGCGACTCTCGGGACACGTGGTGCGGGCGACCTATGGCTGGATCGAGTTGGGCGCGATCCGGCTCCAGCCGGCCGAGTTCAGCAAGATCGCGGCCATTCTGCTGCTGGCCTACGCGCTGTCCAACCTCGAGCGCGAAAACGTCGGTCTGCGCGAGCTGGTGATCATCGCGCTGCTGCTGGGTCTACCGACCGCCGCCATCCTGCTGCAAGCGGATCTCGGTACCGCGGTTACGTTCATTCCGCTGCTCTTGACCGTGGGATACGTCGGCGGCCTGGAGCGCCGCGGCCAAATCGCCCTGCTGCTGATCTTCCTGCTGCTGGTGCCGGTGATCTGGTTCGGTCTGTTCAAGGACTACCACCGCGAACGGGTCAGCTCGATCGTCACCGGACATTCCGATCCGCTGCGCTCCGGTTATCAAACCCGGCAGTCCCTGATTGCAATCGGTTCCGGAGGCCTGGCCGGCAAGGGCTGGTTCACCGGCAGTCAGAGCCAGCTCAAGTTCGTGCCGGAGCAGCACACCGACTTCATCGTATCGGCGCTGGCGGAAGAAGGCGGCTTTGTCGCGATCCTGATCTTCGTGGCCCTCTACGCCGCCCTGCTCCTGCGCATTCTGCGGGTGGCCGCGGCGGCGCGCGATCGGCTCGGGCGGTTTCTCGCGATCGGGGTATTCGCAATTCTGCTGGGCCAATTCGTCGTCAACTTGGGGATGGTGCTCGACCTGACCCCGGTGGTCGGCATTCCGCTGCCGCTGATTTCCTACGGCGGCTCATCCCTGGTGGCCACCTTGGCCAGCCTGGGGTTGGTGCAGAACGTGCAGATGCGCCGCTTCGTCAACGGGTAGCCCGGCGGCATGAGCGACCCAACACCAGGCAACAAGCGGTCGATCCTGATCCAGGCCGCTCCGCACGAGACCCGCGTGGCGATCCTCGAGGACCAGCAGCTGCGCGAGCTGCTGTTGGAGCCGCGTCATTCCAAGCTCACCGTCGGCAGCCTCTACAAGGGTCGGGTGATCAAGGTGCTGCCGGGGATGCAATCGGCGTTCGTGAACATCGGCGCCGACAAAGACGCATTCCTGTACGCCGCGGACATCGCGGAAGACGTGAGCGGCTTTGCGGAGCTCTTCGGCGACGACGAAGCCGATACCCACCCCCGTCACGCGCGCCATCAGGTCCCGATCGACGATCTGGTCCGGGTCGGCCAAGAGATTCTGGTCCAAGTCATCAAGCAGCCGATGGGCAGCAAGGGAACGCGGGTCAGCTCGTTCATCACCCTGCCGGGACAGTATTTGGTGTTGATGCCGACCACCCAGCACATCGGGGTCTCGCGCAAGATCGAGGACCCGAGCGAGCGCGACCGTTTGCGCGCTCTGGCCGCCGAGCTGCAGCCTACCGGCGGCCTGATCGTGCGCACCTCGGCGGCCGGACGCGGAGCGGCGGAGCTGCACGCCGAGCTCGACAAGCTCGCCCAGCACTGGAACGCCATTCGCGCCAAGTCCGACCGCGCCTCCGCCCCATCCTTGATTCATCAGGAACTGGATCTGCCGCTCAAAGTGCTGCGGGATCATATCGCCGACGAGCTCGATCGCATATTGATCGACGAGCCCGAGACCCATCGGCGCTGCCTCGAGTTTCTCGAAGCCAGCCGTCCCGACTTGGTCGAGCGCACGGAACTCGAGCCCCAGCCCGGGCTGCTGCTCGAGCGCTACGGGGTCGAAGCGGAGCTCGAGCGCTCGCTGCGCGCCAAAGTGTGGCTCAAGTCCGGCGGCTATTTGGTGATCCAACCGACCGAAGCGGTGGTCGTGATCGACGTCAACACCGGCAAGTTCGTCGGCACCGACAACCTGGAGGACACCTTCCTGCGCACCAATCTGGAGGCGGTCAAAGAGATCGCCCGCCAGCTGCTGCTGCGCGATCTGGGCGGGATCATCGTGATCGACCTGATCGACATGGCCGAAGCGGCGCACCGCGAGGAGGTGCTGGCGCTGCTGACCCACGAGCTGCGCCGCGACCACGCCCACATTCAGCTGCTCGGTATCAATGAATTCGGCCTGGTGCACCTCACGCGCCAGCGGGTCAAGCAGAGCCTCGACGCCGCCTTGAGCCAACCGTGCCCAGCCTGCGGCGGCCAGGGACGAATCGCATCGGTTCAGGCCACGCTCTCGGCGATCCGCAATCAGGTGCTGCGACTCGGACGCGAAGCGATCGGCGACCGAGCGGGCATGATTCTGCGCCTGCATCCGCAGGTCGCCGCCGCCCTGCAAGGGGCGCACGTGCTGCTGCTGGAGGAATTCGAGCGGGTGCTGCGCGGCCGGCTCAGCCTGCGGCCCGACCCGGCGCTGGCGCCCGACCGCTTCGAGCTGATCCTCGGCCCCTGAATCGCGGGGTCCGAGCTACCTGCCCGCAGGCTCGGGCCGGCCAGCCCGATGGCACCGCCGGAAGAGCGGTGGAACACCACCGGCCGGAGACGAGCGGAGCGACGTCGACCCGAACGTGCAACCACCCCCGCCCCAGCACCCGAGGGCATGGAAGGCCTAGGCCGGAGACCAGCGAAGCGGAGTCGACCCGAAGGTGCAACCAGGCCCGCCGCAGCACCAGTGCACAGGGCGGAGGGCGGTGGAGATGCCGTCAGCTGCGAGGCGCGCGACGGAAGGGCGACGGAAGCGTACTGGAAGGTACGCTGGAGGAGCCCGACCGAGCGCAACGAAGCAGATGGCGGCAGATCCGCCGCCGGGCACTATTTCGGCCCTTTTGGGGGTCGCGGAGTATAATCGGATGAAGTTTTGCGCCAGCAGATGACCAACCGGAGCAGAGGGGCTCTCGGAGCGCCCACGAAAGGAAGCGCCACGCCAGTGGCTCACTGAAGCGCGCGGCGGCACGATGGCGGAATACCTCTGCAAGTTGGGCACCAGCTCCGGGCATGTCATCGAGCGCACGATCCATGCGGCGACCGAGGACGACCTGCGCCAGGCGCTGCAGGACAAGGATCTGTTCATCTTCTCGATTCGGCCGCAGCGCGGCGGCGGCCTTTTTGGATTCCAGTCGCGCCGGAGGCGGATCCGGGCCCGCGATTTCATCATCTTCAACCAGGAGATGATCGCCCTGATCCATGCCGGCCTGCCGATTCTGCGCTGCCTCGAGCTGCTGCTCGAGCGCATGCGCGATCCGCTGTTCAAGCAGGTGATCAGCGATGTTCGTGAACGGGTCGAGGGCGGCGCCTCGCTGTCCGAAGCCTTTGAGGCCCAATCCGGCTTGTTCAACCGGGTTTACACCTCGGCGCTGCTGGCCGGCGAGCAAAGCGGTGATTTGGAGCGTATCCTGCGCCGCTATCTGTCCTATCTCAAAGGACTGTTCGCGCTGCGCCGCAAAGTGCTCCAAGCCCTGATCTACCCGGCGATTCTGATCGCCCTCTCGCTCGGGCTCGCGACCATCATGATGACGGTGGTGATCCCGAAGTTCAGCCAGTTCTACGGCAGCTTCGGGCGCGACCTGCCGCTGATCACCCAGGTCCTGGTGGGCACCGCGAACTTCGTGCGCCAGAATTTCTTCTGGCTGCTCCTGGCCGTGATCGCCGCGATCATCGCGCTGCGCTTCTATGCCCGTTCCCAGCTCGGCCGGCTGGCGGTCGACGGCTGGAAACTGAATCTGCCGTTCGCCGGCCGGCTGCAGCGCCAATACGCCATCTCCCAGTTCACCCGCACGCTGGCGACGATGCTGAGCGGCGGCATCCCGCTGGTCCACTCACTCGAGGTCGCCTCGGGCTCGATCGCCAACGCCCTGGTGCGGCACCGCTTGGCGGTAGTGGGGCGCAAGGTCCGCGAAGGCGACAGCCTGCACCATGCCCTCGAGGGCAGCGGGTTGATACCGCCGCTGGCGATCGAAATGGTCCAGGTCGGAGAGCAAACCGGCTCGCTGGAGGCCATGCTGGTCAACATCTCCGAATTTTATGACGAAGAGATCGAGTCGTCGCTGGCCACCTTCATCGCTTGGCTCGAGCCGGCGCTACTGCTGTTCATGGGCGGCCTGATCGCCTTCATGCTGATCGCGATGTACCTGCCGCTGTTCCGCCTGATTACGCTGCCCGATGTTTAAGCGACGGAGTCACGACGATGAATGATCTCAACGCCGCAGCAACCCTGATCAACGGCCGCAGGGGAGCCGAGCCGATCACCGAACGCAGCCGCGCCGACGAAGAGGCGGCGGCCCGCGAGCTGGCGGCGCGCAGCGGCCTGCCATACATGAGCCTCGAAGCCCAGCCGGTCGATCACGAGCTGTTCACCAGCATCCCGGTCGATCTGATGTTCCGCTACAACTTCGTTCCGTTGCGGCGTGAAAAAGGCAGCTTGGTGATCGCGGTATCCGATCCCACCGATGTGCTCAAGCTCGACGAGCTCGAAGCGCTGCTGGGCGCACGCTTGGCGGTCCAAGTCACCACCCCCAGCGGCATCGGCGAGGTGCTCAAAAAGAGCGAGTCCTCCCAGCGCGTGCTCGAGCAGGCCACCGAAAGCTTTCGTTTTCAGCTGATCTCGGAGGATGAGGGCGGCGCGGAGACGATCTCGATCGAGAAGCTCGAAGCCGAGGCCTCGCCGATCATCAAGCTGATCGACCTGACCATCTTCAACGCGCTGCAGCGGCGCGCCAGCGACGTTCACATCGAGACCCGCGAGCGCGACGTCACCATCAAGTACCGCATCGACGGAGTGCTGTATCCGGCGATGGAGCCGCTCGATCGCAACTACCACTCGCCGATCATTTCGCGCATCAAGGTCATGAGCGAGCTGGACATTGCCGAGAAGCGCATCCCGCAAGACGGCCGCTTCAAGCTGCGCTACAAGAACCGCAACATCGACTTCCGCGTCTCGATCATGCCGACCGTGAACGGCGAAGACGCGGTGATCCGGATCCTGGATAAGGAATCGATCAACCAAGAGTTCGCCAACCTGCGGCTCGACGTGCTCGGCTTCGAGGGCGAGGTGCTGCGCCGCTTGCGCCGGCACATCAGCCAGCCCTACGGCATGCTCCTGGTCACCGGCCCGACCGGCAGCGGCAAGACCACCACCTTGTACGCCGCGCTCAACGAGATCAAAACCGAAGAGGACAAGATCGTCACGATCGAAGACCCGGTCGAGTATCAGCTGGTCGGCGTGACTCAGATCCCGGTCAACGAGAAGAAAGGGCTCACCTTCGCCCGCGGCTTGCGCTCGATCCTGCGCCACGACCCCGACAAGATCATGGTCGGTGAGATCCGCGATCCCGAGACCGCCCAGATCGCGATCCAATCGGCGCTGACCGGGCACCTGGTGTTCACCACCGTCCACGCCAACAACGTGATCGATGTGCTCGGCCGCTTCCTCAACATGGGGGTCGAGCCCTACAACTTCGTGGCCGCGCTCAACTGCATCTTGGCCCAACGCCTGGTCCGCATCATCTGCCCCAACTGCAAGGTGCTCAGCCCGGTGCCGGCGGAGCTGCTGGAGGAATCCGGGCTCGATCCCGAGCAGTATCGCGATCAGCCGTTCGCGGTCGGCCGCGGCTGCATCGAGTGCCACGGCACCGGTCACAAGGGCCGCACCGCGATCTATGAGCTGCTGGATCTGACCGACCCGATCCGCGAGTTGATCTTGGACAAGCGACCCGGTTCGGAAATCAAACGTCTGGCCCGTTCCGGCGGCATGCAATTCTTGCGTGAGTCGGCGCTCAAGAAGGCGTTCGAATGCGTCAGCTCGCTCGCCGAGGTCAACAAGGTCACTTTCGTGGAGTCGTTTTAGACCGTCATGCAGGGCCAAAGGACCCCAACGCTCCACTCGCTGTGGGCCAAGCTGCAGGCCCGCCTGCGCCCGGTCTATCCGCGGGTCGCGATCGAGTTGTCGTTCGATCGCTGGAGCTTGCTGCGCGGCGAGCGCACGCCGCAAGGCATCTCTCTGCGGCGCGCCCGCAGCGTGCCGCTCGCGCCCGAGGCGATCACGCTCGGCGGCCCGGCCGGTTGCAGCTTCGATCTCGAGCGGCTGCGCGCCGGCCTGAGCGAGCTGCTCGAAGGCGAGCTCGAGGGGCCGCACCGCGTCACCCTGCTGCTGCCGGACGCGATCGCCCGCGCGACGCTGCTGGAGTTCGAATCGCTGCCGGCGCGGCGCGAGGAGCGGATCGAGCTGCTGCGCTGGAAGCTCAAACGCATCACGCCCTTCAAGATCGAAGATGCCCGCATCAGCTACCAGGAGCTGGCGCCGAATCACGGCCACCGGCGCCTGCTGGCGGTGGCCGCGCCGACCGGCGCGGTTCTGCCCTTGGAGCAACTGCTCGAGAGCTTCGAGCTCGAGCCGGTCCTGGTCGATCTCTCGACTCCCAACCTCTGGAACCTGATGGCCGAGCTGGCGACCGATCATGATCTGCTGCTGATCAACCGCGATGTCGGCTTCTTCGCGGTCAGTTACTTTCAGGCCGGCAAGTTGTGCTTCTACCGGTGCAAACCGTCCCCCGAGCCGACCGATGTGGACGCGAGCGACTACCTGCTGCAGGAGATTCGGGCTTCGCAGCTGTACCTGGAAGAGCGGCTCGAGCTTCCGAGCCCCAAGGACTACGTGGTACGCGACGCGGTCGGATCGGGCCTGGAGCGCGCGCTGCACGAGCAATTCGGCGCCGCGGTGGAATCGGTCGATCCGCATCGGCTGGTCGATCTGGGCGGCTGCGCCCACCTGCCGCCGGCCCAGCTCCAGCGACTGCTGCCGCTGATGGGCGCGCTCCAAGGACGTTAATGAGGTTGGATCTCAATCTGGCTCGCAACCCGCTGCGCAACGACCCGGCTTTCTACGCCGGCTTCTGGGCCGCGGCGGCGCTGATGTTGGTGCTGCTGCTCTACAACAGCTGCGCCACGGTCTCGTATCTGCGCCTGACGGCAAGGGCGCGCGGCGAGATCGAGCGCGCCGAGCGCACCGCGCTGGCCTACCGCAGTCAGAGCGAGCAGCTGCGCCCGAGGCTTGAAACCCGCTTGGAGCCGTCGCTGCTGCGCGAGGCGCTGCTGATCCGCGACCTGATCGACCAGCGGATCTTTTCCTGGACCCTGCTGTTCAACCAACTCGAGCGGGTGGTGCCCGACAACGTCCTGCTTACGGCGGTGCAACCCAAGCTCGAGCGCGGCGTGATTCAACTGGCGCTGACCGGCAAGGCGCGCGACTCGGAAGCCTGGCGGCGCCTGATCGACACGCTGGAGAACTCGGATGCGTTCCGCGACGCCTTTCCGGACAACCGCCTGCTCAAGGACGGCGAGATCGAGTTCCGCCTGCGCGTGCGCTATCTGCCGGAACGCGCGGCGGCCGGCGCGCCGGGCCGGTCCGGCGGCGCGCTCCCGAGGTCGGCCGGATGATCGACCTGGACCTGCTCCAAACGCTGTGGCAGGAACGACGCCGCTGGATCCTGCCGCTGGCGCTGCTCCTGGTGATCAATCTGGCTCTGATCTTCTTCTGGACCCTGCCGCTCCGCGCTCGCATCGCCACGGTCGAGTCGCAACGCGCCCGCAGCCTGAACCAGCTCGAGCAGCGGCGCGAAGAGCTCGATCAGATCCGCGCCGACATCCGCAAGTTGGTCCGGGTCAAGGACCACAGCCGGACTTTCTACCAGCAGGTCCTGGCCACCAAACAAGCCCGCATGACCGAAATGCTCGGCGAGCTCGAGAGCCTGGCCGGCGATTTCAATATTCCGCTCGAGTCGGTGGTGTTTTCGGAAAACGAGCCGCGCGAAGGTCGTGGACTGATCCACTTTACGATCAAGTTGCCGCTCACCGGCGACTACAACAGCCTGCGCGAGTTTCTCGCCCGGGTCGAGAACTCCTCGAGCTTCTTCATCATCGACGGCATCCGACTGGCCGAGAGCGAACGCAGCGCCGGATCCAACTTGAACCTGGCGATCGAGCTTTCGACTTACTTTACTCAGCCGGCCCAAGAGGAGGGCGCAACTTGACCGCCGCCGAGCTCAAGAAACTCAAGCTGCTCGCGGTGATCGCGGCGGCGGGCGGGCTGTTCGTCCTGCTGCGCCCGGGCCCGGCGCCGCCGGGGGATGCCGCGCGCAGCAGCAGCGCCCCGGACGGCCGGACCCAGGGCGAGCTCAATTTCGTCGCGCGGCTTCCGGAGATTCCGCTCGACGAGCTCGACAGCGCCCGGCCGCAGTTCGCCCTGGGGCGCAATCTGTTCCGCTATCCGCCGCCGCCGCCGCCGCCGCCGCCGAGCCCGGAGGAATTGGCCCGACTGCGCCGCGAGGCCGAGGAGCTGGCGCGGCGGCGCGCCCTGGAACCGCCGCCAAAGGTGTTGCCGACTATCGATTTCAAGTTCGCCGGCTACGTCGAGACACCCAAAGGTAAGATCGCGGCGCTGAGCCGCGGCGATCAGATTCTGCTGGCGCAGGAGGGTGAAATCGTCGACCGCAGGTTCAAGATCGTGCGGATCGGCTTCGAATCGATCACGGTGGGATTCGTGGGCGAAGATGCAACCCGCCAACTTCCGATCACAGGCGAATGAGCTTTCGAGCCAAACGCAAGGGGGACCCAACGTTGAAGGATCGCAGACCTGCAGTCAAACCAGCCGGTTTCGCCGCCCGTCGCGTCATCGTGGTGGCGCTCAGCTCCGCCTTGCTGCTCTCCGGTTGCGCCGCGCGCCGCGCCTACCAGAGCGGTCGCGAGCTCTACGATCAGGGCAACTTTGACCAGGCGGTGATCCACTACACTAAGGCTTTGGCGCTCGATCCCGGCAATCTGGAGTACGCCAAAAACCTCGAGCGCGCCAAGGTCAAGGCCGCGCAATACCACTTCGACAACGGCCAGAAGCTGGCCGATGCCGGCCAACAGGAAGCCGCCTTGTTGGAGTATCAGCAGGCGATCCAGCTCGATCCGACCAACAAGTACATTCTGGCGCAACGCGACAAGGCGATGGCCGCGATGGAGAGCGCGCAGGCCGAGCGCCGCGCGGCCAAGACCCCGGTCGAGCAGGCCAAAGAAGAAGCCGAGGCGGGACCGCCGCAGCTGCCGACTCTGATCAACCCGCGCGCCAACGTGCCGCTGGTGCTCAAGTTCCGCGACACCGGCGTCAAGCAGATTTACGAATACCTGGGAAAGATCGCCGGGATCAACATGCTGTTCGATCGCGACCTGCGCGACGATCCCTTTTCGATCGATATCGCCAACGTGACCTTCAAGGAAGCGCTCGATCTGGTGCTGCTGCTCAACAGCCACTTCGTCAAGCCGATCAACTCGCATACCCTGCTGGTGATCCCGGACTCACGCAACAAGCGGCAGCAGTATGAGGATCAAGTGGTGCGCACCTTCTATCTCTCCAACGCCGACATCAATCAAGTGGTCAATCACCTGCGCGCGGTGCTCAAGGTCACCAACATCTCGCAGAACACCACCCTCAACGCCATCACCGTGCGCGACACGCCCAGCGTGATCGAGCTGACCAACCTGGTGGTCGATCAGCTCGACAAGGCGCCGCCCGAGATCATCGTCGACGTCGAGATCCTGGAGATCTCGCGCACCAAGTTCAGGGAGCTCGGTACCGCGCTGAGCAGCTACTCGGTCGGCGGCAGCATCGTGCAGCCCGACGGCGGTGAGGGCGCGGCAGCGATCGCCCTGCCGCGCCTCACCCACCTCGATCAATCGATGGTGCTGCTCACCCTGCCCAGCGCCTCGTTCCGGTTCATGCTCGAGGAAACCGAAACCAAGACCATCGCCCGACCGCAGATTCGGGCGCAGGAAGCTCAGCAGGTCACGGTCCGGATCGGCGATCAGGTGCCGATCCCGACCACCACCTTT
This sequence comes from Acidobacteriota bacterium, assembly GCA_036398155.1. Taxonomy (GTDB): domain Bacteria; phylum Acidobacteriota; class DASWHO01; order DASWHO01; family DASWHO01; genus DASWHO01. Next base: position 17,754 of record DASWHO010000244.1, read on the forward strand.
GCCCAGGGCGTCAATCAGGTCACCCCGATCACCAACTTCCAGTACCGCGACATCGGGCTCAACATCGACCTCACGCCGCTGCGGATTCACCACGACGGCGATACCACCATCACCATGACGTTCCAGCTCAACTCGATCACCTCGCCGGGCAGCGGCGCGACCCCGCCGACCTTCGGCAACCGCCAGGTCACCACCACCATTCGCCTGCACGACGGCGAGACCACGCTGCTGACCGGTTTGCTGCAGGATCAGGAGCGCTCCGCGCTGCAAGGCGTGCCTTGGCTCGCCAAGCTGCCGGTGATCGGCAAGCTGTTCGGCTCCAGCGCCAAAACGGTCACCGAAACCGATATCGTGCTCACCCTGACGCCGCATATCGTGCGCCTGCCCGAGATCACCGCCATCGACCTATCCGCAATCTACGTCGGCCCGGAGGCCAGCCTCGGGACCGGCGGTGGCGGCGGTGGCGCTCCGGTGCCGCCGACGCCTGCGCCGACCCCGCCCCAGCAGCCGTCGCGTGCGGTCCGGCCCGGCCAGCAGCCGGGCGGCGCTCAACCCGATCAACCGCAGAACATCTTCGACATCTTCCGGCGCCAGCAAGAAGAGCAACAGAAGCAGCGCCAGCAGCAGGGCGAACAGCCGTCACCGTTCGGCGGCACCATCCAGGGCGTGCCGCAGCAACCGCCGCCGCAACCGGACCAGAAGGACGACAACCCCCAGTCGCTGCGGCTGGATCCCGATGACCCGAAGACCGAGTCGGCAACAGCCTGGCTGACAGGCGGTTCCTATGATGGGCTCGTCCCGGCAGCCACCGACCGCGTCTAAGTGACCGTTATGCTCGCTGAGATGAGAATCTCGTTCTCGCCACCGGCCGGGAGCACAGGACGCCAGTCGGCCGCTGGGACCTGCCTGGGTGGCATGGGCACGCGCAGCGCGCCCATGGATGACCTCATCCGCGGTGCAGAGCTCGCCCATGGGCGGCCTTCGGCCACCCATGCCACCCGATCCCCGACCCTTGAGGTCGGATATCAAGGGCGGTGCCCTTGGCTAGTCCGACATGGGGGCATGCGCGTACCGGCAATCTCGAATCGATCCCAGCGCGGGGTTTCGCTGATCGAGCTGGTGGTGGTGATCGCCATTCTGCTGACCCTGACGGCGATCGCGATGCCGCTGGCGCAGGTCACGGCCAAGCGCGAACAGGAGATCGAGCTGCGCCGCGCCCTGCGCCAAATGCGCAGCGCCATCGACGCTTACAAGAAAATGGCCGACCAAGGACTGATCGAGCTGCAGGTCGGCAGCGAAGGCTATCCGCCCGATCTCGAGACCCTGGTGGAAGGCATCTACCCGGTGGGCCAAGTCAACAAAGTTCGCTTCCTGCGCCGGATTCCGTTCGATCCGATGACCAAGTCGCAGCAGTGGGGGCTGCGCGCCTATCAGGACGATCCCGACGCCAAGAGCTGGAGCGGCCAGAACGTCTACGATGTCTTCACCCGCAGCGGTGGGGTTGCGCTGGACGGGACCCGCTATCGGGACTGGTGAGCCGCGTGAGAAACAACTATCGCCCGACAGGTTCCGGCGCCGCCGGCGAGCGTGGCTTCACATTGATCGAGCTCATGATCGTGGTCGCCATCATCGGCATCCTGGCCACTTTGGCGATCCCGCAGTACAAATACGCGGTGATCAAGTCGCGCGAGGCGGTGCTCAAAGAAAACCTGTTCATCCTCCGCGACACCATCGACCAGCATCGAGCCGACAAGGGCCGCTTGCCCAAGGCCCTGGAGGATCTGGTCACCGCCGGCTACCTGCGCCAGGTGCCGGTGGACCCGTTTACCGAATCCAACCAAACCTGGCTTCTGATCTACGAGGAGCCCGCGGAGATCGACCCGGCGATTGCGGTGGAGGAATTGCAGGAGCCCGGCATCGTGGACGTGCGCAGCGGCTCCGAGCAGATCTCCCCGTTCGAAAACACGCCCTATTCGGAGTGGTGATGAAAATGAGAGATCTGCCGACCCTGCTCATGAGTCTATTGGGAGTCCTGGTTTTGAACGGCTGTGAGGGCGTCAATCTGACGGCGCCCGCTGGCGCCGTCATCACGGTCACGGTTTCGCCGTCGACCCTCGGGGTCAGCCAGAGCGCCGACGTCACCGCGATCGCGGTTCAGGCCAACGGATTTCCGGTGCCCGACGGGACCACGATCTATTTCACCACCACGTTGGGCTCCATCACCCCGACGGCGGAAACCAACGACGGCATCGCCCGCGCGATGCTGACCGCCGGCACCACCACCGGCCAGGCCACCGTCACCGCCAGCTCCGGGACCGGCATGGCCGGCACCGCCACCGTGGAGATCGGCATCGGCTCGGCTCCGATCGCGTCGGTCACCTTGACCGCCGACCCCGCGGTCCTGCCGCCCGGCGGCGGTGAGAGCAATCTGAGCGCGCTAGTGCTCGGCGACAACGGCCAGCCGCTCTCGGGCATTCCGGTGGTGTTCTCGTCCACCGCCGGCTCGTTGAGCTCCGGCGGCGCCGCCGTCACCACCGACAGCAGCGGCCGGGCCCGCGCCGTGCTCACCACCGATCGAACCGCGACCGTGACCGCAATCGCGGGCTCGATGAGCGGCACCTTCGAGATCCGGATCAACACCGGCTCGACGATCGTGGTCAGCGCCAATCCGGCCTCGATCCCCAACCCCGAAGGCGGCACCAGCCAGATCACCGCGACCGTGTTCGGCGACAACGGCCAGCCGCTGCCGAACGCCCCGCTGGTGTTCACCTCGAGCGCGGGAAGTTTGGCCTCGGGCGGCCAGTTGGTTTTCACCAACACCAACGGTCAGGCGACCGATACGCTCACCACCAACATCGCCGCCAACGTGACCGTGACCAGCGGCAGCCTGAGCGGCTCGGTGATGGTGGCGATCAACCTGGCGCCGGTGGCGGACTTCACGTTCAGCCCGACCTCGCCGCGGATCACCGACATCATCACCTTCGACGGCGGGACCTCGCGCGACAGCGACGGCATCGTGGTCAGCTGGAGCTGGGATTTCGGCGACGGGACCGGCACCTTCACCGGCCAAGTCCAGCAGCACCAGTACACCGTGGCGCAGACCTACAGCGTCACCTTGACGGTGCGCGACAACCAGGGAGCCCAGAACACGATCATCAAACAAGTCAC
>DASWHO010000245.1:0-2463 GCA_036398155.1 Acidobacteriota bacterium
GGCCCGGCCAGTGCGCACGCGGAAAGCAGAATGAGGCCTGCAGCGCAGGCGACGGTCCGATCTCTCATCACTTCGATCCTCCCTCTTGCGGCGCCTATGTTTGCCGCTCCGCAACCGAGAGACAACCCCGGGTCTCCAGCCGGCGCCGGAATGACGCCGCGGGTTCTATTCGTAGCGCAGGGCGACGATCGGATCGACGCGGGCGGCGCGCCGCGCAGGGAGCACGCTGGCCAGGACCGCGACGCCGATCAGCAGGGCCGACATCCCGGCGTAGGTGGCGGGATCGGTGGCGGTGACGCCGAACAGCAGGCTGGCGAGCATCCGCGACAGCGCCCAGGCGCCGGCGATCCCGAGCCCGACGCCGATCGCCGCCAGCACCATGCCCTCCCGCACCACCAGGCCGAGCACGTCCCTGCGCTGCGCTCCGAGCGCGATCCGAACCCCGATCTCCTGGGTGCGGCGGCTCACCGAGTAGGCGATCACACCGTACACTCCGACCGCCGCCAGCATCAGCGCCAGCGCGGCGAAGGTCGCGAGCAGCATCATGGTGAAGCGCGGCGCGCCGACCGAGCGCTCGAGAATCTGCTCCGCCGTGGCCACGTCGGTGAGCGGAAGGTGCTGGTCGAGGGCGTGGACCGCGCGGCGCGCCGCGCCGACCAGCGCCAGCGGATCGCCGGCCGTCCGCACCACCACGCTCATAGTGCGGTAGGGCACCTGCGCGTGCGGGAAGTAGAGCTCGGTCTTGGCCTCCGTGTCGAGCGCGTCATGCTTGACGCTGCCGACCACCCCCACCACCGTGCGCCAGGGCGAATCGGATTCGGGCCGGCCGAACTTGAGCCGGCGGCCGACCGGGTCCGCGCCGGGCCAAAAACGCCGCGCCATGGCCTGGCTGATCAGCACCACCTTCGGCGCCTCGGCATGATCGCCGCGCTCGAACCGGCGGCCGGCGAGCAGCGGAATTCCGATCGCCCGAAAATAGCCCGGGCTGGCCGGGCGCACCCAGACCGCCGGCTCTTCGCCCGGAGCCGGGTGCGGGCGGCCCTCAATATAGAAGCCAGCGTCGGTATCCGAGCCGCTCAGCGGCACGAAGGCGACGCTGCCGGCCGCCTCCACCCCCGGAAGCTGCTCGACCCGCTCGAGCAGCCGGTCGAAGAACCGCGGCACCTCGGTGCGCTCCGGATACTCCGTCTCCGACAGAGTCAGCGAAAAGGTCAGCAGCTGCGCCGGCTGAAAGCCGGGATCGACCTGGCGCAGGCGCACGAAGCTCTTGATCAGCAGGCCGGCGCCGACCACCAGGATCAGCGCCAGGGCCAGCTCGGCCACGACCAGCGCGTCGCGGGTGCGGCGCCCGCGAATTCCGGACTGCGCGCCGCGTCCGCCTTCTTGCAGCGACTGGCCCGGACCGCGCCGGGCGCTCTGCAGCGCCGGCGCGAGGGCGAACAACAGATCGGTGAGCAGCACCATCAGCAGCGACAGTCCAAGCACCCGCCCGTCGATCCGCACCTCGTCGAGGCGCGGCATGCCGGGGGGCGCCAGCGCGACCAACAGATCCACGCCCCAGAGGCCGAGTAGCAGCCCGGCGGCCGCGCCGAGCCCGGCGAGCGGAAGATTCTCGACCAGCACCTGGCGCACCAGCCGCGCCCGGCTCGCCCCCAGCGCGCTGCGGATCGCGATCTCCTTGGAGCGTTCGGCGCCGCGCGCCAAGAGCAGGTTGGCGACGTTGGCGCAGGCGATCAGCAGCACGCACCCGACCGCGCCCAAAAGCACCCACAGCGCCGGCCGCAGCTCGCCGACGGTCTGCTCGTGCAGCGGCATCACGGTCACACCCAGGCCGGTATTGGTCTGCGGGTATTCGCGCTCCAGGCGCCGGGCGATCGTTTGCATATCCGAGGACGCCCGCTCCAGGCTGACCCCGGCCCCGAGCCGCGCGACCACCCAAATCGAATGGCTCCGGTAGCGTTGCGCTGGATCGCGCGCGGCGCGGAAGGTGCGCCAGATTTGCGCGTTGCGGGTGAAGATCGGACGGAAGTCGGGCGGCAGCACCCCGATCACCGTGAAGCTCTGGCCGTCGAGCTGGATCGAACGGCCCAGGATCGCGGGCGAGCCGCCGAAACGGTTCTGCCACAGGCTGTGGCTCAGCAGCGCGACCGGCTCGCCGTCGGGCTGGTCCTCCGCGGGCAAGAAGGCGCGGCCCAAGGCCGGTTCGACCCCCAAGACTTCGAACAGATTGTGGGACACGATCTCTCCGGCGAGCTGCACCGGCTCGCCGGCCTGGGTCAGGATCGGACCCCAGTCGCGCAGCGCCGCCATGCCGGCGAAGACCCGGTTCTGATCGCGCCAGTCGAAGAAGTTGTCCGGACCCGGCCATTCGCGCGGCACGCCGTGAGTTCGGTCGTCGTCCCAGACCATCACCAGCCGGTCCGGCTCGGCATAGGGCAGGGGGCACAGCAGGACCGAGTTGAA
>DASWHO010000246.1:0-22060 GCA_036398155.1 Acidobacteriota bacterium
CGACGGCATCGCCGAGCCGGGCATGCCGCGGCTGATGGTCGAAAATAAATCCTGATCGGTCGGGACCCGCTCCCAAGTCGAGACCAAACGGTAGCGACCTGCGGTGAAATCCCGCGGCTTGGGGTAAAGCAGATAGGCCGCATCGCCGTCCCCGCGGCCTTCGGCCCCGTGACAAGCCGCGCATTGTTTTTGATAGGTTGCGCGGCCGAGCTCGAGAAGCTCGGGAGCAAGCGGCGGTGCCTGGGCCGCGATCCGGTATGGGCTCGGGTTCGGCGTATCGGAGCCCGGCGCCACCGCCACCCCGGCCGCGGCGTAGCTCGCCGTCGCGACGGCGAGGACCGCACCAACCAACCCGCTCCAATGCTTCGTATGCGGCACCGGATCAGCTCACCCCCTGTGCGAGACACGCATCGCGATGAACACCACAAGCGTGCCGCGTTCATCGACGTCCTGTCCTTGATCTCGGTCAAGAAGTCCCGAGCCATGGCCCAGCGCAGCAAAAGTCCACCGCACGACTCATGCGGTGCGCCCAAGCACCCAAGCACGGCGCAGTGGGCGGTGGAGAGGGTGCCGGATGCTAGGCGGGCGACAGGGGGCGCGGGGGAGATCCCCCGCTCACGATGCGGCCGACGGAAGCGTACCGAAAGGTACGCTGGAGGAGGCCGAGTGAGCCCAGGGGCATCGAGAGTGGGGGCACCCCCCCAGACCCCCTGGCAGGCGGCGCCCTATCCGCCGCCCGGCAAGAAAAAAGCGCCGGGGTGGGGGACCCCGGCGCAGGGAGGTGGGAGGGGTGTAGCTACTGCAAAATTCCGCGCAGCTTGCGCAAGCTCCGCTCCGCCAACTGCTGGGCGCGTTGCTTCGAGAAGCCGAAGGAGCCCGCGATCGCCTCGTGGGTCCATTCGACATCGTCGGAGAAGCCGAACCGGCGGCGCACGATTTCAGCCTCGCGCGCCTCGAGCTGGTCGACCGCCGCACGCACCTTGCGGCGCACCTCTTGTTCCTTCGCCTGGTGAAACGGCGACGGGATTTGATCGTCCGGCAGGCGCGCCCCGAGCGTGTCACCGTCTTCACCGATCGGCTCGTCGAGGGCGAAGATATGGCGCGGCAGCAACCCGGTGTCGTTCTCGGGGTCCTGATTGAGCAGCTCGGGCAGCAGGTGAGCCGGGACCTTGATCAAGGAGCGCACCTGGTGCAGGTGGCGCTGCAGGGCCTGCCGGATCCAGTAGACTGCGTAGGTCGCGAACGTATTGCCCGGCCGCCGCGCGTAGTGGTCCACCGCATGGATCAACCCGATCGTGCCTTCCTGGAGCAGCTCGGATGGATCGGCGAACGGCACCCGGTAGCGGTTGCTGACCGATCGGACCAGCGGGACGTTGGCTTCGATCAGCTCCTGCCGGGCCTCCAGCCAGCGCCGCAACCCTTCCTCCATCTCGAGCAGCAAAACGTCGGTCCGAGGTGAGGCCGGCGCGGCTTTGGTGCTGGACTCCTCTTGCCGCAGCTGGGCCACCACTTCCTGCAGCCGCTCGACTTTGAGCTTCAAGCCCCAAGCGATGCCGGTCAGCTTCTGGTAGCACAGCTCCCGGCGCCGCTCGCGCTGCAGAAACGCCGGTTTGCTGGCCTTGAGCCGCCGCATCTCCTGATTGATCTTGTCGACTTCCCGGCTGTAGCGCTTGAAGCGCGACATCTCGTGAAGCAGCCAGGTCCGCAACGCCGATTGCGGCCCGTTGGAGCGCGGCTGCTTGGCCCAAACCAGCAGCTCGTGCCAAGGCAGCTCGCGGCACCGGTAGCGTTCGCCGAGCTCGAGCAGCGCCGCCCGGCCCCTTGGGTGCCGAACCAGCGCCTGCAGGAGCCGGATCTTGCCCCGATCGAGCCGGCGGGCCACGAGATCGTTTTGATCGTAAGGTGCCATTCCTTCAGTCCTGCCTCTTCGCTAATAGATGTACGATCGATCTGGTCAAAAATCAATCGATTCTGGTTATGGGTTTGACCTCATTGTCCCAGGGTCTTGACATTCTGTCAAGCGACCGGACCATTCCGTTTGGCCCAGTCCCTTTGTAATCAAGAGCTTCCGTCGATTCACCCTGGCATTCTGATTGCACCTGATTAGATGTCGAAAGGAGCCGTTGGGAGCCATGGACATCGGCCTTTTGCGTGAGCGGCGTAACCATGAGACCCGCCTGCTGCTGACTCCGTCCGGGGTGGAGCGGTTGACCAACCAAGGGCACCGCGTCTTCTTCGAATCCGGCGCCGGAGAGCCGAGCTTCTTCTCGGACCGCGATTATCAGGCGGTCGGCGCCACCCTGGTCTATTCCGCGGATGAAGTCTGGGGCCGCGCCGAGATGCTGGCCAAGGTCCTGGGTCCGACCGCGGAGGAGTGCGGCCAGTTGGGCCGCGGCCAGATCCTGCTCGGCTTTCTTTCCCTGGCGGTGGAGCCGCTTGCCACTTTGCAGGCTTTGGTCGCGCGCGAAGTCACCTCGATCGCCCTCGAACTGATTCAGGACGAGCACGGGCGGCGACCGGTCCAGCGCGCGATGAGCGAGATCGCCGGCGCGCTCTGCGGTCCGACCGCCGCCTACTATCTGCAGAGCCAACACGGCGGACGCGGCCTGCTGTTGGGCGGCATTCCTGGGATCGCCCCCGCCGTGGTGGTGATCCTCGGCGCGGGCGTCCTCGGCCAAGCGGCGGCGCGTTCGTTTCTCGGCCTCGGCGCGCAGGTCATCTTGCTCGACCAGCGCATCGAAGCGCTTCAGGCCATCGACGGCGAGCTGGCGCGCCATTGTGTCACCGCTCTGTCGGAGCCGGCCAACCTGGCCCGCTTCGTATCCTTCGCCGACGTGGTCCTCGGTGCGGTCTTTCAGCGCGGCGGTCCGGCGCCGCTGCTCCTGTCCCGTCAGCTGGTCAAGAGCATGAAACCGGGAAGCTTGCTGCTCGACGCCGCCATCGATCAGGGCGGCTGCGCCGAAACCAGCCGCCCGACCACGCTGGCCGAACCGACCTACCGCGCCGAAGGCGTCCTGCATTACAGCGTGCCCAACATCCCGGCCTCGGTCGGCCGCACCAGCAGCTACGCGTTGAACAACGCGGTCGTCGAGCGCCTGATGGCCCTGGCCCAAGAGCCCCGAGCCGCGTTGACCTCCGATCCGGGCCTGGCCTCCGCGGTCGCGACCTACGCCGGACATTGCCTGCATGCCGACTTGGCCGAGCGTTTGAACCGGACGCCGGCTCAGCTTGCTTCCCTGCTCGAATCGCCCAACGGGCGGGCCTGAATCATGGACTGGCATTCGGAATATCGCCGCAAACGGACGACGGCCGCGCAGGCGGTCGGATTGATTCAGTCGCGCCAGCGCGTCTATCTACACGCCGGCTGCGCGGTCCCCCCCACCCTGCTGCGGGCGCTGGTTGCCCGCGCCCCCGAGCTCGAAGGAGTCGAGCTGCTGCAGCTCTTGACCATGGGCGAGGCCGAGTACATCCGGCCGGAGCTGTCCGGCTCGTTTCGCTGCAACAACCTGTTCATCGGCGGCAACGTGCGCGAAGCGGTCAACACCGGCCGCGCCGACTTCATCCCGATCCATCTGAGCCAGATCCCCCGCACCTACCACTCGACCCTGCCGATCGACGCCGTGCTCTTGAACCTCTCCCCGCCGGACGAGCACGGGTTCTGCTCCTACGGCATCGATGTCGGCTGCTCCAAACCGGCCGCCGAGGCGGCCCACACCGTCATCGCCCAGATCAACTCGAAGATGCCGCGCACCCTCGGCAACTCGTTCATCCACGTGCGCAAGCTCAGCGCCCTGGTCGAGGTCGACGACGAGGTGTTGGAGCTGCCGCGGCTGCGCATGACCGACGAGCATCGCGAGATCGGGCGCCACGTGGCGTCGCTGATCGAGGACGGTTCCACCCTGCAGATGGGCATCGGCGGGATCCCCGACGCGGTGCTGAGCTTCCTGCAGCAGAAAAACGACCTCGGCATCCATACCGAGATGTTCAGCGACGGAGTAGTCGAGCTGATCGAGAGCGGCGTGATCAACAACGAGGCCAAGACCCTCCACCCGGGCAAGTCGGTCGCCAGCTTCATGCTCGGCTCGCGCCGGCTCTACGACTTCGTCGACAACAACCCGATCATCGAGCTGCACCCGAGCGACTACGTCAACGATCCGTTCGTGATCGCGCAGAACGACCGCATGGTCGCGATCAACTCCGCGATTCAAGTCGATTTGACCGGTCAGGTCTGCTCCGATTCGATCGGCACCACGTTCTACAGCGGGTTCGGCGGCCAGGTCGACTTCATTCGCGGTGCCGGCCGCAGCAAGGGCGGCAAGCCGATCATCGCCCTGCCCTCGACCGCCAAGGGCGACAGCAAGTCGCGCATCGTGCCCTGCCTCGACCCGGGCTCCGGCGTGGTTACCACGCGGGCCGACGTGCGCTACGTGGTCACCGAATACGGTGTGGCGCAGCTCTGGGGCCGCCCGCTGCGCGAGCGCGCCGAAGCCTTGATCGAAATCGCGCACCCGAATTTCCGCGACCCGCTGCGCGACGCCGCTAAAGAGCGGCATTTGCTTTAGCGCTGGCTATCCAGACAGGAGGCACCGATGGCAGCACCGAGAGCCGGTTGGATCACGATAGACCCGGATGCCTGCAAGGGGTGCGAGCTGTGCATCGAAGCCTGCCCGCCGCGGGTGATCGAGATGAGCGATCAGCTCAATCCCAGCAGCTATCACTTCGCGGTCTTCAAGGGCGAAGGCTGCACCGGCTGCGGCATCTGCTGGTACGCCTGCCCCGAACCCGGGACAATCACGGTCTACAAGCAGGAGAAAGCGGCATGAGCCGCCGCCAGTTGATCAAGGGCAACGAAGCCGTGATCCACGGGGCGCTGCTCGCCGGCTGCCGCGCGTTCTTCGGCTATCCGATCACGCCGGCGAGCGAAATCGCCGAATCCGCCGCGCGCCTGTTTCCCAAAGCCGGCGGCGCCTTCCTCCAGGCCGAGAGCGAGGTCGCTTCGATCAACATGGTGTTCGGCGCCGCCAGCGCCGGGGTGCGAGCGATGACCGCCAGCTCGAGCCCCGGCATCAGCCTGATGCAGGAGGGCATCTCATATCTAGCCGGCGCCGAGCTGCCCTGCGTGATCGTCGACATCATGCGCGGCGGCCCGGGCCTCGGCAACATCGGGCCGGAGCAGGGCGACTACTTCCAGATGGTCAAGGGCGGCGGGCACGGCTGCTACCGCAACATCGTGCTGGCGCCGGCCAGCGCTCAGGAGATGTGCGACCTCACCGTTCAGGCTTTTGACCTCGCCGACCGCTACCGCAACCCGGCCGTGGTCCTGGCCGACGGAACCCTGGGCCAGATGATGGAGCCGGTGACTTTCCCGCCGGCCCGCGAGGTGCCCGCGCCGCCCGGCTGGGCGGTGTGCGGAACCGCGCAGAGCCGCGCCAACCTGATCACCTCGATTCATCTTTCCCACGACGAGCTCGAAGCGCACGTGCTGCATCTCGAGTCCAAGTACCAAGCGATTGAACGGGCACTCCAGCTCCACGAGTCCTATCACGCCGAAGACGCCGAGCTGGTCTTGGTTGGTTACGGCATCGTCGCGCGGATCTTGCGCTCGGTGGTCGACCGCGGCCGCGCCATGGGAGTCAAGCTCGGCCTGCTGCGGCCGATCAGCCTGTGGCCGTTCCCCGCCGCGGCGCTGCGCGCGCTGACCCCGCACGCCGAGACGTTCCTGGTCGCCGAGCTGTCCAGCGGGCAGATGATCGAGGATGTGCGGCTGGCGCTGGACGGCGCGCGGCCGGTCCACCTGATCCGCCGCACCGGCGGCAATCTGATTCAAGAGGACGCCGTGCTCGAGCGCGTCCTGGCGCTGGCCCAGAATCCCGAAAAGGAGCTCGCTGATGCTCTGCCCCAACCCGAGCCTCGAAGCGTTTTCGCTGGTTCATAGCAAACCGCGCGCCTTCTACGACCAGTTCGTACGCAAAGGCGGCAATCTCGACACCACCCATTACTGCCCCGGCTGCGGCCACGGCATTCTCCACAAGCTGATCGCCGAAGCGATCGACGATTTTCAGATTCAAGATCGCACCGTGATCATCAACCCGGTGGGTTGCTCGGTGTTTCTGTACTACTACTTCGATGTCGGCAACGTTCAGGTCGCCCACGGCCGCGCGCCGGCGGCGGCGACCGGCTTCAAGCGGGTCCGGCCCGATTCGATCGTGATCTCCTACCAGGGCGACGGCGATCTGGCCGCGATCGGCCTCAACGAGATCGTCCAAGCCGCCAACCGCGGCGAGGCGATCACCGTCTTCTTCGTCAACAACGCGATCTACGGCATGACCGGGGGCCAGATGGCGCCCACTACCCTGCTGGGCCAAAAGACCATCACCAGCCCCTACGGCCGCAGCGTTGAGAATGAGGGTTTTCCGCTGCGCATGAGCGAGCTGATCGCGACTTTGCAGGCGCCGGCCTATGTCGAACGGGTGGCGCTGATCGATCCCAAGCACATCCTCGCGACCCGCAAAGCGGTGCGGCGGGCGCTGCGCAACCAGATCGAAGCGCGCGGCTTCTCGTTCGTCGAGGTGCTGGCGGCCTGTCCGACTGGATGGGGCCTGACTCCGGTCGAGTCCGAGCGCTGGATCGCCGACAACATGCTGCCGGTCTTCCCGCTCGGCCGCTTCGTCGAGCGCGACGGCGAGGCTCATCCGCCGGCCCCGCCCGCCGCAATCGATCCGCAAGCGCTCGATCGTCTGCTCGAGCTCGACGGTGAAGAGCCCGAAGCGGCCAGCGGCGCCCGGCATGACCGCCCGATTCGAATCAAGGTGGCCGGTTTCGGCGGCCAAGGCGTGCTCCTGCTCGGGCACCTGCTGGCCGAAGCCGCCATGCGCAGCGGCACCCACGTCTCCTGGCTGCCGTCCTACGGCCCCGAGATGCGCGGCGGCACCGCCCATTGCCACGTGGTGCTCTCACCCCAACCGATCGGCTCGCCGATCTGCGAGCATCCCGATGTCCTGGTCGCGCTGAATCGCCCGTCGCTGGACCGGTTCGCGGCCGAGGTCAAGCCGGACGGAACGATCCTGATCAACTCCACCCTGGTCGATGTGGACTGCCCGCGCCAGGACGTGCGTTCGATCGCCCTGCCGTTCACCGCCATCGCCGATCAGCTCGGCGAGCTCAAGGTCGCCAATGTGGTCGCCCTCGGCGCGCTGGCCCGGCTGCTGGGCCAGCCCGATCGGGCCGCGATCGAGGCCGCCATTCCAGCCAAGATCAAAAAGACCAAGCTCCACGCCCTCAACCTCCAAGCCTTCGAGGCCGGCTGGTCGAGTCTCGGCGGCGCATAGCCCGCCGTCTGCAAGGGGGTGTGGGCATAGTTGTTGGCAAAGTCAACCACGATCGGACACCGTGGCCCGACTCGAGAACGCCGTCATCGTCAGCAAGGACGAGGATTCTGTTGATCGCTGGGTTCTGAGCGACAGACCAGTTGCCTTGGTTTGGATTCGGAAAGGGAAGCATCCAGGCGCCGGCAAACGGGCAAACGGACGGCGGCGCCGGCGCGCCCTGAAGCCCGGCCCGACTAGTGAATTCGACTGCGCGGCGGCGGCTCCTCGGCTTCGTAGCCGTGCGAGAGCACGAAAAAATAGGCCGCGATCCGGTCGCTGTCGCTCTCGGTGATCAATTCGAACAGGAACTCGCCCTCCTGCTCGCCAGGGCTGCCCTGAACGTAGGTGATCTGGTTGGAGCTGAGCCGGATCTCGCCCACCATGTGTTTGCCGCGGATCACTTGAACCAGCAGCTCCTCGGGGCCATCGCTGGCCATGTGCCAGTGCAGGTCCTCGTCGTCGAACAAGATGCTGTCCTGCGTCCCGGCTCGGAGAATGCAGTTGGGGTGCTGCATCAGCCACTCCCAGAAGGATGACAGCGACAGGGTTGCGGTTCCATCGGTCAAGTTCGTCTGCCCCCTTGCCCTCCTATCCTACCTGTTTTTCGTGCGCTTCCGTAGGCGCGGACGCGCAGACGGTCGGCGGCCGCGGCGCATGAACCCGAGAGCTCGTCATTCCGGCGCATGCCGGAATCCAGGGCGGGCCGACTCCCTTACCAATGCACGGCTCGTCCATGGGCGCCCTGCGGCCGCCCATGCCACCCCTTTCGGGACCATGCCGGCGGATATCACGGGCGAAGCCGTTCGGTTACATGCTCGGGCGGGCGCTTGTGAAGCGCCGCGGCAGGATGAAGCGGAACGTCGAGCCGCGGCCGAATACCGATTCCACTTCGAGCTCGCCGCTCATCAGGCGCACCAGCTTGCGGCTGATGCTGAGCCCGAGTCCGGTGCCGCCGTGCTTGCGGGTGGCGCTGCCGTCGAGCTGCCGAAAGTCCTCGAACAGCTTCGGCAGATCTTCGGTCCGGATGCCGGCCCCGGTGTCTTCGATCTCGATCCGCAGCCGCTGGGCCGCGCTTTCATCCTCCAGCAGCCGCACCTCAACCACGCCCTGCTCGGTGAATTTGATCGCGTTGCCGACGATGTTGAGCAGCGCCTGACGCAGCTTGAGCCGGTCGAGATACACCGGGACCGGATGCCCCGGCAGCTTCAGCTCGAGCTGGAGCGGCTTGCCGCGCGCCTCCGGACGCAGGTGTTGCACCACCTCGTGCAGCAACGGCACCAGGTCGAACTCCTCGGCCAGCACCTCCATGCGCCCGGCCTCGATCTTGGCCAAGTCGAGCAGTCCGTTGATCAGCTGCAGCAGATGGGAGGCACTCTGATGCACCACCCGCAGGCTCTCTTCCTGAGCCGGCTGCAAGGGTCCGTCGAGCCCCTTGAGCAGCAGCGCCGTGTAGCCCATCACCGCGTTGAGCGGAGTGCGCAGCTCGTGGCTCATGTTGGCCAGAAACTCGTCCTTGAGCCGATTGACGTCGCGCAGCCGTTGGTTGGCACTCTCGAGCGCGGACCGGGCACGCCGCAGCTCTCCGGTCATGTGCTCGAACTCCGTTTTGATGCTGGCCATCTCGGTGCGGTCCGGCAGCTCGGCCTGCGCCTCCAGGTCTCCGGCAGCGACCTGGCGAAATGCGCCGATCAGACGCGGAATCGGCCGCAGAATGTACCGCTCGCTGCCGGCCAGCGCCGCCGCCACCACCGCCAGCACGATGACGAGCAGCACCACCTGCTGGCGCTTGTAATCGACCACCGCTTCCTGCGACAGCTCGCGCAGGCGCGCGGTGACCAGATCGAACTGCAAGTGCAGATTGAACGCGGAGAGGATCAGTCCTTCTTCGAGCCGCCGGCGCCGCTCGAGATCGAGCGGCCCGCGAGCCGCCTCCAGGGCGGCGCGAATTTGGCCGGTATAGCCGCTTAACAAGCCCCCGGCGCGGAGCAGGACGTTGCGCACCTCGGGATCGTCGCTGCCTTTGAGCCCGAGCTCGCCGGCACCGTCGAGCAAACCGCGGCGGATGCGCTCGAAACGCTCCAGCTCCTCTTCGATCTCGAGCCGCTTGGCCTCGTCGGGCGACCACAAGTAGGAGTTCGCCAAGGTGGCGAGCATGAAGCTGCGCATCCGTTGGCTGCCGGCCAGATCGATCATGCGCGCATCGCCGTCGATCGCGCGCCCGTGGGCCAGGTTCAAGGCCACGATCGCCAGCGCCAGCGCGCCGAGCAGCAGAAAGCCGAGCCACAGGCGCAGGCGCAGGCTCATCAGTCGAGCCGTTTGCGGAAGCGCAGCGCCGCCAAGCTGACGATGCCGATCCCGAATCCGGCCAGGATCAGGCTCTCGGGCCACAGCACATCGAGCCCCGAGCCCTTCAGAAACACGCCCCGCAAGATGACCGCATAGTAACGCAGCGGAATCGCATAGGTGAGGGTCTGAATTGGGGCCGGCATGTTCTCGATCGGGAAGATCAGGCCCGAGAGATAGATCATCGGCACCATCAACAGAAACACCGAGCTCAGCATCGCCTGCTGCTGGGTGCGCACCAGGGTCGAAACCAAAAGGCCGAGACCCAAAGTGGTGAGCAGAAACAGTCCGGTCAGCGCCAGCAAGAGCCACAACGAGCCGCGCAACGGGACCTCGAAATACCATACCGCGATCGCGGTGACCGAGAACAAGACCACCAGCCCCATCACCGCGAACGGAAACAGCTTGCCGACGATCAGCTGCCAGGCGCGGATCGGAGTCACGATCAACTGCTCCATGGTGCCGATCTCCTTCTCGCGCACCACCCCCATCGAGGACAGGATCATGGTCATCAGCATCAGAACCATCGCCACCACCGCCGGCACGTAAAACCAGCGGCTCTTGAGATCGGGGTTGTACCAGACCCGCGGCACCAGCTCGATGACGGCTCCGACCCGGCCGGCTCCCGGTGCCGCGGTTGCGCCGGCTTCGAGCTGATGCTGGACCAGCTCCAGGCCGAGCTCGGCAACGATCCGATTGGCATACCCGAGCCCGATCTGGGTCGAGTTGGCATCCGATCCGTCGGCGATCACCTGGAGCTCGGGCGCTCGGCCGGCCGCGATCGCTTCACCGTAGTCCGATCCGATGACCAACACGACCTGAGCTCGGCCGTCGATCAGCCACGGATCGATGCTGCGTACGCTGGCCTCGCTGCCGACCAGATCGAAAGTGCCCGATCCGACGAAGCGCTCGACCAGCGCCCGGCTGGCGGCGCTTTGGTCCTGATCGACCAGCAGCAGCGGGACGTCGGTGACGTCGGTGTTGGCGGCGTAGCCGAACGCGATCAGCTGCGCGATCGGCCCGATCACGATCATCGGGATCATGCGCCGGTCGTGGCGCAACTGCAGGAACTCCTTCACGATGATGTGCCACAGCGTCCTCACGCCAGCTACACCTCGCGCCGCGCCAGTCGCAGCGAGGCGATCGAGAACACGATCACGGCGAACAGACCCAAGAACGCCATCTGCCGCGCATAGGGCATCAAGTCCGCGCCCTTGAGAATCACCCCGCGCAGGATCACCAAGAAATAGCGCGCCGGCACGGCGTAGGTGATCCACTGCAACACCTCCGGCATGGTCCGAATCGGGAAGATGAATCCCGAGAGCAGGATCGCCGGCAGCATCGAGGTCACGGTGCCGACCTGAAACGCCATCGCCTGAGAAGTCGAGATGCTCGAGATCAGCAGCCCGAAGCCGAGCGCGCCGATCAGATACAACAGGGTGGCCCAGAACAGATCCAGGTACGGCCCCCGGATCACCACCCCGAACAGCACCCGGGCCGCGGCCAGGATCAGCACCGTCGCCAGCAGCGAGATCACCAGGTACGGCAGGGTCTTGCCCAGGATCAACTGCCAGGTTCGAAGCGGCGCCACCCGCAGCTGCTCCATCGTGCCGCGTTCCTTCTCCCGCACCACCGACAACGCGGTCGAGAGCACGGCGGTCAGCATCAGGATGAAGCCGATCAGGCCCGGAACCAGAAAATGGGTCGAGCTGAGCTCCGGGTTGTACCAGGCGCGCGGCCGGTAGTCGACCAGCGGCGGCGGCGCCGCGCCGGCGCCGGTCATGGCGCGCTGCAGCAGCGCGGCGTTGGCCTGCGAAACCAGCGCGCCGGCGTAGCCCAGGATGGTGGTGGCGCTGTTGGCGTCGCTGCCGTCGAGCAGTAGCTGCACCTGCGCCGCGCGCCCCGCGGCCAAGTCGGTCGAGTACCCGAGCGGGATCACCAGCACCGCCTTGGCCCGGCGCCGCTCGAGCAGCCCTTCGAGGTCGGCGCCGGCGGCCGGCGCGGCGACCCAGTCGAAATAGGTCGAATGGGTGAAGGCCGCGATCAGCTCGCGGCTGGCGGCGCTGCGATCCAGATCCTGCACCGCGAGCGCGACGTGCTTGACGTCGAAGTTGAGCGCGTAGCCGTAGAGCAGCAGCATGAAGGTCGGGATGCCGAGCAGCATGATCAAGCTCAGCGGATCGCGCAGCGTCTGGCGCAGCTCCTTGCGCGCCACCGCCCAGGTCTTTCTCATCGGCCGGCCTCGCGCCGCTCGGCTTCGGCCTCGATGTGATGGATGAACACATCCTCCAGCGAGGGAACGATCGGCGCCACCGTGGCCGGCCGATTATCGGCGCGCTCGAGCAGCTCCAGAGCGCGCCGGCGTCCCTGCTCGGCATCGCGCACCACCAGATGGATTCGGGTGCCGAACACCGAGGTCTCCTCGACCCAGTCCGCCGCCCCGAAGGCCTCGAGCGCCTCCACCACCCGGGGTGCCGCGACCTCGAGCACGGTTCGGTCCGCGAAAACCCGCTTGAGCCGGTCGACGCTGCCCAGTGCCACCAGGCGGCCGGCGTGCATCAGCGCCAGGCGGTGGCAGTGCTCGGCCTCGTCCAGATAATGCGTGGTGACGAACACCGTCACGCCTTGCTCGGCCATGCCGTCGATCAAGCGCCAGAAGCGGCGCCGCGAGATCGGATCGACCCCGCCGGTCGGTTCGTCGAGAAACAGCACCTGAGGCTGATGCAGCACCGCGCAGGCGAGCGCCAGCCGCTGTTTCCATCCGCCCGGCAGCGCGCCGCTGAGCAGCTCCTGCCGGGTTTCGAGACCCGCCATCGCGAGCGCCCAGTCCATCCGCTCGCGCAGCTTGGCGCCGTGCAGCCCGTAGACCCCGCCGAAGAAACGCAGATTCTGTTCCACGGTCAGATCTTCGTAGAGGCTGAAACGCTGGCTCATGTAACCGATCCGGCGTTTGACCGCCTCGGGGTCGCGCGCCACGTCGATGCCCAGCACCTCGGCCCGACCCGAGCTCGGTTGCAGCAGGCCGCACAGCATCCGAATCGCGGTCGACTTGCCGGCTCCGTTGCTGCCCAGAAAGCCGAACACCTCGCCGCGCTCGACTTCCAGGTTCAAGCGGTCGACCGCGGTGAACGAACCGAAACGCTTGGACAGCTCGACCGCGCGCAGCGCAGGATTCATGGGCCTGGGCCTCCCGCCCCGCTCAGCGGCCCACCGCGCGCTCGAGACTGGCTTGCGCCAGACGCCGGCGCGCCCAGGACTGGGTCAGGTCGAGGCCGGCCTCTTGCAGCGCGACTTCGGCATCGAGCAGCTCGGCCGAGGGAATCACGCCCTCACGATACCGGTCCCTGGCGACCTCGAGATTCTCCCGCGCGGCCTCCAGGTTGCGCTGCGCCACCTCGACGCTGCGGCTTGCGCTGGCCTGCTCCAGATAGACCGTGGTCACTTCGAGCCGCAAGCGCTGATCGAGGTCGCGGAGCTGCTGCCGCAGCGCGTCGACCTCGGCCGCGGCGCGGCTCGCGGCGGCGGCGCTGCGCCCGCTGTCGAACAGGGTCCAACTGAGCCGCAGTGAGGCGTCCCAGGTCCCGGTCCAAACGCCGCTCAGCGGCAGCTCTTTGCGGTTCGGGTTGGCGTAGTCGTAGCCCGCTTCGGCTCCGAGCTGAGGGCGGAGCGCCGCGCGCGCCGTATCGATCGCGGCGCCGGCAGCGTCGATGCGGGCCTGCAGCGCCGCGCGTTCACCGCGGCGGTCGAGCGCCTCGGTCACCAGAGGCTCCAAAGCCCCTTCCACCCCGATCTCGGCCGCGAGCGGCTCGACCGGCTCGATCGCCGCTCCGGGAGCATAGCCCAGCAGCCGCACCAGATCGGCCTGCGCGACTTCGGCTGCCTGCTGCGCCTCCAAGCGCCGCAGCTCGGCGCGATCGCGCTCGACCTGGACCGCCAGGACCTCATTACGCGCCGCCAAGCCGAACCGCGCGCGGTTGCCGGCATCGACCAGGTGCGATTCGTAGGCGGCCAGCGCCTCGCGCAGGACCCGCTCGCGCTCCCGCGCGGTCACCAGTTGCCAGTAGGCCGCCGCGGTCTCGAGCGCCAGATCCTTGGCCGCGGCTTCGAGCTCGCGTTCGCTCGCTTCCAGCTCGCTGCCCGCGGCGCGCACCGAGCTCTCGATGCTGCCGCCGGTGTAGAGCGGCACCGAAAGCGCCGCGCGGCTGCGATAGTCGTTGGGCAGGTTGGGAAAGATCGTGCGCTCGCCGCCGGCCGGTAGCGGGATGCTCAGCTCCTGGACGTTGGAGTTGCGGGTATACGACCCCGAGAGCGCAAGCCGCGGCAGTCGCTCGGCCCGTGCCGCCGTCAGGCCGGCCTCCGCCGACCCGCGCAGATAACGCAGCCGCTCGAGAGCGGGCGCCTGGGCGCGGGCTTGTTCGAGGGCCTCCATCAGGCTCAAGCGGTGAACCGACGCCGGCGGCGTCTGCGCCGCCGCCCGAACCGCTATCACACCGAATCCAAACAGCGCGGCCCACTCGACCCAGGCCGCAGGGCGCCGCCAGCGATGACCGCTCACCGGTTCACCTCCTGTTGAGCCACCGTGCCGCTTTCCGCGGAGCGGATCCGCGCAATGAACACGTCTTCGAGCGAGGGCTGGACGACGCGGGCCGCGTCGACGGTGACGCCTTGTTGCTCGAGCTCCGCCCGCAGCCGCGAGGTCGCGGTCTCGGCATCCTCGCGCCCGAGGCCGCCCAGGGTCAGGTGCAGGCGCTCACCGAAGCTCTCGATCTCGCGCACCTCTTCCCGTTCGCGGAGCCGCTCCAGGGCCAACCGCCGCGGCCGCACCAGCAGCTCCACCAGCGCGCCCGGCCAGCCCTCGCGCAGCCGGTCGGGTGAATCGGCGGCGAGCAGCCGCCCGTGGTCGATCAGCGCCACCCGCTGGCACCTCTCGGCCTCGTCCAAGTACGGGGTGGTCATCACGATGGTGAGACCCTCGCGTTGCAGCCGGGCCAGGAGCTTCCAGAAATCGCGCCGCGAGACCGGATCGACTCCAGTGGTCGGCTCGTCCAGGATCAACAGCTCCGGGGTGTGGATCAGGGTGCACGCCAGCGCCAGCTTCTGCTTCATGCCGCCCGACAACCGCTCGGCGAGGCGCTGCCGAAACGGCCGCATGCGTACCATCTCGAGTAGCTCCTCGCGCCGCGCTTTCCAGCCGCGGACGCCGTGAACGTCGGCAAAAAATCCGATGTTTTCGTCCACCGAGAGATCGCCGTACAAGGAGAACCGCTGCGACAGATAACCGACCTTGCCGGCCAGCTCGCGGCGTTGTCGATCGGGCGTGAGGCCGCAGGTTCGAACCTTCCCTCCGTGCGGCTCGAGCAACCCGAGCGCGACCCGCAGCGTCGTGGTCTTGCCGGCGCCGTCGGGCCCGATCAGGCCGAACATCTCGCCGCGCCGCACGGTCAGCGAAAGGCGGTCAACCGCCACCCGCTCGCCGTAGCGGCGGGTGAGCTCCTCGAACACCAACATCGCTTCCGGCTCGCTCATGCGGCGCGCTCCGCGGCTTGCAAGCGCGCCTCGGCCGGCATCCCGGGCTTGAACAGCCCGTCGTGATTGTCGATCCCGATCTTGAGCTTGAATACCAGCTTGACCCGCTCGTCGCGGGTCTGCACGTTCTTGGGCGTGAACTCGGCCTGGGAAGCGATGAACGTCACCTTGCCGCGCCGGGTCTGGCCGTCGTCGGTCACCACCACCGCCTCCTGGCCGATCCGAATCCGGCCCAAGTCCGGCTCGCTGATATAGACGGTCAGCCAGGCATCGGCGAGCTCGGTGATCACCGCCAAGGCCGCCCCGGCGACCAACAGCTCGCCGGGCTCGACCAGCTTCTCGGTCACCACCCCGGAGGCCGGCGCCACGATGGTGGAGTCGCGGATCTGCTGCTCGAGCTGGGCCATGCGGGCTTCGGCCGCCTGCACTTGAGCGCGGGCTGCATCGATCTCCTCGGGCCGCGGGCCCGCCTCCAGCTTGCGCAGGCGCTCTCGATTCGCGGCCAGTACCGCCTGCGCCACCTCCAGCCGGGTGCGAGCGTCGTCGCGCGCCTTGGTGGTGCCCGAGCCGCTGTCGAGCAGACCCTGCATCCGCTCGAACTCGCGCTGCGCGCCGTCCACATCGGCCTGCGCCCGACGGACGTCGGCGGCGGCGGCCGCGATCTCCTCTTCGCGGGTGCCGGCCAACAGCAGATTCAACTCGGCAGCCGCGCGGGCGCGCTCGGCGCGCGCCTGATCGAGCGCCAGCCGCGTATCGATGGTCTCGAGTCGCGCCAGCTCCTGGCCGGAGCCGACCGAGTCTCCCTCCTCCAGCTCAAACCACTCCAGCCGGCCGCCCACCTTGGCCGAGAGCCGCACCTCGGTGGCCTCGACGTGGCCGGTGGCGACGATCTGGGAGCCGTTCTTTGACTCGCCGCAACCCGCGGCGAAGGCGGCAAGCGCGCCGAGCCCGAAGACTTCCCTTCCGGTCATGACCCAACCTTTCCGACCGGCGGGCTCGCGGGTGCGGCAAGCCCGAAGGTCACCAGCTCTTGAATGTGACGCACGTACTCGGCCGCGCTCGGCGCGCGCCGCAGCGGCAGGCTGCGCTGCCGGATCAAGCGGTTGCGCGCCGGGGTGGTGGCGAAGAAGAAAACCAGGCTGCCGATCAGGCTCAGATGGGTGAGCAAGGGATCGACCCGCCGAAAGCTGCGCTGGCGCACACCCTGCTCCACGACCTCGCGGACCAGACCGAAAATCGAGACCAGGTGGGCCATCAGCTCGCGATCCAAACGGTGGCCGCCGGCCAGAATCTCGCGCAGCATGAGAGTCGGAAAGTGGGCCTGCTCCGTGGCCACAGCTCCGAATGCGGCCACCAGCGCTCGCAGGCGCTCCGGCGCCGGCGCGCTGGAACGGTGGATCGGCCCCATTCGAGCCGCCAGCCCCCCGAGTCCGGCCTCGAGGGCGCAGCGGTAAAGCTTCATCTTGCCGCCGAAGTGGTAGCTGACCATCGCGCGATTGACCCGGGCGCGCCGCGCGATCCGCTCTACGCTGGTTCCGGAATAGCCGTGGCGGGCGAACAGCTCGGTCCCCGCGGCCAGCAAGGTCGCGCGGCTGGCGCTGCGGACCGGTCGTTTCCGGATTCCGCTCATTGCCAGCTCGTCAAGGGCTGCGCCCTTGATATCCGACCCCAAGGGTCGCGAATCGGGTGGCATGGGTGGCCGAAGACCGCCCATGGGCGAGGTCCGCGCCACGAGTGAGGTCGTCCATGGGCGCGCTGCGCGTGCCCATGCCACCCATACGCGCTCCAGCGGCCCACTGAAACCCTGTGCTCTAGGCCAGCAAACGAGAATACCATTCTGGTTTCGCCCGGCATGGTAGTCTAACTAAACGTTTATTTAAGTCTACAGGCTGCGGTCGCCGTGGTCAAGTGAGGCCGCCGATTCTGCTCCACCGGCCGGGCCGAAATAAAAAAGGCCCCGGTCGCCCGGGGCCTTCCCCCTGCTCGCGCCTAAAGCGCGAGCTTGCTGCCCGCTACCAGAGGTAGGTGACACCGATCCAGCCGACGTGGTACTCGTAGTCCGGCTGAATCGCGTTCAGCAAGATGCTGCTGCCGCTGAAAATCAGATCGGCGGCGATGGTGTCTTCCGCGTAGTCATCGATCAGGTAGCGTTCGAACCAGTAAAACGCGCCGATCCGCGCCCGGCCGGTCAAGCGGTAGTTCACCCCCGTGCGCACCGTCACCAGATCGGTCTCGTCCGAGTTGGGCAGGCCGGTGGCGGTGTTGGGCGTGCCGCCCGGCGGGCTGAACAGATTGGCGTCGCCGTCGGCCCGGGCATAGGTGGTGCTGAGCTCCCAGCGCCAGCTGTCATCGAAGTTGTGATTCAAGCCGCCGCCGAAGGTGTCGTACTTGTCCTCGATGTTGGCGGTCCAATCGTCCAGCGGATTGGTCGACGGGCTGCCGCCGCTCTGGCGGCCGCGCTGATCGCTTTCGAACTTCTCACGCTCGTACCAGACATTGAAGCTCGAGCGCTCGCTGAGCGTATAGGAGTAGTCAAGCCCGAACGAATGGTTCTTGGCTTCCAGCCGCCCGAACTGGGTATCCGGGTAGTCGTCGTTGCCGTAGCCGGCGGTGACGCCCAGCGTCCCGTTCTCGCCGGCGACGAACTCGGCGGTGAAGAACACCTTGTTGCGGTTGAGGTTGGCGAGATCGAAGCGGCGCAGCGGAACCACCTCGTAGATCGGCCGCTCGAACGGGAAGTTGACGTCGTAGACATCGTAGCGACGCCGGTGATACTGGTACGAGAGCCGCAGCGTGACCCAATCGCTGGCGCGCGCGTCGAAGCTGGTGCGGAAGCTGTTGGTGTCCGACTGCGACACTTCGCGGTCTTCGCGGTCCCAACGCTTGAAGCCGTAGCCGGCGCTCCAATTGAAGTTGCGGTTGAATGCCCAGCCGCCGTCCAAGTCGATCGAGTTAGTGCTGTAGGCGTACAGCTCGTTGGGCCGGTCCAACTCCTCGACCACCGAATCGAAGCGCACGTACTCGCCGAAGAAGAAGTGGTCGTTGTTGTTGGTCTGGTCATAGAGCCGATAGCGCGCCTTGAAGCTCCCCCCTTCGCCGAACCGGGTGTTGTATCCCAGGTGCGCCGAGAGGTTGCGGAGCTCGCCGTTGAAGGTCGACGCCGGCAGCGGGATCGGATCGACCGCCGTGCTGGTGCCAAACGGCAGCAGGTCGACATCGTCGGTCCAGAGGCTGTACGCGAACTGGCCGGTCACCCGCGAGCGCCCGAAGTTGGCCGCCCCGCCGACGCTGAAGGAGTTGGACGTGTTGTCAACCGGAAGCTGCGCCCGCCCGAACGAAACGCCATCGCCAGCCACATAGGCCGAGCTGTAGGTCCGATCGGTGATGCGGTAGGGATTGTCCCAGGTCATCACCTCGATCTCGTTGAAGAACAGCGACAAGTCGTAGGTGGCGAAGAACGACTTGCCGTTGTTGGCGTACTCAACCCCGGCGCGGAAACGCTCGGTGTCGTAGTCGATCCGCTCCGGCAATTCGGTCACCCAGCTGAAGCCGAACGAGGTGCCGAACGGGCGGGTGCCGTCGCGGTTCTCCTTGAAGTAATGGAGATTGTAGCTCCACTCGGGGTTGATCGAGTGATCGAAACGGATGTTGCCGCGGTTGCGTTGCAGGCCCAGATCCACCTCGCCCGGAGTGGTCAGCAGACCGCTGATAAACCGACGCTGCTGGGCCAGAGCGGCGTTGTAATCCGGAGTGCCCGGCGTAAACGGATTGATGTTCTCGATCGCCTGCTGGATGGTATCGGATATCTCCCACACCCCCGGCGCGGTCTCGTTCCAGATCGTCTCGCCCGACTTGCTGAACAGGTGCGGGATCTTGGTATAGTCGATCCCGAGCTCATACTTACCGGACTGGCCGAAGGCGAAGTCGTACTTGGCGTTGTTGAGCTGCACGTTCTGGCCGCTGAAATCGAGGTAGCGATCGTTCTCGAGCCCGAACGAGGCCTTGAACTGCTTGACGATCACGCCCTCGGGGACCTCGCCGTACTCCTCGGCTTTGGATGAATCCTCGGCGACGTGCTTGCCCTGGATCGCGGTCAGCACATCGATCAAGGTGTCGTCGCTCTGTTGCTCCTCTTGCGCCCAGATGGGGAGGGCAAACGCGGCGAGGAGAACAACGGTTATGGCTTGTCTCATGACTCTCTCCTCCCTTCTCCCCTAGCGCAGGAATGACCAGCCCGACGGATGGTTCGAGCCGTGCAAGTTCAGGTGGCAGTTGGAGCACGAGCGCGAGAACTCGCGGTTGGAGGTCAGCAGGTTGCTCGCGTCGTACAGGGTGCCGGGGTGTCGCGTGTCGAGATGGCACTGCTGGCACAGATAGGGACGCTTCGAGACCAGCAGCTTGGGGTGGTTGGTGCCGTGCGGCGTATGACAGTTCAGGCAGTTTTCACGGACCGGCGGGTGATCCCACATAAACGGCCCGCGCTTCTCGGTATGGCACTCGTAACATTTCTCGTTGCTGCTGTTGGCCGAGACCAGGGCGTCGGTCACGCTGCCGTGGACGTTGTGACAATCGGCGCAGCCGATCAGGCCCTCGCGAATCGGGTGATGCGAGGTCTTCTGGATCTGGGCCTTGATCTGTAGGTGGCAGTCGGCGCAGGTGTCTTCGAGCCGGGCGGTCTTGAGCTGAAATTTGTCGGACTTCGCTTGGTGAATCGAATGGCAGTCGACGCAGGCCAGGTTTCTGCTTTCGTGGGTGCTGCCGCGCCACAACATGCGGCGCCCGTTCTCGTGACACTCGAGGCAGACCGCCGAAGCGTCGGCTGCGCTCAGGTTCTTGAAGCTCCGGATCTTGCTGACGTCGCCTCCTTCCTCGATGTGGGCCTCGCCGGGACCGTGGCAAGCTTCGCAGCCTTGTTCCGATCGCATCGAGAAGCCCTTTTCTCCGTGCACGGTGTGACTCAACCCCTTTGCCACATCCTCGTGGCACTCGGCGCACATCTCGGCACCGGCGAAGCCGCTGGGCGCGGCCTCTTCTTGCGCGTTGACCGGCGCTAGAAACGCGACCAGCAGTCCGCCGAGGCAAAGGGGCAAGATCCAGGTTAGCCTTGCTTGCATCCTCAGGCCTCCTTGGGCGTAGAGCGAAGCGGCACGCCCGAGCCAGCTGACAACCACTCCCCTGGAGCCCATCGTTGTCTCCTCTCCTTTCCCTAACTGCCAACCAATTTCACTTATGTATATCTTCTCTTCTTCCCTGTTGCAAACCTAAACACATCATGGACTGCACTCCATTTCTAGTTCAAGAGGCGTGCCACAAGGCGATTCTGCTAACTAGCGCCATTTCAATCGATTGCGAGTTCAGCCTCCGGAGGGATTGGCCAACTCTCCGACAAAATGTCGGTGGGGACGAGATCTCGGGCTGACAGTGGGGCGAATCGACCTGCTGCCCGCAAAGAGTCTCACCCCTCCGGGGCACCGCAGTGCCGACCTGGCGGCTCGCGTGGCTCCATGGGCTGGTCTGAGACATAGACCCGCCCTCACGATTCGCTGCGGCACAGGCCTTGCTCTACGAACTTTGAGCCGCACTCGAACCGGGTCCCTGGGCCGGCCGGTTCCGAGCTCTGCGGGCGAACGGAGGTGTTGCCATGAGCGAGCCGTTGTGGTTGGTGACGATGGTGCTGGCTTTAGGGCTGCTCTATGTCGTGGTGCCGGTGGTGTGGCACACCTACCGCGAATATCGCGATCGCCGAACCGTCGTGTGTCCGGAGACCGGCACCAGCGCCGAAGTGGATTTCGAGGCCCGAAAGACCGCGTGGACCGCGGCCTACAGAACACCCAAACCAGAAATCAGAGGCTGCAGCCTGTGGCCAGAGCGCAGCGGCTGTGCCCAACGTTGCATCGAAGATTGAGAGGGATCCCATGACCATCGAACGGATATTGCGCGGGATCGCCGGGGCCTTCGTGCTGCTCAGCCTGCTGCTGGGCTATCTGGTTCATCCCGGCTTCTATTGGTTCACGGCATTTGTCGGCTTCAATCTGCTGCAATCGGCGTTCACCAACTGGTGCCCGATGATGTCGCTGCTGCGCCGGATGCGGGTCGCGGCGCCGGCCCCCGGCCGGACTTGAGCGCAGGCGCCGGGGTTGGACCGAACGGCTTCCCGAGCAGCGCTCGGCTCGCGGCCGCTTTGCCGGCTCCAAACTCAGAGCCTGCGGTTGACCGGGTCGGCCAAAGCGGAGACAATATAAGCACCTTCCCATTAAGGAGCGCGGAGACGATGAAACAGATCGGATTAGCTGTTTTGGCGGCCTTGGCGCTGCCCGCGTTGGTGCTGGCGGAGCCGAGCTTTAGTGGCACCAAAGCTTGCAAGATCTGCCATCTCAAGATTCACAAATCCTGGGCGGCGACGCCGCATGCCACGGTTTTCTCCAAGCTCAAGCCGGAGGAGCAGAAAAGCGCCGACTGCGTCGGCTGCCACAGCGTCGGCTTCGGCCAAGGCGGTTTCGATCCGGCCAAACCCGATCCCGAGCTGCAGAATGTCGGCTGCGAGTCCTGTCACGGCCCGGGAAGCGTGCATGTCGCCACCATGAAGAAGGACAAGAAGGCCGAGCCCAATATGTCCAAACCCACCGAGGCCACCTGCACCGGATGCCACAACTCCAAGAGCCCGACGTTCAAGGGATTCGATTACAAGGAGGCTTTAGAAAAGGGCGTCCACGAACGCCCGACCGCCTCTAAGTGAAGACCGGCTGGCAGCGCGGAGCCGCGATCCTGTTCGGGATCGCGGTTTTCCTTTTGCCGGCCGGGGCTGAGGAGCCGGCCGCCGACGC
>DASWHO010000247.1:0-27432 GCA_036398155.1 Acidobacteriota bacterium
GAAGCTGGCCGATCCGCCCCAGCAGAAGCCGATGGTGGCGCTCTTGCCGCCGGCCGCCGGCAGCGCGCTGGCATAGGCGCGCACCGCGTCGAGCTTGGCGTGAACCTCGGCGGCGTCGAGTCCGCGGATCTGCTGGACCACCTCGTCGCGGCTGGCGAACGATTCGGTGCCGCCGCCGCCCGGCCCTTTGCCGGAGAGCAGATCCGGCGCCAGCGCGATGAAGCCGTCCGCCGCCAGCTGATCGGCCACCCCGCGGAGCCAATCGGTGAGGCCGTAGATCTCGTGGATCACGATCACCGCCGGGGCGCGGTCTTTGCGCTCGGGGTAGACCACCCAAGTCTTCAAGGCAGCTTGGCCGCCGGGAAGCTGGATGTCGACCAGCTCGCCGTGGCGCGGCGAGCTTTCGAGCCGCGCCGCGGCCTGTTCGGCGCCCGGCGGTTGAGCGTGGAGAAGCGTCGGAAGCGCCGCCAAGGCAGCGATCAGCAAGATTCGGAGGTTCATGGTTTTGGCCTCCCTCCTTATTGTAAGGTCGGTTCCTCCGGCGGCGGAAGCGGGGAGGCGTGGTGCGATACCATCTGCCAGGCCCCGTCGCGCCGCACGAAGATGTTGGTGGCCTGGACCTGGGAGTGGTCGAAGCCGCGCTCGAAGGTGCTGAGCACCGTTTCGACGCACGCGACCCAGGCGACCTCGCCCTCGGCATGGGCGCTGACCGAGGCGATCTCGAGCTGGATCCGCTGGGTGTTGCCAAAGATCCGCGCCCAGCTCTCGCGCACCTCGTCCCAACCCTGCAATTGCTGCCAGCCGGGATGGACGCACTGCACCCAGTCCTCGTGCAGCCAAACCTCGCTCATCTGTTCCACGCTCAACGCTCCGAACGCGGCATAGAAACGGCGGTTGGCGGCCAGCACCTGCTCCAGTTCCGGATCGTGCTCCGGCTCGTCCATCGCGGCTCATTCTACTCGGATCCGCCGGGTGAAATCCGGTTCAGCAGATGGGCATAGGGAGGAAGCGTGGTCAGGCGCCGGTCTTCGATCGGCCCGCCGACGGTGAAATGGTAGAGATCCTGAAAGCGATCGTCCGCCAGCCCGAGGATCTCGTGAAAACTGTCGTCGAAGTAGCAACCGATCCCGGTCGAACGCACGCCGGCGGCCTCGGCTTCGAGGTACAGCACCTGCCCGATCATGCCGGCTTCCCAAAACAGCCGGCGGTACCACCAGGCGCTGCGCTCGAGTGTGGCGCCGTAGTCGGCGATCATGCCGAGACTGAAGGCGCCGTCGGAAGCGATCTCCTGATGGCAGCTCACCACCCGGGCGGCCTGAAGGCAGTCGCCCTCCGCCAATCGAAACAGCCGCAGCTGCGCGGGACAGCCGGGCGGC
Source organism: Acidobacteriota bacterium (assembly GCA_036398155.1). Classification (GTDB taxonomy): domain Bacteria; phylum Acidobacteriota; class DASWHO01; order DASWHO01; family DASWHO01; genus DASWHO01. Next base: position 1,377 of record DASWHO010000247.1, read on the forward strand.
GGATCCCAGGAGAAGCCGGATCGCAGCGCCGGCTTCAGGCGCTCGTGGACCGCGGGATCGCGTTCGAGCAGGTAGAGCCCGGGCACCAGATCGCGGACCCGCAGGACGAAGATCCCCAGGTGGATCTTCGCGGGCCATGGCAGCGCATCCCACGGCGCGACGCCGGGGCGCGGCAGGCAGCGATCGAGCATGGCATAAAGCTGCTCGGCGGCGATCGAGGTGACCGCATCGAGCGCGACCGCGCTGCGCCGCTGGCGGATCAGGGTAGCCGCTCGCGCATCGCCGTTTGGCAGCGCGAGCGGCGGATAGACGGCAGGCGGCTCGAGGGCAGGGTGATCCGGTTCCTTCCAGGTGGCGGCCGCCACCTCGTCGATGATCTCCCAGTCGACATGAGAACCGCTCAGCGCGTTGGGACGACCTTGCCAGCGGCTCTGCTCCAACCGACCGATCAGCGGCGCGGCATCCGGCGCGAGCTCACCGTTCGGCGCGGCGCCGGGATCGGTCTCGATCAAGAGGACGGCGTCGGGATGCTCGCGATCGCCGGGCTCGATCGCTGCCAGGTCGCTCTCGCGGTCGAGACCCAACAGCGCGGCGACCTGTGCGTCGCCGAGGCCGTGCGCCAGGCGCGCGCACCAGCCCAGCGCGGCGGCGGCGCAGCGCAGCGCGGCGATCGCGTGGCCCGCATCGTGCTGGCAGTAGCGAAAGGCGCGCTCGCCGTACTTCCATGCTTCGCGCCAGTGGATCGACGCGAGCCCGACCAGAAAGCCGCCGCGCGCGGCCCAGCTCGGCGCCGGTTCGGCCTGCGGTTCGAACCGGCAGCGCCGCTCGAGGCAGTGATCGCGGCTGACGTAGTGGTAGAGCCCAGCCTCGAGCCCGGGCGCATCGCGCGGCAGGAGCAGATAGCCCTCGGTCGGATGCAGGTTGCCGCTGGACGGATTGCAGCGCAGCGCCCAGCGCGAGCCCTGAAACTCCTTCCACGCCGAGAGCCCGAGCGAGAGCTCGAACAGCACCGCGATATTCTCGAGCGCCAGCGGCCGCGGCTCGACCGCGCCCGGTACATAAAGGTCGCGGTAGGGCGTCTCGAGCCGGTCGGCGACCAGCGGCAGCTCGATCCGCGGCGCGCCGTCGTAGGTGCGGAACGGATCGGGCTGGCTGTCCCAATCCATGTAGCCCAGCGAGCGCGCGTAGCGGTGCAGGTGGTGCTTGGTCTGCTGGTGGTAGCGCAAGGTCCGCTCCAGCGCCGAAGGCCCGTTCTCAGCCGCCTGCGGAGCGGTTTTTCTGCTTTGAGCCGACATGCTGACCGCGTCATCTTAACCCTCCTCGTCGCGCGAAGCCGGGGAATGCCGTCATCCCGGCGCAAGGAAATGTAGGGGCGGGGCTGGTCCCCGCCCGCAACGCGCGACTCTCTTGGCGCCGCACGACAGTCTCAAGGGCCGGGCGGGGACCAGCCCCGCCCCTACATCCGCGCACGCGAACTCGACCTTGCCTGTCCCAGCCTCGTAGCGGTCGCGATGCTTGCCAAGCGGGTTGCCGCCGGCTTACAACCCGGGCGCGGAGCGATTGGGATGCCGCTCAGACGATTCGTGTTCACGCTGGGGGCGCTGGCGCTGCTGACCGGCATCGGGACCGCGGGCTACCGGCTGATCGAGGGCTGGAGCGTGCTCGATTCGCTGTACATGACGGTCATCACCCTCAGCACGGTCGGCTTCATGGAGATCCACCCGCTGTCCGATGCCGGCCACATCTTCACCATGCTGCTGATCCTGGGCGGCGTGTTCACTTTTTTGTATGGCGCGCTGGAGGTGATCCGCTCGATCGTCAGCGGCGAAGTGCGGGGCGCGATTGGGAGACAACGCATGGAACGAAGTCTGGCCGAGCTCAACAACCATCTGATCGTGTGTGGATTCGGGCGCATGGGACGCCTGGTGTGCGAGGAGTTCTCAGCGCTCAAGCTGCGGTTCGTGGCGGTCGAGCGCGAGGCCGCGCGCCTGGTCGATTTCAACCTGGCGCACGGACTGGCCTTGACCGGCGACGCCACCTCCGACGAGACCCTGCGCAAAGCCGGGATCGAGCGCGCCCGCGCCTTGGTCAGCGTGGTCGCTTCGGACGCCGACAACCTGTTCATCACCATGAGCGCGCGGTTTCTCAACGACAAGCTGTTCATCGTGGCGCGGGCCGAGAACGAAGCCGCGGAGAAGAAGCTGCTGCGCGCCGGCGCCAGCCGGGTGGTCTCGCCCTACCTGACCGGCGGCCACCGGATCGCGATGGCGGTGGTGCGCCCGTCGGTGCTCGATTTCATCGAGGTCGCGACCCGCAGCGCCCACCTGGATTTGCAGATGGAGGAGGTCGAGATCACCGCCGGCAGCGCGCTGGCCGGCCAGACCCTGGTCGAGAGCAAGATCCGCCAGAACCTCGGCATCATCATCGTGGCGATCCGCAAGAGCGACGGCCGGATGGTGTTCAATCCGGAATCCGATGTGGCGCTGGAGCCGCAGGACATCTTGATCACCCTGGGCAAACGCCACCAGCTCGACCGCCTGGAGAAGCTCGCCCTCGGAGGGTGACCCGGGCAAGCGCTAACTATAACTATAATAGCCAAGCGTTTTGCCATTGATATCCGGCTCCAAGGGTCGCGAATCGGGTGGCATGGGCGGCCGAAGGGCGCCCATGGACGAGCTGCGCACAGAGAGTAAGTTTGCCCGGCCTGAATTCCGGCTTGCGCCGGAATGGGGCGCCGCCAAACAGCCCGCGAGTGGCGGCCGCGGCAAGCTGCTCATGGACGTGCAATCCATGAATGCGATGCCTATGATTCATGCATGCAGTACCAGCGAGCGGCCGGACGGCCCCAGGATCTTTCCGACATCGAAATGCTGGAGGCTATCGCCCGGCGCGGGGAACGCTAGATGACGGCGCACCAGGGAGACGCAGGTTCCGAACCAAGCGTGTGGCCAACTTCTCGCTGGGATCTGTTGGAGCTCACGCTGGCGGCGACTCCGGAGCAGCGCCTGGCCTGGTTGGAAGACGTGCTCGCGATTGCCTACGAGGCCGGCGCCCTTCGGCCCCGAACCGATGAATGGGGCCGGCCGCTTGACCCAAGCCCCGATCGGCCCCGGCGGTGACCTCGCTCGGCTCTGCCGGGCTCAGTCCGCAGAATCGTATTCGAGGCTTTGCTTGGGTGCCGGGATCGCGCCGGTCCACTCGATGCGATACGCCTGCGTGTGCGGCTGGGAGGGCAGAGCGTAGGCCGCGGCGGACGAAAGGCCGCGGGCCAGGCCGATCAGGGCGCGGTTGATCACCCCGTGGCCGACGATCAGGATCGTCTCACCGGGATGGCTCGCGACCAGCTCGCGGAAGGCGGCGGTGGCGCGTGCCTCCAGCTCGAGAAAGCTCTCGCCGCCGGGGCGTTTGTGCTCGGGATCGCTGAGCAGCGCTTGGAGCTGCTCGCGATAGGGCGACTGGCTCCAATCCTTGCCGTTGAGATCGCCGACATCGAATTCCGCGAACCCTTCGACCACGACCGGCGAGAGGTCGAGCGGCCGGCTCACGATCTCGGCAGTTTGACGCGCGCGCAGCAGCGGGCTGCAGAACAGGCGCGTCACTCCTTGAGCACGAGCCAGCTCGGCCAGCGCCGCGGCCTGGTCGCGGCCCAGCTCGGAGAGCGGCGGATCGGGCTCAGCGACCCGTGGCGCGGCCGGGTCGAACGCCGAAGCGCCGTGCCGTGCGAGAATCACGATGGTCGAAACCGGCGGTTCCAGCGCGGCGGCGTTTGGGGCCGGAGCGATCCCCAAAGCCGCCGCGAGCGTCGCGGCGAGCACCAGCCAAAGTGGGCGCGCCCGGCGGCGATCGGGTTCAAGCACGCTCAGCCTCCGCTCGCGGGCAGGACGATGTGCGGGATGCCGAGCTCGCGGGCGGAGCGGTTGAGCGCCTCGAGCTCGCCCCGGATCGCATCCAGCTCGGCGGCGTGGCGCTCCAGCTCGGCCGAGAGCTCGGCGTAAACGTCACCCACGCCCTGGGTCGGAGCGCCGGCGCCGGAAGCGCCGGATTCGTAGAGCCAGACGTAGCGCGAGTAGAGCTGGGTGCCGCCTTTCTGCGCCAGGATGTCGTAGGTGACCTCGGCCTTCGGATTGTGCAGCACCGCCTCGAGCCGGTCGCAGTGCTCGATGAGCTGTTGGGAGGTCGCCCGCAGCGTCTCGGTGTCGGAACGATCCTCGATCAGCGCGCTGCGCTCGCGGAGCTGCTCGCGCACCGAGCGGAGCTGTTCGACCAGGCCGCTGAGTCGGTTGATGTCGCCTAAGGTTTTCAAGCTGAAGTCCAGTTGTGCTTGCAGATCTTGGTCGGAAACCTGCACCCGAGGATCGGGCCGCAGCTCGAGGGCGCCGGTCGCTTCCTTGCCGTCGGCGCTGAGCCGAATTGTGTAGCGGCCCGGCAGCGCCATCGGGCCGGTCGCCGGATCGCCCATGTCGATCTTGCCGCCTTGGATCTTGGTCGCGCCCTCATGGGCCAGATCCCACACCGCGCGGTGGATCCCGGCTTCGGTCTGCAGCGCGGCCTTCTTGCGCTCCTCTTCGTCCTTGGGATCTTGGAAGTCTTGGTCGCCGGCCGAGGGCTCGGGGATGCTGCTGAGCTTCCGAACTAGCGCGCCTTGCGCGTCCAGGATCTCGATCGTCAGCTCGCCCTCGGGCGGCTGCTTGATGAAGTAATACAGCGCCGCGCCCTCCGGCGGATTCTCGCCGGCGGTTTTGTCACGCGGGGCGTAGGCGTAGCGCCAGCGGGTCGCGGCGCCGGACTCGAACAGATGCAGGTCCCCGGCCAGCGCTTCCGGAGTGAGCTGCCGCAGGACCGCCAGGTCGTCGAAGATCCACGCCGATCGGCCGTGGGTTCCGACCACTAGATCGTCGCCCTTGACCGCCAGGTCGTGCACCGCCACGGTCGGCAGATTGAGTTTGAGCGCCTGCCAGCTCGCGCCGCCGTCCTGGCTGTAAGCGACGCCGCGCTCGGTGCCGAGGTAGAGCATGCCGCGCTGCACGGGATCCTCGCGCACTGCGTGGAGGTAGACGTCCTGCGGCAAACCGCCGGTCAGGCTGGTCCAGGTTCGGCCCAGGTCGGTGGTCTTGAACAGATGCGGCCGCATGTCGTCCAGGCGATGGGCGTCGACCACCACGAAGGCGGTCCTGGCGTCGAAGTGCGACGGCTCGATCATGCTGATCGTGCCCCACTCCGGCAGGCCGTCGATCGCCGCCGTGACGTTGCGCCAGTTGTGGCCGCCGTCCTCGGTGACCTGCACCAACCCGTCGTCGGTGCCGGCCCAGATCAAGTCCTTTTGCAGCGGCGATTCGGCGACCGCGAAGATGGTGCAATAGAACTCGACCCCGGTGTTGTCGCCGGTGATCGGCCCGCCCGACCACTGCTGCTTGGACTCGTCGTCGCGGGTCAGATCGGGGCTGATCTCGCTCCAGCTCTGGCCGCCGTCGGAGGATTTCAAGAGGATGTTGGCGGCGTGGTAGACCACCTCGGGGTCGTGCGGCGAGACCGCGATCGGCGCGGTCCATTGGAAACGGTAGCGCAGGTCGGCGGCGCCGTGGCCCGAGCCGTTGTCGGGATAAAGGCTGACGATCCGCGACTGCCCGCTGCGGCGGTCGTGGCGCGTGATGATGCCGAGATACTCGCCGGCGTAGACGATGTCGGGATCGTCCGGTTTGAACTGTACATAGCCGGCCTCGCCGCCGCCGACATCGTGCCAGTCGGCGCTGCGGATGCCGGCGCTGTGCAAGCTGTTGCTCGGACCGGCGGCGGTGCCGAGATCCTGCAGCGCTCCGGCGACCGTATACGGCACCCGGCTGTCGGTGGTGATGTGGTAGAACTGGCCGATCGGCAGCGGCGCCGCGTGCCAGCTCTCGCCGCCGTCGATCGAGACGTCGACCCCGCCGTCGTTGGCCCCGATCATGCGCCGGCGATCGAGCGGATCGATCCACAGGTCGTGGTGGTCGCCGTGGTGGATGCCGCGCACCGGCAGGAAGCTCTTGCCGCCGTCGATGCTGCGCAGCATCGGCACCTGCGGGCACCACAGCACGTCGGCGCTCTCCGGATCGACCGTGATCGTCGAGTAGTACCAGGCGCGCTGGCGCAGCGCGTGGTGGGCGCTCGCCAGCTCCCAGCTCTTGCCGCCGTCGTCGCTGCGGTAGAGCCCGCCGTGCTCGGCTTCGATCAGAGCGTAGACCCGGCGGCTGTCGGAGGGCGCGACCGCGACTCCGACCTTGCCCCAGATCCCCTCCGGCAGGCCGGAGCCGGTGAGCTGCTCCCAGCGGTCGCCGCCGTCGCGCGAGACGTAGAGCCCGCTGCCCGGCCCGCCGCTGGTCAGCTCCCACGGCCGGCGCCGCGCCTGCCACATTCCGGCGAACAGGGTATGGGGATTGTTGGGATCGAAGCAGACGTCGGAGGCGCCGGTATCGGCGTCTTTCTTCAGCACCTGCTCCCAGCTCTTGCCGCCGTCGCGGGTGCGGTAGACGCCGCGCTCGGGGTTGGGGCCGAAGGCGTGGCCCAGCACCGCGGCGAACGCGATGTCGGGATTCCCCGGGTGCACGATCATGGTGCCGATCTGACCCTTTTGCTTCCAGACGTGGGACCAGGTCGCGCCGGCGTCGGTCGACTTGTAAATGCCGTTGCCGGCGGCGACGTTGCCGCGGATGTTGGCCTCGCCGGAGCCGACGTAGATCACGTTCGGATCCGACGGCGCGACTGCGATCGAGCCGATCGAGGAGATCGGCTGGTCGTCGAAGATCGGTTTGAACGAGATCCCGCCGTCGACCGACTTCCAGACCCCGCCGGAGGCGGTGGCCGCGTAGTAGATCGAGGGATCGCCGGGGACGCCCGCGACCCGCGAGACCCGGCCGCCGCGCGCCGGCCCGATCGAACGGTACTCGAGATGCTCGAGCTCGGCCGGCTCTTGGAGCGGCTCCTGCGCCGCGCCGATCCCCGCCCCGCAGGCGAGCATCCAAAGAATCGCCGCACGTTTGCATAGCTTGGTGGTCATGAAGTCATCCCTCTCGGATAATGTTCGAGCCGCTGCAAGCCACGGGAAGACGCGCAGCATAGCTAAACCGGTACCAACACCGCAACGGGGAGCCGGCGGGTGCTATCATCATTCGGCCCGGATAGTCGATTCCGATGTCGCGCCACTCGATCGGGTTCGTGCTCGGACTCAGCCTGTTCGTCCTGCTGATCCTGCTGCCTCCGTTCGACAGCTTCGAGTCGAGCGCCGAGCAGCGGCTGGCCGAGTCGGACGCCGAGCTGGCGCCAGCCGAGCTGGCGCATTCGATGCAGAAGGTCTGCGCGCTGCTGGTCCTGATGGTGGTCTGGTGGCTGACCGAAGCGATCCCGCTGCCGGCGACCGCGCTGCTGCCGGCCGCGCTGCTGCCGCTGCTGCACGTCTCCGGCCTGCACCGCGGCGGCGCGGTGGAGCTCAGCCTCGGAGCGGTGGTCACCCACTACGCCAGCCCGGTGATCTATCTGTTTCTGGGTGGCTTTCTGCTGGCCGCGGCGATGCGCAAGTGGGAGCTCGACCGCCGGCTGACTTTATGGCTGCTGACCCGCGGGCGGCTGGCCGACGATGCCCGCCATATTCTGCTGGCGATGATGGCGCTCAGCGCGCTGCTCTCGATGTGGATCTCCAACACCGCCACCACCGCCCTGATGCTGCCGCTCGGCCTCGGGGTGCTCTCGTCGATGGGGGCGCGCGCCGGCCAGTCGCGTTTCGGCACCGCGCTGATGCTGGGCATCGCCTGGTCCGCTTCGGTCGGCGGCATCGGCACCATCATCGGCACGCCGCCCAACGGCATCGCGCTGGGCATCCTGCACGCCGCCATGTCCGATCGGCCCGACTTCGTGCCGATCGATTTCCTCGATTGGATGCTGTTCGGCGTTCCCTATGTGGTGCTGTTCATTCCGGTCATCTGGGCGGTGCTGCTGAAGATCTTCCCGCCGGAGTCGCTGCAGATCAGCGGCGGCCGGCAGCGCCTGCTTTCGGAGTTCGCCGCCCTCGGGCCGCTCAATCGCGGCGCGGCCGGCACCATCGCGGTGTTCGGTCTGGCCGCCGGCCTGTGGGTGTTGATGCCGTTCAGCGCGCAGCTCCTGCCGGCCGCGCTGGCGCGCCAGCTCGCCTGGCTCGACGAGTATGCGGTCGGGATCTTGGCCGGCACCTTGCTGTTCTTGATTCCGGTCGAGCTCAAGCAAGGCAAGTTCCTGCTCGATTGGAGCGACACGCGGTTCGTCGACTGGGGCACTCTGATCCTGTTCGGCGGCGGAATCGCCCTGTCCGACGCGCTGTTCAAGACCGGCCTGGCCGCCTGGATGGCCGCTTCGTTCGTCGGTCTGTTCGGCACCCCGTCGACGTTGGTGCTGATGTTCGCGGTTGTGCTGCTGGTGGACCTCTTGACCGAGGTGACCTCGAACACCGCGGTCACCTCGATGATGGTCCCGATCGTGATCTCGGTCGCGGCCGCGACCGGAGAGAGCCCGGTGGCGCTCACGATCGCGACCGCGCTGGCCGCCTCGATGGCGTTCATGCTGCCGGTCGCGACTCCGCCCAACGCGCTGGTCTACTCGACCGGCTTCATCGAGCTCAAAGACATGGTGCGCGCCGGCGCGGTGCTCGACATCCTGGGCTGGCTGTTCACGGTCGCGATCCTGGTTGTGTTCGCCGGCTGGCTCGCCGGTTTGTTCTAGCCGTTTGCTGCACTGGGTTCAGGTTTGCGTTGCCTTGAGTCGAGTCTGATGCTACTGTGTAGATAGAAGCGTATACGTAAAGATCATGGCCCTAAACATCAGAAATCAAGAGGCCGAGCGCCTAGCAACAGCCCTGGCTAAACTGACCGGAGAGACCAAGACCGAGGCAGTGATCCGGGCGATTCGTGATCGGTTAGACCGGCTTCGGCGCGAGCGCGGTCGCCGGCGTCTGGCGGACGAGTTGGACCAGATTGCGCTGCACTGCGCAGCGCTGCCGGTTCTGGATTCCCGGGAAGCCGACCAGATTCTCGGCTATGACGAACATGGGCTGCCGCGCTGATGGTCCTCGACACCTCCGCTCTGCTGGCCGTTCTTCTAAATGAACCGGAGCGACGCAGGTTCAACCAAGCGATCGAGGCGGCGGAGGCTCGGCGAATGTCGGTCGCTACTTTCGTCGAGCTGTCGATCGTAATCGAATCCCGCTACGGCGCCGAGGGCCAGCGTGACCTCGACCAGTTCATCGAGCGAGCCCGGATCGAGCTCGTCGCGGTGGACCTCGAGCAGGCGAAGCTGGCGCGGGTCGCGTTCAGCCGCTTCGGCAAGGGCCGCCACGAAGCCGGGCTCAACTACGGTGACTGCTTCGCATACGCTCTAGCGCGAGTGCTGGGGGAACCGCTGCTTTTCAAGGGCGAGGATTTTTCGCGAACGGATGTTCAATCGGTTCAGTGAATAATCGTGAAACCTGATCTTGCTCTTGGGTCGAGCGGCTCAGGCAGAAGCACGCGCGACCGGCGACGGAGCCGTCGTGAAGAGGGCAAGCACGGCGGTCACTCTACAGCCTGGAATGTACGGATGAGAAGCGCAGCAAAGCTGAGTGCGGCAGTCGCTCTCGGCTTGATGCTTACCGGGTGTGATTTTCAGGGGCAGAAGACGCCAGCGCGGCGTCCGGTGGTGGTGCAAGGCGCGATGCCGGAGGAGACGGCGCTCTTGGCCGGACGTCTGAGGGATGTCCGAGTGGAACGAATCGGCGGCTGGACCTTTTGGCGCGGCACGGTGGACGGCTATCCGGTGATCGTCTCCAAGACGCTCAAGGGGATGTCCAACGCTGCGGCAGCCACCGCGATCGCGGCCGAGCGTTACCGGCCGGCCGCGATTATCAATCAAGGAACCTCCGGCGGCCACGTCGTGCAACTGCACGTCTACGACATCGTTCTAGGGCGCGGCGCGGTTCATCTGGGCGCGTTCAAGACCGCACACCGCGGGCTTGGGCAGGGCAGCAATTCTCTGGAATGGGAGCCGCTCGATCTGATGTTCTCGGAAAGCAGCGCCGGGCAGGATCCGAACGCTCGGGGCGCGCGGCGCTTTCCGGCGGATCGGCGACTGCTGGCTGCCGCCGAGAGCGTCAAGCACCGCTACCGGCACGGACAGGTGGTCGCCGGCGTGATCGGAACCAGCGAGCTATGGAACAGCGAGCTCGACCGGATCCAACGGTTCAACCGCGAGTTTGGAACTTCGGTCGAGGAAATGGAAACTGCCGCCGCCGCCCAAGTGGCTAAACGGTTCCAGATTCCGTTCCTCGGGATTCGAGTGCTGTCCAACAACATCGTGAACGAGGAACCGTATGACCCCAAGGCCGCGGGAGCGTGCCAGGAGTACGTCTACGAAGTGATCAAGGCGGTCATCGAGCGGTTTCCCGGTTCGGAGGTAAAGGTTCCCGCTCAGCAGTGAATTCGTAAGGGGCTATGAGTGGACCGATGACTGCGATCCGCCAAAATGTCCTCGTATCCGTCCTCCGTTGCTGGCGCGGATGGCACTGGTCTCAGACCTCCAGTCCCTCCGCCGGTCCCAGAGGCTCCTCGGAGAGCGCGCAATAGGCGACGACGAAATCGCAGAGATCTTCGATTTGCTCGAGTCCGAAGGTCCACGGGCCGGCCGGTCCCCAAGCCGGCGGCCCCTCGGTGAGGCCCGCCAAGGCTCGTTCAGCGAGCTGGGCGGTGATCTCGTCATCCGGCTGGCCGGATAGCAGCCCGAAAGCTTGGTCGGGTCCAATCTCCAAGCACGCGGACGCCGCATTGCGGACCAGCCGCTGCTGTCCGGAATCATCCAGTTGCTCGGCGTGGCAGGCCAGCAGGGCGACGTCGTCACGATGGCCGAACCTCTTGGCATAGGCCCACAGCAGTTCGGAATCTGCAGCCAGCTCGGCGGCGGCGCCGACCATGAGGATCGGCCGAGATAGTCCTGCCTTTCCCGCTGGAAGCTTTGCCGCCTTTTTCCCAAGGCGCTCCAGGGCTGCCTGGAGTCCGGCGCGCGCGCGGCCGAGCCATGGGTCGAGGGCGAGCGCCCGGATAAGGGGACGAACCGCGGCCGCTGCCCGGCCGTCCGACAGGGCCGCTAGACCAGCGCGAGCGAGCTCCGTGGCCTGGCCACGCAACCGGTCCTCCCGCCCCAGCAATTCGATCAAGGATTGCCGCCGGCCGTGAGCCACTTGGCACGACTCCTGCTCGAAGCAAGCCCAGGCCTTGAGCAGGTCCTCGATCGCCACTTGCTCGAGATCCAGGTGGCTGAAAAGCCAGCGGCGAAAGCCGGGCATGGCCGCCAACAAGGCGAGCCGGTCGGCGCCGACCCTGCCGAGGTTTCGATTTCCGCCGTGGCGGCGATAGTGAAGAACGACATGCTCCAGATACTCGAGCTCGGCCACTTGGGCGACCTGAATGGCAATCCACCAATCCCACGCGGCCACTTGCTGCGGGATCGGCAAGAACTTGGACTTCAGCTCGGCGCGCAGCATAGAGGCCCCGCCGGAGACGCAGTTGCCCACAAGTAGCGGGCCCAACGGCCGGCCCCGTAGCGGAGTAATGTGGAACTCGGTGAAATAGGAGCTCGCGATCAAACGGTCCTGCGCATCGATGATCGCCATATCGCCGTATACCAGCCCTACCTCGTGGCGCGCCTGCAAAGAGCTCACTTGGCGGCGGATCCGGTCCGGCAAGGACACGTCGTCGCCGTCCTGCAAAGCGATGAATTCCCCCCTGGCCTCTTGGATCCCGAGGCTGTAGGCCGACACGACCCCTTGATTCTCCGTGCGGATGTAGCGGATGTTCGGCAGGTAGGGCGCGAGCCGCTTCCGAGTTCGATCGGTCGAACCGTCGTCGACCACCAAGATTTCGAGGGCCGCCCGCGGGTAATCCTGGTCCAGGACGCTGTCGATGGCGCGGACGACGAACGGTTCGAAATTGTGAGTCACAATCACGCAACTCACCCGCGGCGCGGCCCGGCTCAAGGATCGCTCCCGGCTCGGTGGCAGAACCTCATGGTCGGTCGAGCCGTGGGCGCGCTCGGCGCCGGTCCAGCTCGACCTGTATTCATGGCTGCCCGACCTGAGCGCAAAACACCCCAACTATACTACCCAAGAAGAGCATTGTTACCGCCTCGTACCAAGGATGGAAATTTTGAGACCGGAGCGTTGAATGGACGAATGGTGGGTGGAGGCATGAGGCAGCCAGAATGACCCCTGGACCTTGCCGCAGCATTGGTCGGGAACAGTCGGCCGGTTATATTCGTCGTTTCTTAGCGCGGCGTGCCGGCCCTCGGCGGGGGGACCGCCGCGCCCCTTCCAAATAGATGAGCACCTTCAATCCGCTTCGAAGCGTCAGCGCGGCTACACTGACGGTCTTGGCCTGTCGGTTGGCGGCCGCGCAGCCCCAGCCGGAGCCCAGCCCGGTGCGCTTCACCCTCAGCCGCGAGCACGCCGTGCGCACCGAGGTCTCCCTGCCGGGCACGGTCCAGGCTCGGATCGTCAGCCTGGTCGCGAGCGAGGTCGACGGACTGGTGGTCGAGCTGGCGGCTCGCGAAGGCCAGTCGGTGCGCAAGGGCGAGCCGCTGGTGCAGCTGCGTAGGGATCACCTCGAGCTGCGTCTCGAGGCCGCCCAAGCCCAGCGGCGCGAAGCCCAGGCCCGCCTCAAGCAGGCCGACGGCCGCTACCAGCGCAGCCAGGAGCTGTTCGCGTCGCAGGTGCTGTCGCAGGATCAGCTCGACGAGTCGCTCTACGAATTTCAGGCCTGGCAGAGCCGCATCGAGCAGCTCAGCGCCGAGATCGAACAGATCCAGCTCGACATTCGGCGCTCCACGGTAGCCGCGCCGGCCGACGGGGTGGTGGTCGCCGAGCACACCGAGATCGGCGAGTGGGTCAGCCAGGGCGATCCGGTGATGGAGGTGATCTCGACCCGGGACTTGGAGATTCGGGTCGACGTGCCCGAGCAGTACTTTCCGTCGATCCGGCCCGGCGCCGAGGCCAAGGTGCGCTTCGAGTCGCTGCCCGGCGAGCTGATCCAGGGCCGGGTCAGCAGCGTGATCCCGAGCGCCAATCCGCAGGCGCGGACCTTCCCGCTCAAGGTACGCATTTCGAGTCAGGCTGGCAGGATCGGCGCCGGCATGCTGGCGCAGGTCTCGTTCCCGACCGGGCGGATCTATCGCGCCACCGTGGTGCCCAAGGACGCCTTGATCACCCGCGGCGAGCAGCGCTTCGTCTATACGCTCAACGGCAACGGCAAAGTCGACCAGGTCGCGGTCGAAACCGGCGCCGGCATGGGGAATTGGGTCGAGGTCCAGAAGGGTCTCGAACCGGGGGTGAAGGTGGTGACCCGCGGCAACGAGCGGCTGATGCCGGGCCAGCAGGTGCGCGGCCGGCCGCTGGAGTACGCGCCGCCATGAAGGTGATCCATGGCGCGATCCACTTCCCGGTCACCACCGCGGTGGCGGTGATTCTGCTGCTGCTGTTCGGCGCCATCGCGCTGCTGCGGATCCCGGTCCAGCTCACGCCCAACGTCGAGGAGCCGACCATCAGCGTCGCCACGGTTTGGCCCGGCGCCAGCCCGCAGGAGATCGAACGCGAGATCGTCGAGGAGCAGGAAGAGCAGCTCAAGTCGCTCGAAGGCCTGATCCGGATGGAGAGCTCGAGCTCCGACAGCTTCGGCAGCATCACGCTGACCTTTCCGGTCGGAATCGATATCGACAGCGCTTTGCTCAAGGTCTCCAACCGCCTGCAACAGGTGCAGTCCTACCCGGCCGACGCCGAGAGGCCGGTGATCAGCAGCGTCGATGCCAACGAAGGGGCGATCGGCTGGTTCATCCTGACCGCGCGCGAGGAGGGTGGTTTTCTGGGCGACATCTCCACGCTGCACGATTTCGTCGAGGACAACATCAAGGCCGAGTTCGAGCGCGTGGCGGGCGTCGGCCTGTCGAACTTCTTCGGCGGTCGCGAGCGCGAGCTGCAGGTGATCATCGACCCCGAAAAGCTGGCGGCGCGCCAGGTGACCTTCAACGAGCTCGGCGCGGCGCTCGAGCGCGAGAACCGCAACTTCAGCGGCGGCGACTTCGCCGAGGGCAAGCGCCGCTACCTGGTCCGCACCGTCGGCGAGTACGATTCGCCGCAGGAGATCGAAGATATCGTGATCGCGGTGCGCGACGGCGTGCCGATCTACTTGCGCGACGTCGGCCGCGCCGAGCTCGGCTACCACAAGCCCGAAGCCAAGGTCTTCATGATGGGGCGCCAGGTGATCGCGATCAACGCGATTCGCGAGCCGGGCTCCAACGTCTTGGAGGTCATGGCCGGCCTCAAGCAGGCGGTCCAGCGCATCGATCGCGAGCTGCTGGAGCCGCGCGGGCTGCGGCTGGTGCAGGCCTACGACGAGACCGACTACGTGATCAGCGCGATCGGGCTGGTGCGCCAGAGCCTGATCGTCGGCGGCATCCTGGCGACCGTGATCCTGCTGCTGTTTTTGCGCAGCGCGGCCAGCACCTTGGTGATCGCGGTCTCGATTCCGATCAGCGTGATCGGAACTTTCCTGATGATGGTTTGGTTCGGGCGCACGCTCAACGTGGTCAGCCTGGCTGGCCTCGCGTTCGCGGTCGGGATGGTGGTCGACAACTGCATCGTGGTGCTGGAGAACATCTACCGGCACCGACAGATGGGCAAGCCGCGCTTCGTCGCCGCCTACGACGGCACCCGCGAGGTGTGGGGCGCGGTTTTGGCCAGCACCCTGACCACCATCGCGGTGTTCGTACCGGTGGCCTTCATCGAGGAGGAGGTCGGCCAGCTGTTCGGCGACATCGCCATCGCGCTGAGCTGCGCGGTCGCGCTCAGCCTGCTGGTCTCGATCACGGTGATCCCGAGCTTGTCGGCTCGCATGCTGCAGACCGCGGAAGGGGAGCGCGAGCGGCGCGGCTTCCACAATCTATGGGGCGGCACCAAGCTGGCGGAACGGTTCACCCACTGGGTCAGCGGCACGGTCGATTGGGTGATCGCGTCGACCGCGCGGGGGGTGGTGCTGATCACCGCGCTTACGGCCGCTTCGATCGGGCTCAGCCTGCTGCTGATGCCCAAGACCGAATACCTGCCGGTCGGCAACAACAACTTCCTGTTCGGCGTGATGCTGCCGCCGCCCGGTTACAACCTCGAATCGGTCTCGGAGCTGCGCCGGGTTTACGACCGGGCGCTGGCGCCGCTGTGGGAGACCGAGGCCGGATCGCCGCAGGCCGAGGCCCAGCCCGGCGGCGGGCTCAAGGGCTTTTTCTATGTTGCGCTCAACGATCGGGTGTTCATGGGCGCCCGCGCCAACGATCCGCTGCGGGTGCGCGAGCTGATTCCGGAGTTCATGCGGCTCAACGACCGGATCCCCGGCACCATCGCGGTGGTCAATCAGTCGAGCATCTTCCAGCGCGGTTTCGACGAGGGTCGCAATATCGACATCGACATCACCGGTCCCGACTTGCTGCGTCTGATCGAGCTGGGCGGCGAGATCTTCGGGCGGGTTCACGAGTTGATGCCGGGCGCCCAGGGCCGGCCGATCCCGGGGCTCGACCTCGACAACCCTGAGATCCGAATCCATACCCATCGGCGCCGCGCCGCCGAGCTCGGGCTCTCGAACCGCGAGCTGGGCTTCGCGGTCAGCGCCTTGATCGACGGCGCCAAGGCCAGCGATTACATGTTCCACGGCAAGGAGATCGACCTGCGGGTGATGGCCGAGCGCCGCGCCGGGCTGCGCACTCATCTTCTGGAGCAGCAGCCGATCGCCACCCCCGGCGGCGCTTTGGTGACCCTGGGTTCGGTGGCCGAGATCGAACAGGTCAACGGTCCGGTGCAGATCAACCACCGCGAGCGCCAGCGTTCGATCACCCTGCGGATTACCCCGGAAGAGGAGCGCCCGCTGGAGTCGGCGATGGAGCTGATCCAAGGTGAGATCCTGCAGCCGCTGGAACGCAGCGGCCAGCTCGGCGGGCTGTATCGGGCCAGCCTCAGCGGGGCGGCCGACAAGCTGACCCAAACCGCCAAGACCTTGCGCTGGGATTTTCTGCTGGCGGTAGTGATCACCTATCTGCTGATGGCGGCGCTGTTCGAGAACTTCGTCTATCCGTTGGTGATCATGTTCAGCGTTCCGCTGGCCGCTCTAGGGGGCTTTTTGGGGCTCGCCGCCATCAACCTGATCAGCTACCAGCCGCTCGACGTGCTGACCATGCTGGGGTTTATCATCTTGGTGGGCACGGTGGTCAACAACGCGATTCTGATCGTGCACCAGTCGCTCAACCACATGCGCGACGACCAAATGGAACCGCGCGAGGCGATCCGAGAGGCGGTGCACAATCGCATTCGGCCGATCTTCATGAGCGTGAGCACCTCGGTGTTCGGCATGCTGCCGCTGGTCCTGTTCCCCGGCGCCGCCTCGGAGCTCTACCGCGGCTTGGGCAGCGTGGTGGTGGGCGGGCTGGTGCTCTCGACCGTGTTCACGTTGTTTCTGGTGCCGGCCCTGTTCAGCTTGGTGTTCGACGCGCGCGCCAAGCTCAGCCAGCTGGGCAGCAACTACCTCCGCCCCGCCGAAGAGTAGGTGATTGGGATTTTGATTCGGAATCGGTGTGCTATGCTGATTTTGCCCGGTATTCACCCGTTTGCATGGACCGATGCTGAAGTCCACCGACCTGCTGCGCTCCTATGTTCTGGAGCTTAAACGCGCGAGCCGTGCCGCCGCCGTTTCGGTATTCGTGCCGGCTTCTTTCAGTGGGCAGTCGAGTGCCATCCTGATCCACAGTGATGATGAAGCCGCAGTGCCCGAGCTGGCCGACCCGACCGCCGCCGAAGGATGGCTGGCGCAGCAGGTCGAGCGCGCGGAGTCGCGCGGTTCCGATCCGCTGCGCAGCGGCGCCGAAGGCGGTTGGCTGCTCGAAATCTCCGCCGCCGATGCGCTGTTTCCTTCCAGCCCGAGCCCGTCGGAAGACCACGCTCGCAAGCGGCGGCGCAGCGACGACCAACAAGAGCTGCCGCTGACACCGGCCGCTTGGATCGGACTGCGTTTCGACGATCCCGCCGCCGGCTCGGAGAGCTTCGACCTCCATGCGCATGGAGACTGGCGTCCCAGGCTGCTGCCGCTCGGCGGCGTGCTGGCCTGGCACGTGCAGCAGGTGGTCTCGATTCTGGCCGATCCGGTCACTGGCCTGCCGGGCCGGACTCAATTCCAAGCCGACTTGATCGAGGGCTTCGCCGGCGCCAAGAAGACCGGCCGGCCGCTGTGCCTGCTGTTCATCAACCCGGACGACTTCGCCGGGGTCAACGAGCGCTTCGGCCGCGATCCCAGCGATCGCATCATTCGAGAGATCGCCGAGAATCTGCGTTCCACCATTCGCAGCTCGGACATCGTCGCCAAGTACGGCGGCGCGATTTACGTTGCGGTGCTGCACGACACGCCGTTGTCGGCGGCCAAGGTGGTGGCCGAGAACGTGCTGCGCAGCCTGACCGAGCGCGCCTACTTGGAAGGGGCGGTCCGCCTCGGTTTCAGCATCGGGGTGGCGACCTTCGATCCCAAGAGCGACAGCGGTGAAGACTCCTCGGACCTGATCCGCCGCGCCGATCAGGCCTTGAACGCGGCCAAGCGCTCGGGCGGCGGCTGCATCATGGTGTGGGAGGCCGGCTCCGAAATCGAAGAGGTCGGTCAGCTCGATCGCCTGGCTGGAATCTTCACCGGTCAGATGGCCAAAGACTATCGCAACATGGTCATGCTGTGGGACATCCTCTATCTGATGGCCGCGAATCTCACTTCCAGCGAATTGGAGGAACAGGTGGTCGACCGGCTCCAGGCCACCCTCAAGCTCGAGCAGGTGGCGCTGTTCGGCTTGGCCGAGGACGGCGAGCCGATGCTCAAGTCCGGACTGGCGCGGCTATCGGTGCCGGGAGGAGCCGCCGGGCGGCTGGCGCTGGCGGACCTGAACGCCGAGGAGCTCGAGTTGGTCAGCCAGTGCTGCCGTCAGGGCCGGTTGATCGAGGCCGATCTCGGACGCGCGGCCGGCACCGAGGACGGCGCGCTGCGCTACGCGGTGCCGCTGCTGGCCGCCGAGCAGCGCCTCGGCTGCCTCTATCTCGGCGGGCGCGCCAGCTCGATCAAGCTGGACGGCTCGGATCTGATTTTCCTCCAGGCGCTGGCGGCGCAGCTCGCGGTCGCGCTCGATCGGGCGCGCTTGGCCGAGCAGGAGCGCGGCCGGATGCGCACCGAGCTCAACGAGCTGCGCGAAGCGCTGCAGAAGGCGAAACTGGTCTACCGTTCGCCGCAGATGAGCGCCGTGCTGGCGACCGCCCGCCGGGTGGCCCCGACCGATGCCACGGTTCTGATCACCGGCGAGAGCGGCACCGGCAAGGAGCTGCTGGCGCGGACCATTCACGAGCTCAGCCCGCGGCGCAAACGGCCGCTGGTGGTGGTCGACTGCGCCGCGATCTCTTCCAGCTTGATCGACAGCGAGCTGTTCGGCCACGAGCGCGGCGCTTACACCGGCGCGCAGGCGCGCACCATCGGCCGTCTGACCGAGGCCGATGGGGGGACCGTGCTGCTCGATGAGATCGGAGAGCTGCCGCTCGACGTGCAGAGCAAGCTGCTGCGCTTCGTGCAGGAGAAGCAGCTCACCCCGGTGGGCAGCACCAAGGCCCGGGGGGTCGATGTGCGGGTGATCGCGGCCACCAACCGCGATCTGGCCGCCGAGGTGGCGGCCAA
Source organism: Acidobacteriota bacterium (assembly GCA_036398155.1). Lineage (GTDB taxonomy): Bacteria > Acidobacteriota > DASWHO01 > DASWHO01 > DASWHO01 > DASWHO01. Next base: position 20,126 of record DASWHO010000247.1, read on the forward strand.
GCGATTCCGCGAGGATCTCTACCATCGTCTCAACGTCGTCCGATTGGTGGTGCCGCCTTTGCGCGAGCGGCCGCAGGACATCCTGTACCTGGCCGAGCACTACATCAGCCTCTACTCGCAGCTGTACCACAAATCGATCCGCGGCTTTTCGCGCGAGGGGCGCGAGACGCTGCTGGCCTACGCCTGGCAAGGCAACGTGCGCGAGCTGCAGAACCGCATCATGCAGGCGGTGATCCTGTGCGATCGCGACGAGCTCACTCCGGTCGAGTTGGGACTGTCGGGGTTGGGTCGGTCGGCTGCGCCGGAGAGCGTGGAGCCCCAAGCGAGCGGCCACCCGATGTGGCGTATGCCGCCGGCGCCGGCAGTGATCCGGCCGCAGCCGCCGGCGCCCGAGTCGCCGCTCGGCTCGAGCGACGGATCGGCGTGGGGGCGGCTGCGCGGGGAACTGGCTCGGCTGATCGAGCGCGCGGTTCAGGGCGAAGTGCCGGTTCCTTACGGCCGCTGGATGAGCGACGATTTGGTTGTGCTGGCCGACAAGTTCTCCGGCAGCGTGGCGCGCCGCGCCGCCAAAATCGTCGGTCTGCCGGAGACCACCTACCGGCGCCGCCTGCAGAAGGCCTCCGAGGAACGCCAGGCCGGTCTGGCCGCCCGCACCGAGACCTGGGATCAGGTTCGGGAGGTGCTGGCCGAGCTGGTTCGCGGGGCCGAAGAGGAGGACCAGGATCTGCTCGAGCGCACCGAACGGCTTTTACTGCAAGAGATCGTGGCGCGATTTCCCAAGAGCGACCGAACCGGCTCGGCCCTGCTCGGCGTTACCGTTCCCACCTATCGCCGCCGCACCGCCTTGTTGAAAGCCTAACCTGTTAGTGCCAGATCAGGGGCTGCTCGGCGGGGATCGAGGAGTGCACGCCGAGCAGGCCTTCCTTGGCCATCTGCTCGGGCTCTTTGCGCAGTGATCGGGTCGCGCCGGCGGCCGGCGCCGCGCCGTTGCTGGTGAAACCGACCCAAGCGTTGCGGGCGCTGTTCTTGGCCACATATAGGGCGCTGTCCGCCAAGGTCAGCACCTCTTCCCAATCGTAGAGCTCGGGCTGGGAGCGCACGAACGGGAAGCAAGCGTATCCCACCGAGCAGGTGGTGCGGACCACCTGTCCGTCCGCCAACGTGAAGACGTGCTCGGCGACGCGCTCGCGGATGCGCTCGGCCAGCTCTTCGGCGCTCTCCGGATTGGAGTCGCGCGCGATCAACAGAAACTCGTCGCCGCCCCAACGGATCAGGATGTCGGAGCTGCGCGAAGCCTGTTCCAACACATCGCGGACCTGAATCAGGATCTGGTCGCCGGCGACGTGACCGCAGGTATCGTTGATCGCCTTGAAGAAATCGAGGTCGACCATCATGAAGATCAGATCGAACACCTTGATGCGGTCGATGCCTTGCGCCAGCTCCGCATAGCGGCGCCGAATCAGAGCGATCTCTTTGGTGACGTGCTCGAACAGGAATCGGCGATTGCGCAGTCCGGTCAGCGAATCGGTGAGGCTGGCCTCGGCGAGCTTTTGATTGAGCTCCTCGAGCTGGGTGTTGCGCTCCGCGAGGTCCGAGGTGCGCTCGCGGACCTGCTGCTCGAGCCGGCGGCTGTACTCGGCCTCCCAGGCCAGCTTGCGCTGTTGGATCCAGACGAAGCCGAACACCGCCGACGAGATCAGCAGCGCGTAGATCAGGTAGGCCCACCAGGTGCGCCATGGCGGCGGATCGACCTCGAGCGCGATCGCCAAACCGGCTTGATTCCAGACCCCGTCGTTGTTGGCCGCCTTGACCCGGAAGACATAGCTGCGCGGGTCGAGATTGGTGTAGGTCACCCGCCGCAGGTTGCCGAGCTCCATCCAATCGGGATCGAAGCCCTCGAGCATGTAGGCATAGCGGTTGCGGCCCGGCGCCGCGTAATCGAGCGCGGCGAACTCGAATGCGATCACCGAGTCGCGGTACCCGAGCTGGATGCGATCGAGCTGTTTGGCGCGCGCGCCGACCGCGACCGGCTTGTTGAGCTTGAGGAACGAGGTCAGCACCACCGGCGGCACATGGTCGTTGGTTTGCAGCCGCTCGGGCAGAAAGGCGTTGAAGCCGTTGACGCCGCCGAAGAACAGCTCCCCGCTGCTGCTGCGGTGGTGGGCGCCGAAATTGAACTCGTTGGCCTGCAGCCCATGACTGACGTCGTAGTTGAGGAACGACTCGCGACGCGGATCGAAGCGCGATAAACCGTTGTTGGTGCTGAGCCAGAGATAGCCGCGGCTGTCCTGCAGGATGCCGTAGATCGCCTCGTTGGGGAGGCCGTCTCGCTCGGTATAGTTCTTGAACTGGGCCTTGCCGCTCGAGAGATTCCACGATACCAACCGGCTCAGTCCGGCGTCGCGGGTGCCGACCCACACGGTGCCGGAGGGATCGACGTACACCGAGTAGATCGTATCCGCGGCCAAGCTCGAGTGGTCGTTCGGATCGTGCTGGATGCGTCGAAAGGCGTTCGAGCCGCGCGGCAGCATGTTGAGCCCGGCGCCGTCGGTTCCGATCCAGAGCCCGCCCTTGGGATCTTGCGCCAGGCAGGTCACCCGATCGCCGCTCAAGCTGTCGGTCGCTTCCGGGTCGTGGCGGTAATGCAGGAAGGCCCCGCTCGACCGATCGAAGCGATCGAGCCCGCCGCCGAAGGTCGCCACCCAGAGCGCGCCGCGTTGGTCCTCCAGCAGCGCCATGACGCCGTTGGAGCTCAAGCTCTGCGGCTGGTCAGGATCGTGGCGATAAACACGGAATGTTTCGCTGCTGGGGTCGAAAAAGTTGAGGCCGCCATCGCGCGTACCGATCCAAACTCCGCCCATGCGATCGTGCAGCAGCGCCATCACCCGATCATCGCTGAGACCGTTCGGGACCTCGGGATGGTGTCGATAATGCTGGTACACGCCGGTCAGGCGGTCCAAAACGTTGAGCCCGCCGCCGTAGGTTCCGATCCAGAGCCGGCCGAGCTGCCCTTCCGCGAGCGCGGTGACCGCCCGATGGCTGAGGCCCCCGGCCGCGGTCGGTTCGCCGCTGTGGTGGCCAAAGGACCAAGTCGCCGGGTTCCATTTGTCGATGCCGCCGGAGCGCGTACCGACCCAGAGCACTCCGCCGCGGTCCTGATAGACCGACATGACGTCGTTGTCGCTGAGGGTGTGAGGACTGGCCGGATCGTGCAGATAGCGCGAGAAGCTGCCGCGCTGCCGATCGAACAGGTTGAGCCCATTGCTGGTACCGACCCAAATGCGGTCGGCGTCGTCCTCCAGAATCGTGCGCACCAGATTGTGGCTCAAGCTGGCGGGCCGCTTGGGGTCATGCCGGTAGTTGACGAACCGGCCGGAGGACGGATCCAGGCGGCTGAGCCCGCCCTCGTAGGTGCCGACCCACAGCAGGCCGTCGCGGTCCGCGAAGATCGAGCGCACCCGGTTGTCGGCCAGGCTGTCTGGTTGTAAAGGATCGTGAAGATAGCGCCGCACGCCGCCCGACATCGGGTCGATCCGGTTCAGGCCCGCATCGGTGCCGACCCACAGTTGGCCGCTGCGGTCGACTTCGAGCGCGTAGACCCGATCGTCGCTCAGGCTGGCGGGATTTTCCGGCCGGTGGCGAAAACGCGCGACCTGGCCCGAACGCGGGTCGAGCCGCTCCAGGCCCGCGTCGCGGGTGCCGATCCAGATCCGCCCGCGGGCATCGAACGCGAGGTCGCGGATGAAGGCGCTGGAGATCTGCCGGTCGCGCTCCGGCCCCAGTCCATGACGAATGAAGCGATCGCTGCCGCGATCCCAGCGCACGATGCCGCCGCCGTCGGTCCCGATCCAGAGATCTCCGGCCCGATCCTCCTCGATCGCCCAGACGAAATCGCTCGGCAGCGAATCGGGATCTTCAGGATCGTGCTTGTAAACCGTGAAGCCATAGCCGTCGTAACGGTTGAGGCCATCCTCGGTTCCGAACCACATGAATCCGGAACGGTCCTGGTATTGGCACAGGACCGTGGTCTGCGACAGACCTTGTTCCAGGGAGATGTTCTCGAAGCGGATCGGTCGGGTCATTGCGGTCGCGGCAGGCGGCAGCGCAGCCGCGACCAGAAGAGCGAGTCCGGCGTTTACGCTACGCTGCGGGCGAGGGTTCATCGCAGGCCTCGGCCGAAGCCGGCGCGGAGGCGTCTTCGCCGCGGGGGGTGTTGCGCCGCCCGGCGCGGTGTTGGTTCACCAAATTGCGAAAGGCGTCCGCTTCGAGCCCGGGAGCGAACAGGAAGCCTTGAAACTCGTTGCAGCCGCAGCGGTTGAGGACATCGAATTGGCCTTTGAGCTCGACGCCTTCGGCCACCACCGCCAAATGCAGGCGCTGCGCCATCGCCACGATCGCGGAGGCGATGGCGGCGTCTTCTTGATCGTGGTCGAGATCATGGACGTAGGACTGATCGATCTTCAAGGTATCCAACGGGAAGCGCTTGAGGTAGGCGATCGCCGAGTGCCCGGTGCCGAAGTCGTCGACCGAGAGCCGCACGCCGATCTGCTTGAGCTCGATCAGCTGCTCGAGAATCTCGGGATCGCCGCGCAAGGTTCCGCGCTCGCTGAGCTCAAGCTCGAGCAGGCCCGGCGGCAACTCGGTCTCCTGCAGCACCTCGCGCACCACTGCGGGCAGATCGCCGCGCTGGAGCTGGCACAGCGCGATGTTGACCGCCATGCGCAGCGGCGGGAGCCCCTGGTCGAGCCAAGCGCGCAGCTGCCGGCAGGCGCTGCGCAGCACCCAGCTTCCGATCGGAACCATGAGGCCGCTGAGCTCCGCCACCGGTATGAACTCTCGCGGTGAGACCTGCCCCAGGAGCGGATGGTTCCAGCGCAGCAGCGCTTCGGCGCCCACGATCGCCCCGCTGGAGAACTCGACCAGCGGCTGATAGTGCAGTTGCAGCTCGCCGCGCTCCAGCGAGCGCCGCAGCAGGCGGTCGAGCTCCAAGTGGCGGTCCTTCTCCGATACCTTGGAATCTTTGTAGAAGCGGAATGCGCCGCCGCCGCGCCGTTTGGAATCGCACAGAGCGAGCTCGGCGTGCAGCAGCAGGCTGTCGGCGTCCTTGCCGTCCTCCGGGAAGATGGCGATCCCGGCGCTGGCGCTGATGTAGGTCTCGGTATCATTGACGCTGAAGGGGTGCGACAGCATCTCGAACAGGCTCTGAGTCAGCTGCGCGACTTCGCCGCGGCCGTCGACGTGAGTGAGCATCAAGATGAATTCGTCTCCACTGCGGCGCGCGACCGAGGCGGTGACCAGCCCGACGTGATGGCGGGCGATGAAGTCGCTGCTCAGCAGCCGGGTGTTCAGAAGCTGCCCGACCTGCTGGAGGATGGCGTCGCCGCCGTAGCGGCCGAAGCTCTCGTTGAGCAGCTTGAAGCGGTCCAGATCGAGCAAGATCACCGCCACCGTGCCGCCGGAGCGCGCCGCACTGGCCAGCGCCTTTTCCAGGGCTTGCTCGAAGGCGTGCCGATTGGGCAACCCGGTGAGCTGATCGCGGGTGTCCTGAGCCGCTTGCCGGGTGCGATCTTGCTCGATCTGCTGTCGGGTCTGTTCGAGCAGCGAGCGGGTTCGCTCCAGCTCGCGCTGGGATCGAAACGCGGCGGCCATGTACGCCGCGCGCCGGCTTACGGCGCGCCAGTCGACTGGCTTGATGACCACATCGGTCACGCCGGCGTCGAGCGCCCGATGGGCCTCTTTGTCGCCGGCGCAGATCAGGATCAGTGGGAGCTCGAGGTTGCCGCCGCGCAGCGTTTGGCACAGGTTCAAGCGCTCGACTTCGGGCAGGCAGGCATCGACGACCGCCACCTCCGCGTCCAGCGGTAGGATCGGACCCGGCGCCGGCTCGAACTGCGAGATCACCGTGGCCTCGAGCCCGGCCAGCTCGAGCCAGCGCGAGCCCCACTTGCGCACCGAAGCATCGGACGCGACCAGCAGCGCGCGCAGCCGGGGAGCGCTCATGGCCGCTTCGTCCAAGCGATTCGGCGCCGGCTTTTCGGCCCCGGGGGCTGCGACTCCGCTCGTCATCCGAATGCCACCCTGCCTGAGCATAGGATCCGCGGTCCGGGGCGGCGTGGACCTACTCCTGCGGCACCCAGTTATTGATCGACATCATTTCGGTCAATCCGTTGCTCCACAGGTAGCCGCTGCTGAAGGTGTAATTGTTGCTCCACAGATAGCCGTTGCTCCACAAGTAGCCGTTGCTCCACAGGTAGCCGTTACTCCACAGGTAGCCGTTACTCCACAGGTAACCGTTGCTCCACATGTAGCCGTTGCTCCACATGTAGCCGTCGAGATCCATGATGTAGTAGTTGCCGTTGGCGTCGCGGTTGGCGCCGCCGCCGAAATGGGCGGTGCCGGCCAGATCCTGCGCGATATTCAACCCTTGGTTGGCGCAGGCGGATGCGGTTTCGAGCACGGCATCCATGGCGTTCACCATGCCGGCGCCCTGCTGGAAGATGCTGTAGGCCAATTGTTCCTGGCTGGTGACCGCCGGCCGTGCCGAGGCCATCAGGCGGCACTTGACCTCATCCGGCGTGAGCTCGGGATGGGCCTGCAGCATCAGTGCGACCACGCCGCTGACCACCGCGGACGACTGCGAGGTGCCGGACATCATGAAGTAATCGTCGCCATCGTGGAACTGCGGGAAGTACTTGGGAATCCAGTCCTTCTTGTCCATCACCCCGACGATGTGCCCACCGGGCGACACCAGCTCCGGCTTGACGAAACCTTCCACCGTCGGTCCGGCGGAGGAGAACGAGGCGAGCAGGTCGTCGGCGCCCAACGTCGGAGTGTAGTTATCGGTCATCGCTCCGACCGTGATGATGTATGGCACGTTGCCCGGCACGCCGATGGTCATGGCGTTGGGTCCGGTGTTGCCGGCCGAAGCGACCACGACGATGCCGGCCTGCCAAGCCGCCATCACCGCCTGGTTGAGCGGGTCGTCCCAGTAGTAGGAGCGCGGTACGGCGCTGAACGAGAGGTTGAGGACGCGGATCCCGTACGAGGCCCGGTTTTGCACCACGAAGTCGATGGCGCGGATCACATCCAGGTAGCGGCCCTGGCCGTAATCGTTGAAGGCTTTGACAATGACCAGATCGAGGTTGGGAGCGATGCCGTTGTACGTGCCGGTCGGGCCACCGGTGGCGCCCCGGGTCTTACGGCTGCTGGCCATCACGCTGGTGACGTGCGTACCGTGGCCACATTTATCCTTGGTGTGGCGATTGGTGTCGATCAGGTTCTGGATCGCGTCGTAGAACACCAGGATG
>DASWHO010000248.1:0-16274 GCA_036398155.1 Acidobacteriota bacterium
CCTGATTGCCGGCGGACGACAGCCCGCCGCCCGTGCCGTACAGGACGTTGATCGATCCGGCGCCCAAGATGGCACCGATATCCTCGGATGGAACCCCGATCGCGAGATCGACGAAGCCATTCCCGTCGAAATCTCCGGCGGCCAGCGACGAGCCGAACTGATCGCCGGCCTCGGCCTCCCCCAGAATCCCGGCGCTGTCCTGGTGCCAGAGCTGATTGCCCGCCGCCGTCAACCCGGCGGCCGAGCCGTAGATCACGTTCACCGCGCCGGCATTGCCGATCGCCATCACATCTTCCCCGATCACGCCGATCGCGAGATCGTCGTACCCGTCGCCATTGAAATCGCCGCTCGCCAGCGCGCTGCCGAAGAAATCATCCTCTTCTTCCACGCCCGCGATGTCGGTCGACGCCTGGGTCCAAAACTGGCTGCCGGCAGCCACCAATCCGGCGGCCGAACCGTAGATCACGTTGACCGCTCCGATGTCGTCAGGACCAGCGGTGAGATCTTCGTCGTCCGCGCCGACAGCGAGATCGTCGTAGCCGTCGCCGTTGAAGTCGCCGGTCGCCAAGGCGGCGCCGAAATGGTCTCCGGCTGCGATGCTGGTGCCTGTCAAAGGATCCTGGGTCCAGAACTGGTTGCCGTTGGCGCTCAAACCGGAGCTCGAGCCGTAGATCACGTTGACCGCGCCGGCGCCGCTGTGGCCGCCGAACTCCTCGGACGGAACGCCGACGGCGAGGTCATCGTAGCCGTCGCCGTTGAAGTCGCCCGCCGCCACGGAAAAGCCGAACGAATCCCCGGCCTCGGCGGCGTCTTCGATGCCGCCGCTGTCCTGGTTCCAGAGCTGATCGCCGGAGGAGCTCAGTCCGGTGGGCGTGCCGTAGATCACGTTGACCGAGCCGGCGGCGGCCTCCGCACCGACGCTCTCCAACACCACACCGACCGCGAGATCGTCGTAGCCATCGCCGTTGAAATCCCCGCGGGCGACGTCAAACCCAAAAAGGTCGAAGGCTTCGCCGCCGCCTTCGATGTTTGGGCTGTCCTGGCTCCAGACTTGAGTTCCAGTGTCGTCGAGCTGGGCTCGAGCCGTGGAACCGAGCAGGCCGAAGCCGAGCAGCAGCGCCAGCGGAAGAACCATCCCACCGTGGCCGAATTTGAAGCTCATCGGTTCACCTCCATGGATAAAGGGAGGATACCTGGCCCATGCACGCCATGGACCGCTGGGAAGTCGGTCAACGGCTCGCCATGACGGCCGAGCCGGTCAATGGCCAGATGGCTTCAAGCCGATCGCCTGGAAAGGAGGTGGCCCGGAACGCGCGCGCCGACGGCGATCAGCAAGTCACGGCAGCTATAATAACGGATCGGAGCTGGTCCTCCAACCCCACCCGCGACGGCGTGGTGCAAACGCAACCCAGTTTCGGGTGCCGTGGGCAAGCTGGCTTTGCCCACGGACAACCCAGGCATGCGAAAAAAGCCTCTTCCCGGATCCGAATGTCGGCCGTGGGCAGAGCAGAGCTTGCCCACGGCACCCGGGTGCGCAGGCCATCGGTCATCGGCCAACCCGCCCCGCGACCCCCGGACGAATGTGGATCGATTTGCCCTGATTCTTGACGTCCCTTACTATCGGCCCTGATGGGCATGGGACGAGGGGGGATCATCGGCGCGCTGCTCGTGAACGCGCTTCTAGCCGGCGCGCCGGCTGGGGCCCAGGATGCACCGCGGCCGGTGCTGTTCGTTCACGGCGCGACCTGCGCCGGGGTGGGGCCGGAGAGCTGGGACTATTTCGTCTTCCGGCTGGCGGAAGACGGTTGGGACCCCGCGCAGCTCTCGACCCCGCTGTTCGACGACCGCGCCTTCTCCTGCGAGCTGCCCTTCAGCTGCGACGCCGTGCCGGACCTCGCGGTGCAGATCTTCTTCGCCGCCTGGCAGCTACGGGCGCAAACCTTCAGCCCCAAGATCGATCTGGTCGGACACAGCCTGGGCGGGCCGGCGACGCTCTATTTCGTCAAGTACTTCTGCGGCTCGATGATGGTCGGCAACTACATCGACCTGGACGGCTCCTACCGGCTGATGAGCTGCAGCGGCGCGGTCGAGGGCAAGATCCAGACGCTGCTGGAATGCGACGAAACCCCGGTCGATGACATCCTCTATACCTCGTTTTCGGCCAACAATCCGGCCCAGCTCGACGGCGCCCGCAACATCTCCACCAGCGAGAGCCACTTCCGAATGCTCACCAGCCCGGGCGTCTACGGGCAGGTGCGCGCGGGTTTGCTGGGCAAAGGCCGCAACCGCAATCAAGCCGAGCCTGGCCGCGCCTGCTACGAGACCAGCCTCTGCAGCGGCGCGGATCCGCTGCTGGCGGAACTCAAGCCCGCGGTGCTGCGCCGCGGCGCGAGTCAGCGCGTCATTCTCAAAGGCAAGAACCTGCGGCTCGGCGCCATCGTGCTGTTCTCGGCCGGCGGCGTTCAGGTCGAGTCGATCGAGCCCCAGGGCAAGAAGGACAACCGCCTGAGAACGCAGCTTAGGGTCGCGGCCGACGCGCCGATCGGCTCGCAGGACGTGCTGCTGGTCAACCTGGACGGCAGCACCTCGCTGCTGCCCGGCGCTTTGACGATCGAAGAGTAGGTCCGGTCGCCTGATCCGTCGGGCCGGCCCCATGACCGTCGCCTTATGGATGTTGGCGCTCTACGCCGCCGCGCTGATCGCGGTCGGCCTGCTGGTCGGGCGCTGGGTGCGAGCCAGCGGAGATTTCTTCGTCGCCGGTCGGACCCTGCCCGCCGGCCTGGTGTTCGTGACCTTGCTGGCGGCCAACATCGGCGCCGGCTCGACCGTGGGCGCGACCGGCCTGGGTTACAGCTACGGCCTCTCGGCCTGGTGGTGGGTCGGTTCGGCCGGGATCGGATCGATCCTGTTCGGGCTGCTGGTGGCACCCAAGATCCACCGATTGGCGGCAACCCACGGCTATCTCACCGTCGGCGATTTCCTCGAGGCGCGCTACGACCGCGGCGTGCGCGGCCTGGTCAGCCTGGTGCTCTGGTTCGCTTCGCTGGCCGGCCTTTCCGGGCAGCTGATCGCGATGGCCGCGGTGCTGCAGGTCGCGGCCGGCGTGCCCAAGCTGTGGGGCTGCCTGCTCGGCGGTCTGATCATGATCGCCTACTACAGCAGCGGCGGCCTGCGCTCGGCGGTGTGGGTCAACCTGCTCGAGCTGGTAGTGGTGATGGCCGGCTTCGCGGTCGCCTTGCCCTACGCGATCGGGGCCGCCGGCGGCTGGACCGCGCTGGAAGGATCCGCAGCCGGCCGGCCGGAGGCCATGAGCCTGCTGGGCGGACCGATCTTCGGCTGGCTGATCGTTCTGGTGCCTTCGTTCCTGATCTCGCCGGGCCTGATCCAGAAAACCTACGGCGCCGCGAGCGCGGGGGCGGCCCGCCGCGCCGTCTTGTGGAACGCCGCCGCTTTGCTCCTGTTCGCCGCGATCCCGCCGCTGCTCGGCCTTTCGATCCGAGCCGCGCGCCCGGCGCTTGCCAACCCGGACCTGGCTCTGCCAACGTTGATGACCGAGCTGCTGCCGCTCTGGCTCGGCGGCTTGGTCCTGGGGGCGGTGTTCGCCGCCGAGATCTCGTCGGCCGACGCTTTTCTGTTCATGCTCTCGACCTCGCTCAGCCAAGATCTCTACAAGACCTTCGTGCGCCCGAGCGCCTCGGACGCGCGTTTGCTTCAGGTCAGCCGCCGGACCTCGGTGGTGGCCGGCCTGCTCGGGGTCGCGGCCGCGATCCTGCTCCCGGGCGTGATCGCGGCGCTGACGCTCTTCTACAGCATCTTGACCGTGTCGCTGCTGGTCCCGCTGCTGGCCGGGCTCTACACCACGGGGCCGCGGCCGATCGATGCCAAGGCCGCGATCCTGCTGTCGGCCGCAACCTTTATGATCGGCCACTTCGTCTGCCGCGGTACCCCGGCCGGCGCCTGGCTCCCCGTCAGCCTCGCGATCCTGGTGTCGCTTTCGGTCTTCGCTCGGGGCTGGTGGCGCGCCGGCGCGCGGGCGCGGTTCAAGCGATGACGCTGCGAGCGCCGCATCGGGCGCATGACGCGCCGCAGCCGCTGGGCGGCAACGCGCAGCGCGTTCTCGATCAGGTCGATCGGATGGCCGACGAGATCGTCGCGTTGACGCTCGATCTGATTCGGATCCCCACCGTCAATCCGCCCGGAGCGCACTATCGCGACTGCGTCGAGTATCTGGCGCAGCGGCTCGAGCGCTTCGGCTTCGAGACCCGGTTGCTGCCGGCCGAGGGCCGGCCCGAGCACACGCCGGCCCATCCGCGGATCAACCTGCTGGCCGAGCGCCGCGGCCGGCGGCCGCGGCCGGCGCTGCACTTCAACGGTCACATCGACGTGGTGCCGGCCGGCGCCGGGTGGTCGGTCGAGCCGTTCGCCGGCCAGGTGATCGAAGATCGGATCGTGGGGCGCGGCGCTTCGGACATGAAGGCCGGGATCGCGGCCAGCCTATTCGCGGGCGAGGCGGTGCGGCGCGCCGGCCTCGAGCTCGAAGGCACGCTGCAGTTCAGCGCCACGGTCGACGAGGAGAGCGGCGGCCTGGCGGGGATGGCGCACTTGTGCCAGCACGGCTGGATCACTCGGGAGCGTTGCGACTACCTGGTGATTCCCGAGCCGCTGGGCGCTGATCGCATCTGCCTCGGCCACCGCGGCGTGCTGTGGCTGGAGGTGACCACGCTGGGCCGGATCGCCCACGGCAGCATGCCGTTTCTCGGCGTCAGCGCGGTGGATCACATGGCCGAGTTCGTGCACCGGCTGAACCGCGAGCTGCGGCCGCGATTGGAGCAGCGAGTCACCACGATGCCGGTCGAGCCGCCGGCGGCGCGCCGGGCCACGCTCAACATCAACGGCCTCGCCGGCGGGCAGCCGCCCGGCGCGCTGCCGCAGAGCCCGTGCGTGGCCGACCGCTGCGTCGCGATTCTGGATCGGCGCTTCCTGATCGAGGAGCGGCCCGAGCAGGTGCGCGGCGAAATCGTCGCGCTGCTGGAGCAGCTCGCGGCCGCGGACCCGGAGTTCCGCTTCCAGATCCGCGATCTGCTCGAGGTGCTGCCGGTTTGGACCGATCCGGAATCGATCGTGGTCCAGTCGGCGGCCCGCGCGATCCAGCAGCTATCGGGCCACGATCCGCCGCGGATCGCCAGCCCCGGCAGCTACGACCAGAAGCACGCAGTCCGATTGGGCGGCCTCAGCGATTGCATCGCCTACGGTCCCGGCCTGCTGGAGCAGGCGCACCGCCCCGACGAGTTCTGCCGGATCGACGATCTCGTGCGGGCGACCAAGGTCATGGCGCTGATGTGCTTGGACCTTCTGGGCTAACCGAATCCCCCGCGATCTGCCCGAGTAATGTAAAGGGGCGGGGCTGGTCCCCGCCCGATGACTACGGTCGAGTAACATGGCGCCCCGCGAACCAGCCACGCTGCCCTCATTCGCGGACATATTTGATCGTTCGTATGCCATATCCGGGCGGGGACCAGCCCCGCCCCTACATTCTTCTATGATATCAACGTCCCTATGGTCTCTCTGTTTGATCTGACCGGGCGCAGCGCGCTGGTGGTCGGGGCCGGCTCGGGCATCGGGCGCGCCGCGGCGGAGGGGCTCGCCGCCGCCGGCGCGCGCCTGATCTGCGCCGATCTGCGAATCGATGCGGCCGAGCAGACCGCCGCCCGGATCGCGGGCTGCGGCGGCGCGGCGCGGGCCCTCGAGGTCGACATCACCGCGGCCGAGTCGGTCCGCCGCCTGGTCGAGCAAGCCGGCGCCGGCGGCGGCATCGACGTGCTGGTTTCGACCCCCGGCGTCAACGTCAGAAAGCCGCTGCTCGAGTACTCCGATTCCGAGTTCGACCGGGTCGTCGGCCTCAACCTCAAAGGCACCTTTCACCTGCTGCGCGCGGTCGGAGCGCACATGGCCGCGCGCGGCCGCGGCAGCATCATCGTGCTTAGCTCGATCCGCTCGCTGGTGGTCGAGCCCGGCCAATCGATCTACGCCGCGACCAAAGCCGGCCTGGTGCAGATGGCGCGGGCGCTGGCCGCCGAGCTGGGCCGGCGCGGCGTGCGGGTCAACGCGATCGCTCCGGGGGTGGTGGAAACTCCGCTGACCGAACCGATCAAGCAGCGCCCGGAGTGGTACCGCGCCTACGCCGAGAAGAGCGCGCTGGGCCGCTGGGCGCGCGCCGAGGAGCTGGCCGGGCCGGTGGTGTTTCTGGCCTCGGACGCCTCGAGCTACGTCACCGGCACCGTGCTGTTCGTCGACGGCGGCTGGACCGCGGTCGACGGCCGCTTCGATCCGCCGCTCTAGAAATCCGGGGGCAAGAAACGACCCGCCCCGCTCGATGGGGTGGCATGGGTGGCCGAAGCGCGCCCATGGACGAGCGATGCACCCTGCCAAGGTCGTCCATGGGCTTGCTACGCACGCCCATGCCACCCGACTCGGGGCTCAGTCGTGCTCCGGCGGAGGGTGGTGGCGCTCGCGCAGCCAGGGCGGGTGCGGGCCGCGGCCAAGAAAAAAATAGTCGGCGCGGCGGCGCTGCTCGCGGCGCAGCTTGGCGAACTCGGCGCGCTGCTCCGGCGTCAAAACCTGCTCGATGCGCTTTTGGCTGCGCTCCATGACCGCGCGCACCTGGGGCCCGAGGCGCTCGCGCAGCGCGCGCGATTCCGCGAAGGTCTCGCGCATGATCTGTCCGATCCGCTCGCTCTGCTCGGGGCTCAGATCGAGATGCCGGCGCATGCGCTCGGCGAATCCGTCCTCCAGCTCGCCGCGATGCGGCCAAAACGGGCGCTCGTGCACCACCAGCAACATGCCGAGCGCCCCGGTGGCGATGCCGGCAACGAACACCGCTCCGACCAAAAGCGCGGCCTGCCCGCGGCTCATCCCGCGTCTCCCGCGGGCTCGGCGAGCCAAACCAGCACTTCATCCATGACGCTTTCGGCTCCGCCGGCCGCGCCGCCGGGCTGCGGCTCGGATCCGGTCAGCTGGACCAGGGCTCCGAGGATCAGCGCCAGCGCGACCGCCGCTGGCAGGATCCGCAGCGCCGCCGAGCCCACCAGCTCCAGCGGCCGGTCGATCCGCGCCGCCACCCGGGCGGCGAAAGCCGGATCGGGCTCGACCTCGGCGCGGTGCTCGCGCAGCGCGCGGCGCGCCAGCTCGAGCCGTTCAGCGTAGACCGAGCAAGCCCGGCAGCCGGCCAGATGCTCGAGCTGCACCGCCGGGCGGCCGTGATCGAGCGCGCGTCGCGTTTCGGTGCAGCTCATGGCAGCCCGACCTCCAGCAAGGCGCGCAGCTTCTTGCGCGCGCGATGGGCGCGCACCTTGACGTTGACCGGAGTCCAACCGAGCCGCTCGGCGATCTCCTTGACCGACCAGCCCTCGCCGTCGAGCAGCAGCAGCACGAAGCGATCCTGCGGCGCCAAGGTCGCGAGCAGCTGCTCGATCTCGAGCCGGCGGTCGGGCGCCGCCGCGACCGGTGCCAGATCGCTTTCGAGCAGCGGCACGGTCGGGCGCTGCGACTTCAGACGCGCGTAGCAGGTCCGCAGGCACAGGCGGCTCAGCCAGTGCTCGAACGGCGCCGCGGCCCGATAGGTGTGCAGCTTGCGCCAGGCGGTGAGAAAGGTCTCTTGCGCCACCTCTTCCACATCCTCGGGCCGGCGAAAGAAACGCCCGGCGAGCCGAAACACCCGGCGCTGGTGCTGTCGCACCAGCGCGGCGAACGCGTCCGGGTCGCCGGTTCGACTGCGCGCGACCAAGGCTGGTTCCGCGTTCGCGTCCGGGTCGAGCAAAGCGAACCGCAGCGCTTGTTCCAGAGCCAGGCTCATCGGGCCTTTCAGTATAGCAAGAGGCCCGCAGGCGTCTGCGCGGTTACATCCGCGATTTGTAACCATTCCGATCGCCCCAGGCTCTGGCATGGTGAACGCGGGGCAACCAACTCGACCGCGAACGTGAAAGGAGGCCATCATGATCCAAAAGGGAACCGCTTCCGCCGTCGGAGTCGCCACGGTGGCTTTGATCGTGATCCTGTTTCTGTTCGGCGCCGGAGGCGCCTTCGCCGGCCCCGGGCACGGTGGATTCGGCATGCATCGGGGTCACGGCGAGGGGCCGTTGGGACACGGCTTCGGCCCGATGCGCGCGCTCTCGAAGCTCGATCTCAGCGCGGAGCAGCGCAGCCAGATCCGCGAGCGCTTCGAGGCGGCGCAGTCCGAGATCCGCCCGCTGTTCGAGGCGCTCGCCGTCGCCCGCGAAGCGTTGCACGAGTGGGTGCATGCCGCGGCGCCGGAGGAGAGCACGATTCGATCGGCCGCGGCCGAGGTCGCTCGGATCGAAGCCGACCTGGCGGTCGCCCGCAGCCGCGTGCACCAGCAGATCCGCGAAGTTCTCACCGAGGAGCAGCGCGCCGAGCTGGATCAGATGAAGTCCGAAATGCGCGAGCGGTTCCGCGAGCATCGCGGCGGCCCGCCCGCCGAACTCGACTTCTAACCCGGCGGTGGATAGGGCGCCGTCTGCGAGCTACGGGGACTGGTACGAATTCCTGGCACGGTGACACAAGGACCTCTGCCTCCCTGGGAATTCGATACCTGTCCCGGTATCTCGCTTCCGCCGGCCGCATCGTGAAACGGGGACTCCCCAATTCAGGAGCTTGTCATCGCGCTGCAGCCGCAGCGGCCGTGCGGCGCGCGGCGCCAGGCGTCGCGATTTCGAGCTCGAGCCAGCGCAGCTCGACTTCGCGGTCATAGTACGCGCTGCCCGATCCCGAGATTCTGAAGCGCACCACCTGTTGGTCCGCGGAGAAGCGGCCTCGCAGCAGCTCGCTGAACGCGGCGATGTCCGGCGGCAGGAAGTTGATCAGCAGCCCGCCGGCTGCGGTTGCCGGCAGCATTCGATAGCGGCGCCGCGCACCGCTCCGGGTCTCGAGCTCGAGCAGGACCGGCG
Organism: Acidobacteriota bacterium; assembly: GCA_036398155.1. GTDB lineage: Bacteria > Acidobacteriota > DASWHO01 > DASWHO01 > DASWHO01 > DASWHO01. Next base: position 8,964 of record DASWHO010000248.1, read on the forward strand.
GAATGCGGAACAGCAGCTTGCGCAGCGCGCCCCAGGCGCCGAGCCGCAGGCGCAGCGCGGCCAGCAGCGGCCGGCCGGAGCGCGGAACCTCGATCCACTGGCGCAGCGGCACCGTGACCTGATCGACAACCGGAGCCGTTTCCAGAACTGGTCGCCCGCTTTTCTTCAGCAGCAGCGTGTTGTGTTCGCGCCGCGTCTCGACCACTCGGTAGCGGCGCAGCACCGCCTGCCAGGTGGCCGGCAGTCCCCACAGCGGGTGGCGGCCGTCGATATCATGAAACTCGACGATCAAGTAGTCGGGCGCCGCCGGGCTGCGGTAGTGGGCCGCGCTCCACAGGTCAATCGCCTGCGAGGCGCCGGCATACCACTGCAGCACCGGATTGGGCACGCAGCGCAGCCGATTGGCGGCGCAGATGGAGCTCCGAAACGGTATCGTCCCGACGCTGCGGTGGCGCAGTCGCGGACGCCAGCGTTGGGGCATCTGCAAGCGGCCCAAGATCATCTCGGTTTGCTCGGACAGCTCGCGCCGCAGTGCGCCGAAGCGCAGCAGCTTGTGAATGTGCTCCCAGGAGCGCCGCCCCTCGAGATAGGTCAGGACGTCCGGATACTTCAACCGGCTGAGGTCGCGATAATAGGCGGCCGCCGGCAGCGCCAGAGCGATCGCGACCACCAGACTCGGGCACAAGACCCGGAGGCCTCGGTCCTCGCGAGCCTGCAAGATCAGAACGCTGAACGCCGCGATCAAGATCGGAAAGAACGTCACCTCGTGCCCGTCCTGGCGCACGAAGCAAGCCTTGAACGCAAACAGCAGCACCGTGGCCAGGACCCAGACTGGCGCCCGCAATCCGGGCGCGTGGCGAGTCAGCCAGACCGCGTTGAGGCCGTAGAGCGAGAGCCCGAGCAGCGCCACGGTGGTCAGCTCCACCGGCCCCGAAACCGAAAGCGCCACGCTGTATTCGAGCAGGATATCCAGCGAGAATCGGAACCAATCGAGCAAATTGCCGAGCGGTGCCAGGAAGCTCCAGCCCAGCGCCGCCACCGTGAGCGCATAGGCCAGGCCGGCGATCCAGACTGTAGCGGCCTCGCGCTCCTGCGCCGCCGCGGCCCAGCGGCGCTTGACCCGATGCAGCCAACCGCCTCGATGCGGTGCGGAAGCCGTGGAACCCGGGCCGGCGAGATAGCTCACGATCAGCATGGTGAGGGCGCAGAAGCCCAGGTTGAGCTTCACGAACAGCAGCAGCCCGCCGAGGGCTCCGCTCGCCAGCGCCACCGCCGTGCGCCACCGGCGGAGGTCGGGGCGCAGCGCGAGCAGCAAGCCGAACACGATCATCAGGTGGTGTTCGTAGCCCAACCATTGCAGCCCGAGCGCTCCGGCGATCGTGTAGCCGGCCACGCACAGCAGCACCGTGAGCACCGATCGGGACTGCCGGGCGTAGTGAACCAGCAGGGCTCCGAACAGCGCATGCACCAGGAGCCAGAACCCGGTGGCCAGCGGCAGGTTGACGCCGACGTCACGCGGATGCAGCAGAAAGCCGAGCGGCCCGTGGCTGAAGACTGCGCCGCGCCAGCCGAACTCGGCGCTGAGCCGATTGATCTCGTAGACCCAGGATTCGTCCAGATTCATTCCGATCGGTCCATAGCGACCGGGGAACATCAGCCACCACAGATAGAGCAGCGCGAGCGCGGCCAGGCCGGCCGCAGGCCAGGAACCCAGCGCTTTCCGCATAGGTCGATGGGCCCAGCATAGCGGTGATCCGAGCGCGATCACCACCGTTGCATCTCGACGGATCCGCCCTTCGTGCGGCTTAGAGTTCCGCCAAGTTTCGATGCCGGCGTATACTCGGCGAGAGTCCAGGTTCGATAACCGGGTGGAGGGGGATGGAAAACGAAGACAAGTCCGCTGCAGGTTGGAGCCGGCGCCAGCCGCTCAAGGCGACTGCGTCGTCGATGGTGCGGCTTGCGGGCGCTGCGCCGCGTGCGCGCAACGCCGCCGCGCCGGGCGCGCCGGCGCGCTCTATCGCCGTCATCGCGCTGGCCATTCTGCTGCTGAGCCCGCTTGGGCTCGAGCCGGCGGCGCCGGCCGCCGCGCCGCAGCCATCGGGCGCGGAAGCGCTGGAGCGAATTCTCGACGACTACTGGAACCATCAGCTCGAGCAGAGCCTCGACTTGCGTTTGCGGCACGGCCTCGCGGTCGAACGCCTGCCGGACGTCTCCTTCGAACAGCAGCGCAGGGAGGCGGATTTCGCGCAGGCGCTGCTCGACCGGCTCGAGGCGATCCGCGCCGCCGAGCTCGAACCCGAGCAGCGCCTTTCGGCGCAGATCCTGGGCTGGGAGCTGCGGCAAACGGTGGAGGCCCTGCAGCACTTCTGGCCGCTGTTTCAGATCACGCCTTACTCGCTGCCGCTGCGGCCGGTGCATCAGGCGCTGGCGACCCACCGCTTCCAAGCGCCGGCCGATCTGCAGCGCTACTTGAACCTGCTGCGGCAATACGCCGCGCTGATCCGTGGCTTGCAAACCAATCTGGAGATCCAGCAGGCCAAGGGCATCCTCCTGCCGCAGGACGCCATCGATCCGGTGCTGCGGATCCTGCGCTCGTTGATCCAGCCTCCGGAGCAAAGCCTGTTCCGCGTGGCGCGGGAGCGACTCGACGGATTGGAGCCGGAGCGGGTCGATCCTTTCTTTCAAGCGATCGCAACGATCGTGACCGATCAAATCCATCCGAGCCTCGAACGGCTCGCGGCCGCGCTGGGGCCGACCTACCGCGCGAAGGCGCCGCACCAGGTCGGGTTGGGACAATACCCCGGGGGACCCGAAGCCTATCGCTTTCTGGTTGGCTATCACACCACCTTGGACGGGACCCCGGAAGCGATCCACCAGAGGGGCTTGGAGGCGGTGGAGAAGCTGAGCCGGCAGATGGCGCAGATCCGCAGCCGGCTCGGCTTCGAGGGCTCGCAGGAATCGTTTCACCGCCAGTTGCGCCGCGACCCCCGGTTTCTGGCCGGGTCGGCCGAGCAGGTCGGCGAGCGATTGATGGCCGCGGTGCGGCGCATCGAGCCCAAGGTCGGCGATTTCTTCCTGCAGACGCCGGGGGCCCCCTATGGGGTCAAGCGCCTCGACCCGGCGCTCGAGGGCTCGCTGACGTACGGCTATTATGAGTGGCCCACCGCGACCGAGCCGCGCGGTCACTACCTTTACAACGGCTCCAAGCTCGATCAGCGTCCGCTGGTCAACGCCGCGGCCTTGATCTACCACGAGCTGGTGCCCGGCCATCATTTCCAGGTCGCCTTGCAGGGCGAGAACCTGGCGCTGCCCGCGGCCCGCCGCGAATCGTTTCATACCGCGTTCGTCGAGGGCTGGGCGGAGTACGCCTCGAGCCTGGGCGTCGAGATGGGCCTGTACGAGGATCCCTACGATCTCTACGGCCGGCTGCTGATGGACATGTTTCTCTCGGTGCGGCTGGTGGTCGACACCGGAATGAACCATCTCGGCTGGTCGCGCGAGCGCGCGATGGAGTTCATGCACCAGAACGTGCTCGAGTCCGACACCCAGATCGAAACCGAAAGCCTGCGCTATTCGACCGACATGCCGGGGCAGGCGCTGGCCTACAAAGTCGGCAGCGCCAAGATCTGGGAGCTGCGGCAACGCGCCGAGCGCGCCCTCGGCGCCCGCTTCGATCTGCGCCGGTTCCACCACCAGGTGCTCGGCCGCGGCTCGATGCCGCTTTCGATTCTGGAGCGGCATATCGAGCGCTGGACGGAGGCAGGGGGCTGCTGAGCCGCAGGACGGTCCGATCGGAAAAGCGTGAGCTCGATGACATACGGCGCTGGTCATCGGACCGGGCGCTGGAGTACATGAAACCTCAAGCATGGCTGCTCCACCCCTCACTCACTTCGGCACCCTCTCTCCGCCGGAGGGGAGAGGGTAGGGTGAGGGGTGATCGAGGGTGCCAGAGGGGTGATCGAGGGTGCCTGATGGGTGATCGAGGGGTGCCAGAGGGCTGATGCCGCGACCGATCAGAAACCGCTGGGGGTGTCTTCTGCTCGGTCTCGGGCTCGCCGGCGCGCTGACGGCGCACGATGATCCGCTGGGCAAGGAAAACGATCAGCAGCCGCCGTACGCCGGTCCGGGCCACAGCGGTGCTCCGATCGATCCCGGCGGCAGCGGGTACGTGCTCGACTTTCCGGCCAGCGGCATCTCGCTGCTGAGCTGGGTCAGCGTCCCGGAGATGGATCCCGGCGCCCCGGGCGCCAACGATATCTGGGGCCACGTCTCCCCCACCGGCCGCGAGTACGCCATCGTCGGGCTCCAGCGTGGCACCGCGTTCGTCGAAGTCACCGATCCGCTGCGTCCGAAGCTGGTCAAGACCATCGCCGATCCCCTCTCGCTGTGGAGCGACATGAAGAGCTACGGCTCCTACGCCTACAACGTCAACGAAAGCCGCGGCGGTCTCCAAGTCATCGACCTGGGGGCGATCGACCAGGGCCGGGTCCGGTTGGTCGGCGAGCTGACCGAGGCCGGGCTGCAAACCTCCCACAACGTGGCGATCAACGAAGCCAGCGGTTTCCTCTATCTGTGCGGCGCGAACATCCACAACGGCGGGTTGGTCGCGGTCGACCTGGCCGATCCCGCCCGCCCGCACCTCGCGGGCAGCTGGCCCAACGCCTACGTGCACGACGCCCAGGTGGTCAACTACGACCAGGGACGCTACGCCGGCCGCGAGATCGTCTTCGCCTTCACCGGTTCGCTCGGCCTGACCATCCTCGACGCGACCGATAAATCCGACATCTTCGAGCTGTCGAACCTGCGTTACCCGAACGTGTCCTATTGCCACCAGGGCTGGCTCAGCGACGACCGGCGCTTCCTGTTCGTCGACGATGAAGGCGACGAGGTCCGGGGATTGGTCGCCACCACCACCACCTACGTGATCGACGTGCGCGACCTCGAGCAGCCGCGGCTGGCTGCCACTTTCACCAGCGGGCGCCCTTCGATCGACCACAACCTGATGGTCCGCGGCCCGTTCGTGTTCGAAGCCAATTACCGCAGCGGCCTCAGGGTGTTCGACGCCGCCAAGCTCGCGCAGGTGCACGAGGCGGCCTATTTCGACACCTACCCGGACGACGACCTGCCGTCGTTCAACGGCGCCTGGGGCGTCTACACCGGGCTGCCCAGCGGCGTGATCCTGGTCTCCGACATGCAGCGCGGACTGTTCGTGCTCGGGTTCGACGCCGAGCTCGCGCTCCAGCGGATCAAGCCGGGCCGGGTCGCTGCCGGCAGCGCGCGCAACCTCAAACTCAGCGGCAGCGGCTTCGCCGCCGGCCTGACCGCGGTGGTGCTCAAGGACGGCCGGCCCGATCCGGACATCGAGCTCGATCCGATCCAGCTGGAGTCGTCGACCCGAGCCTGGCTTCGGATCGAGGTGGCATCCTCGGCCGCGGCTGGCAAACGCGGCCTGGAGCTGCGCCGCCGCTTCGGCGCGCCGCTGCGAATCGACGACGCCTTCAGCATCGGCGGCTGACGCACGCAGCAAGCGCCGCGCGCCTCATCCTCGGCGTCGCGGCATCCCGCGATCGAAGCAGAACAGGAGCTGAAGTCGCCGACCATCGAGCTGCAGCGCGTCGCGCCGCGGTTGACCTGGCGGCCCGATCGCGCTAAGTAAATAGGATGCGACGCTTCCCCGATCCAACCAAGGAGATCGAATGAAACCGACCCTGGATCCAACCGACCCTCGAGAGCGGACTCTCGCGCGGCTGACCGAGGCGCGCCAACGCACCGACCGGCTGTTCGGCATCGTGCGACCGGAAGCGCTCTACGACCACCCGATTCCCGAACGCCACCGCATCCTGTTTTACGTCGGCCACCTTGAAGCCTTCGATTGGAATCTGCTCGCCGGCCGGGTGTTTCAGGTCGATGCGTTCGAGCCCGATTTCGACCGTCTGTTTGCTTTCGGAATCGATCCGGTCGACGGTCGCCTACCGACCGACCAGCCCTCCGACTGGCCCGCGCTCGCCGAGGTGCAGCGTTATAACCAGGGCGTCCGCGAGCGTTTGGATCAACTGCTGGAATCGGCCTCGTTCTCCGACTCGCGAAAGCCGCTGCTCCAAGGCGGCCTCATCCTCGAGGTCGCGATCGAGCATCGCCTGATGCACGCCGAAACCCTCGCCTACATGCTCCACCAGCTGCCGCCGGAGCAGAAGATCGCCCCGCCGGCGGATGCGCCGCTTGCGGCTGCGCCGCTCGAGCCGCGCATGATCGAGATTCCCGCCGGGAGCGCCACGCTCGGCGTGTCGCGCGCCAGCGGTGTGTTCGGCTGGGACAACGAGTTCGATGCGCATCGGGTGGAGGTGCCGCCGTTCGCGATCGATCAATTCCAGACTTCCAACCGCCAGTTCCTCGAATTCGTGCAAGACGGCGGCTACGAGAACCGCGACTTTTGGAGCGCCCCCGATTGGACCTGGCGGACCCGGCACAAGATCGATCACCCCAGCTTCTGGATTCAGCGCGGCGGCATCTGGCTGCAGCGCACCATGTTCGGCGAGCAGCCGCTGCCGCTCGACTGGCCGGTGTACGTAAGCTATGCCGAGGCCAGCGCGTATGCGCGCTGGAAGGGGCTGTCGCTGCCGACCGAAGCGCAGTGGCACCGGGCCGCCTATGGGACCACCACCGGCGCCGAGCGCCAGTACCCCTGGGGCGATCAGCCGCCCGCCTCAGCCTACGGCAACTTCGACTTCGAGCGCTGGGATCCAACCGCGGTCAACGCCCATCCGGCGGGCGCAAGCGCCTTTGGCGTGGCCGGCCTGGTCGGGAATGGCTGGGAGTGGACCACATCACCGTTCGATCCGCTGCCCGGCTTCGAACCGTTTTCTTTCTACCCCGGATACTCGGCCGATTTCTTCGACGGCAAGCACTACGTGATGAAGGGCGGCTCGATGCGCACCGCGGCGTGCATGCTGCGGCGCTCGTTCCGCAACTGGTTCCAGCCGCATTATCCGTACATCTACACCGGCTTCCGCTGCGTCCGTACCTAGGCGCCGGATCTGCCGCCTTTGTACCGTGGCGGCGGATCTGCCGCCGTCTGCTTCGTTGGGCTCGTTCGGCCTCCTCCGGCGTACTTTTCAGTACGCCTACGTCGGCCTCTCTTCGCCCGCCTCGCATCCGGCACCATCTCCACCGCCCTCATAGCCGTGCTGCGTCGGACGGGCATGCTTTCTTGCACGTTCGTCGACTTCGCTGCGCTCGTCTCGGCTTTTTGGCGGATCTCGCGGCGGCAACGGGGACTGGTACGAATTTCCGGCACGGAAGTCGCTTCAACTC
>DASWHO010000249.1:0-11900 GCA_036398155.1 Acidobacteriota bacterium
ATCGCGTCGGTGCCGCCGCCGGCCGGCAGCTTGAAGCCGCAGTTGAGCAGGCGGTACCAAACGGCGGCGGTGATCAGGTGATCGCTGAAGCCGACCGCCTCGTAGTAGTCGACCTTGCCCAGCGCCACATCGGCGGGCAGCGCGTAGGTGAGACGGGCGCCGCGGTCGGCGGGATCGGGCGCGAAGTCGAACGGATGCACGTAACCGACCAGCGCGCCCTGCTCATGCGCCAGGTCGGCGACCGCCGCGTTGGTCGGAAACAAGCTGGCGACCGCGGTCCCCGGATAGGCGGCGTAGTCCGGCAAGAGAAGATTACGCTGCAGGCCCAAGAGCCCCAGGTGACCCCAGTAGCTGGTGTGAAATTCCTGGCCGTGCAGCAGCAAGGTGCGCGCGTTCGAGGCCGGATCGGGCTGGGTCGAGAAGTAGGCGATGTCAGGGATGCGCTGCTCTTTGTTGACGATCAGGTTGTGGATCACGCGCAGATCTTCGGCCTCGGCCTGGGCCACCATCCGCTCGGGATCGTTGCGGTAGGTGCCGCCGTAGTTCATGTGGACGTGCAGATCGCCGCCGACCCAGCGTTCCCAATCCGCCGGCAGATCCAGCCGCGCGAGGCGCAGCTCCACGCTGCGTTCCTCTCCTGCCTCGAGCTCCATTGCGGTGCTCGCCGGGCGGCGCTCGAAGCCCTTCATCGCCTCGACCGTGACGCGGCCGGCCGGAACGATGAGCTCGGACGACCCGGAGCTGTGGAAGTAGTGCGCTTCGAACTTCCGTTCGGAGCGGACGAACGCGTCGTCGGCGTGGATCCAGGTGTCGTCGGGGGCGTGAAACCGGCCGCCGCCGTCATGGACTGCGACCCGCGCCGCTGTCGGCTGCCCGCGCTGGTCGAGCACGGTCACTCGAAGCCGCGCGGTGGGCCGCAGTGTCCGGCGCTCGCGGGCGACGAGCCGCCGCTGGTTGCCGCCCGGCAGCTCCAGGATCCAGAGGGAGGTGTTCCCTTCCTGATTGGAAATGTAGGCGATCTTGCGCCCGTCGGGCGCCCAGCGCGCCGCGGTGCGATCGAACTCGCCGTAGCTGAGCGGGATCGGCAGGCCGCCGGCCGCCGGCAGCACCCAGAGCTGATGCCACTGCCGGCCCAGGTACGAGCTGTAGACCACGCGATCGCTGCCGTCGCGCGCCCAATCGGGCCGCGCCTTCCAAGTAGTCTCCTCGTCGTGCACCAGGCGCGGCTCGGCGCCGGGCTGCGCCGCCATCCGCCACAGCGCGCCGCTGCCGTAGATCCGGTCGCGGTTGGAGACGAACAGGATCTCTTCGCCGTCGGCCGACCAGCTCGGGCTGATCTCGTGATCGACCTGGCTGTAGTAGTAGCGCGGCACGGCGCTGCGGCGCTCGGGGGTGAGTTGCACGGCGCGCTCGATCCGTCCATCGGAAACGGCGGCAACGAAGATGTGGAAATGCCCGCAGGTGGAAGTGGAGACGAATGCGAGCTTGCTTCCGTCCGGCGACCAGCGCGGCTCGACGTTGACCGCGCCCGCGTTGGTGAGCTGATGGAGCGCCCCGCTCGTGACCTCGAGCGCGAACAGCTCGAGCGCCGCGCCGTCATAGCGGCTGAACGCGATCCAGCGCCCGTCGGGCGACCAGTCGGGCTGGTAGTCGTAGCCCGGGCCGGCGGTGAGCTGCTGGGCCGCGGTCGAATCGATCCGCTGGCGCCACAGCGAGCCCTGCATCGCGTACACCAGCTCGGTGCCGTCGGGTGACCAGGCCACCGAGCTCGGGCCGCTGGTGAGCTGCGGCAGGTACATCTCGCGGTAGTAATAAGAATGAGGCAGCTTGATCTGGGACAGGACCGGCTCGCGCTGCGCGGCCGCAGGCGCCGGCGCGGATGCCGCGGCGAAGATCAGCGCCGCGGCGAGACGCCACGAGCACCGCGGCAGCCGAGCTGGATCGCGGTTCGTCACGGTTCGAGGGCGGCATCATACAACGAGCGGCGCAGCTCCGCTTCGGGTGCCGTGGGCAAGGTGCTGTCCTAATGTCCTAATTAGGACAGCACCGTGGGCAAGCTCGGCTTTGCCCACGGCCGGCGCTGCACCGGCAGCAACCGCTCCCGGGATTCGTTGTGTTGTCCGTGGGCAGAGCGAAGCTTGCCCACGGCACCCCGCCAAGCTTGCTCACCGCACCCTGCGGGCGACGCTGCACCCCAGCCAGAAGGCCACTTGAGTTTCGGAGCCGCGGTTCTAGACTCTGAAAAGATGCCCTCGTCAAAGACGGCGGCGAATCGGCCGATCGAAAGCCGCAGATGGCCGTTCCGCGCCGGGAAAGAGGTTCATAGGATGATCCGGCAAAGGCTGACCCTTACGGCGCTGAGTTTCAGTTGGATCCTTATCTTGATCCTGAGCCTGACCGAAGGAAGCGGGGCTTGGCTCCGGCCCGGCGATCGCCGCGGGCCGCGCTTCACGCCGGCGCCGGCAGCCAGCCGGACCGCGGCGCTGCCTTGGGACGACGGCGCGACCCGCGGCGCGCCCGTGGTCTTGCAGTGGGATCAGCTCGGCGCCACCAGCATCGGCGTCGGCACCGCCGGAACCCCGGCGGCGCAGGCCTTGATGCTGTTCGGCGGCGGCAGCGTCACCACCGGGCTGGCGCCTCTGATTCAGCCGGTGGCGGCGAGCTGGTCGATCTTCACCTGCACGATGTCGCCCTGCCCGCCGCGAGTCCCCGCCAACTACAAGATGGATACGCAAAGGGTCAATCTCTGGAACACCGCCTTCAATCCCGCATTGGGACGGCGCGAGCCCGGCGCCCGCATTTTCAACACCGTCTTCCGTTCCCCGGCCAACCCTCCAGGAACCGCCGTGACGGTGAACGAGTTCGTGATCAAGACCTTCACCGGGGCCCCGGTCTTCCGACCCTCGGAGTTCTTCTTCGCCGGCATCGGCGCCTCCGGGCCCAACAACCCGTCGCAGTTCTGGAACTTCGTCGCCGAGCCGGTCAATCCCGACGCCCATCGCCAGTGGTTCGGCGGCGGCGCCACCACGGCGGCCACGGTCGGGCCGACGACGTTCGCCAGCCAGTTCTACGCGGTCGACTTCGGCATCCGGGTGACGGTGGATCCGGGCGTCCCGCCGGAGCTCGATGTCGGAACCGGCCCCGCCGCCTCCGGCGCTTCGAGGCTGCGCACCTTTCGGGGTCCGTAGGGACAAAGACGGGCGGGGACGAGCCCCGCCCCTACATCACGTGCACTCGAGCTCGGCCCTGCATTGAGACGGTATCCAAGCCCCGCCCCTTGTCCTCACGAGGCTTCGGCGGGAGGCGGCAGGGTCGTGCGCGGCGCGACGCCGGCCGGCGGGGGCGCGGCTGGAACGGCCGGGGCCGGGAACCACGGCCGGCCGGTTCCGAAGCGGGTCGTGATCATCAGCCCGACCGCCATCCACGCGACCAGAGTCGAGATCAGCATGCTGATCCAGAACAGCGGCACCATCACCAGCAGCGCGTAGACCACGAACGCCAGCACCATGGCCCCCAACAGGTTGAACTCGCGCTTGAGCAAGTTGCGCCCGATCCGGTCGCCGACGAAGTAGAACAGCGCGGCCATGCCGATCCACTTGGTCACCTTGACCGCCAGGTAGAGCAGCAGCGCCGCGGGGATGCCGATGATCGTAACGCACAGAATGATCCCGACCGTGATCGCGGCGACATAGCTCACCAGCCCGACCAAGAACGACTGCAGCCACAGCTCCTCGACCGCATTGCCGGCGCGCACCACGGTGTCCTTGGCCAGCGCGGTGATGACAATCAAGACCAACAGCAGCACCAACAGCTCGACCAATCGAAAGAACGTGAACAGCGAGCCGAGCCAAGACCACACCGAGCCCAGCTGCGGCATCCGCAGCTTGCGCCCCATGCGTTCGAATCCGAAGCCGGGGATGTCGACCAAGTCGCCCAAGATCTCGGCCTCGGGCGCCGCGTCGAGGCGGCTCGCGATCGAGACCAGATCGCCTTCGACCACGGCGTCGGGCCCCAAGGTCACGTCGCTGAAGATGCCGACCACGCCGTCCCTCGCGGTGCCGAACAGCTTGAGCCGGCCGCCGATCACCACCACGTCGCGGCGGATCTCTCCGGCGATCTCGACGTCGCAGGAGACGCAAACGATTCCGCGCCGCCGGATCTCGCCCTCGGCGACCAGGATCCGCGAGGCATAGCCGACTTTCTCGCCGGCGTCCGTGCGCACGTCGAAGCCGCACGCCAGCGCCGCCAGCAGCGCGGCCAGAAGTCCAACAACCGCAAACCTGTTCGCGAATGGACGCATCACGAGAGCCTCCTCGGCGCCGGCAGCCGCCGCAAAAGCGCGGCCACGGCGGTCGCCAGAAAAAGGGCCATCAGGCCGTTGACCAGCAGCAGATCGGGCAGCGCGCTCTGCACCTGGCGCACCCACTGCAGCGGAGCTATGAGCATCAGGGCGGTATCGAGCAGCAAGGCGCCGGCCAGCCGCGCCAGCGCCAGCGCCGACCGAACCAAGCTCTGCAGCGCCCAGGCCAGCCACTGCGGGACCTGCTCGGCGGCGAGCTGCCAAGCGGTCGCGAGCTCGGCGCCCGGAAAGTGCCACCCGATCAGCAGCGCGATCGCGAGCGCGGCGCCCGCGATCAGCGCCGGGACCGCCACCTTGCGCGCCGGGCGCACGGCCGCGTCAGGCAGCGGCATTTCCCGCAGCCGCGCCAGCACCCGGCTGCGGACGTCGACCGTCACGCTCTGAGAACGCAGGCGATCGAGCTGCCGCTGCAGCTCTCGGTCCGCCGTCCAGGCTGCCGCGCAGCGCGGGCACGCGCGCCGATGCGTTTCCAGCTCCGGCGCCAGCGCTTGGCGCGCAGCGGCCGGCGACGACTCCATCGCCCGCTGGCGGAACGTGCGGCAGGTCATTTCCGCTCCATCAGCTCGCGCAGTCGCCGGCGCCCGCGCAGGAGCTGCACCTTGACGCTCCCTTCCGGGAGGTCGAGCGCGGCGGCGGTCTCGGCCACCGACAGCTCCTCGAGGTGGTACAGCACCAGCGGCCGGCGATAACGCTCGGGAAGCTGCGCCAGCGCTAGCCGCAACTGGTCCTGCTCGACCAGGTCGGGGCCGCGCGGCTCGACCGCCGGCGGACCGACGTCGGGACGCCACGCCTGGCGCGCCGCCCTGCGCTGCAGATCGCGGATCCGGTGCAGCGCCACCGAGTAGAGCCAGGGGAAGAACGGCCGCGAAGGATCGTAAGCACCGAGCCGCTGATACAGGCGCAAGAACACCTCCGAAACCACGTCTTCGAGATCGCCGCGGGCGATCCCCATGCGATAGGCCAGACTTGCAAGCATCGACTGATAGCGCGCGACGATCTCCTCGAACCGCTCTCGATCGCCGGCCCGGACCGCGCAGACCGCCTCACGGTCGCTGCGCGCCCGCTCCGCCATCGGTCTTTCCAACCCCATATACCCCCGCCAGCCCGATTCGGTTACAGCCCTGCACCAGCGGTCGCGGGCGCATGATTTCGCCGCGGGCTTTCGCAGGACGCAGAGCTATTCGTCGGCCGTGCCGAGGCGGGCTCAAACCTTGGGCCGGCGCTTCTCGGGCGGGGGCAAGCCCCGCCCCTACACAAAAACGCCGACGCGCAGTGCCTCAGCCGGGCTACACGTTGAGGACGTGGGCGGCGTGTTCATACTCCTCCGGCCGCACGTACAGCACGTAGCCGTAGCCTCCGCGCGCATCGGTCACGCCGCTGGAGGCGTAGACATTGACCCCGGCGTCGGCCAGCCGCATGTGGATGCTGGCGAAAGCGCCCAGCTCGTCGTCGCCGAAGACGATGAACGCGCGGTGCGGCCCGGTCAGCACGGTGCCGGTGCGCTCGGAAGCGCGCATGAGCAAATGGGTATCTTCCGGAAACAGAGCGAGCTGTGTCACCTCGGGGCCCAGCGGGATCGCGCTGAAAGCCAGCAGATTCACTCGGGCCGCCGCCAGTTGGCTGAGGAGCTGATAAGCCTCGCCCGGTCTATCCTTTATCGTGGCATAGAAATATTCGACCCGGCATACTTTGGCGGCCATAAAATTCCTCCCTCGAGCGCCTCGTGGAGCTCGTTCCTATTCTACACCCGGCTCGGGCCGCGCGGGATCGATCGATCGCGGGTCCGCGGGCCCTCTGGGTGTCGGGGCCGTCGGGGCCGCCGACGTGAGATGGAAGTGTCCCCGAAACCCGGGTTAAGTAAACTGTCCCCGAAATAAGGAGGTTTTGCGATGGAGCCCAAGGGGGGAGCCCAGAAGATCACCTACAGCACCTTCGCTGATAACCAAGAGCTCCACGGCGCCTTCGAAACCGCGGCCCGCGAGGTCCGCGGCTGGTTCGGCCAAACCCATCCGGTTCTGATCGGCGGCGCGGAGCGGCATCTCGAGCGCACGTTCGACGATCTCAATCCCAGCGACACCCGCGAGACGCTGGGCCGCTTCGCACGCGGCGGCGCGGCCGAGGTCCAGGATGCGGTGCAGGCGGCCGCGGCCGCCTATCCGGCCTGGTCGCGGCGCGACTATCGCGAGCGCGCCGCGCTGTTGCGGGCCGGCGCCGATCGGATCAGCGCTCACCGCTTCGAGCTGGCGGCGCTGATGAGCTACGAAGTGGGCAAGAACCGCGCTGAAGCGCTCGGCGACACCGAGGAGGCGGCCGATCTGCTGCGCTACTACTGCGACCAGATCGAGTCGGCGCACGGATTCACCCGTCCGCTCGAGCGCTTGACGCCGAACGAAGAGACCCGCAGCGTGCTGTTGCCCTACGGCGTGTGGGGGGTGATCGCGCCGTTCAACTTCCCGCTCGCGCTCAGCGCCGGCATGAGCGGCGGCGCGCTGGTGGCCGGCAACACGGTGGTGTTCAAGCCCGCTTCGGATGCGCCGTTCACCGGACTGATGCTGGGGCGCATCCTGCAGCAAGCCGGCCTGCCGCCCGGGGTTTTCAACGTGGTCACCGGCTCCGCCGCCGAAGTCGGCGATCCGCTGATCGCTCATCCGGCGCTGGCCGGGCTGATCTTCACCGGCTCGTTCGCGGTCGGCACCGAGCTCGAGCGGCGCTTCAGCGCCCATCTGCCCAAGCCCTGCATCCTGGAGATGGGCGGCAAGAACGCAGCGATCGTGACCGCCCAGGCCGACCTCGAGCTGGCGGCGGAGGGCATCGGCCGCAGCGCTTTCGGCTACGGCGGCCAGAAATGCAGCGCCTGCTCGCGCGCCTACGTGGCCCACGAGCGCTACGACGAGCTGCTCGAACGGCTGGTCCACTACGCCGGCTCGGTCAAGATCGGCGACCCGCTGGAGCGCGGCACCTTCCTCGGACCTCTGATCAATCGCGCCGCGGTCGACAAGTATCGCAGCGCGGTCGAGCTGGCGCGGCGCGACGGGCGGGTCGTGACCGGCGGCGGCGTGCTCGAGCAGGGCGGCTTCGAGCACGGCCATTTCGTCACCCCGGCGGTGGTCGATTCGCTGGGCCACGATCATCCGCTGCTGCAGGAGGAGTTGTTCGTGCCGCTTCTATGCGTCGCGGCGGTCGCCGATCTCGACGAAGCGATCGCGCGCAGCAACCGCTCGGCCTACGGCCTGACCGCCGGCATCTACAGCCGCGACGATGACGAGGTGCAGACGTTCTTCGACCGGATCGAGGCCGGCGTGACCTACGCCAACCGCCGTTCCGGCGCCACCACCGGCGCCTGGCCCGGGGTCAATTCGTTCTGCGGCTGGAAGGGCAGTGGCAACAGCGGCAAGGGCGCCTGCGGCCCGTACTACGTGGCCCAGTTCTTGCGCGAGCAATCAAGAACTTGGATGCGATAGATCTGCGCCAATTGCAAGGCGCTGCGAAGGCCAGAATGTAGGGGCGGGGCTCGTCCCCGCCCGGACCGGATCGGCTTTGCATCTCGACTCAAAAGACGGGAGGGGACAAGCCCCGGACAAGCCCCTCCCCTACACTACAGAGGCGGGCGCAACGCCCTCCCCGGCAGAGAAAGCGAATGGATCTGGCGCCGGCTGCGACTAGTCGTCGAAGTCGTCGCCGCCGCCTAGATCGTCAGAGCCGTAGTCGTCGTCCAGGTCGCCGCCGCCCAGGTCGTCCATCTCCTGGTCCAGATCGGAATCGAAGTCGTCCAGGTCCGACTCGCTTTTCTTGCTCACTCCGGCCATCGCGAAGCGCGACGGCAGCTTGGTCGCGTCGCTGGCGCCGCAGTGCGGGCAGACCAGGGCATCGGAGCTCATTCCGGCGCGCAGGAAGACAATCTGCTCGAAGCGTTTGCGGCACTGGTTGCAGCGGAATTCGAAGATTGGCATGTTCGTTGCGCCTCACGGGAGGGGACAAGCCCCTCCCCTACATCCTTACGCCCCTATTCTAGCTATGGCCAGGTGAGTTGGCATCGCAATCAGGCGGGCGCGCGTTTGAGCTCGATCAGGCGGACCACCACGTTCAGATCGGCGCTGTTGAGCAAAGGAAGCCGCGCCCAACGCATCCCCTTGCACTCCTGGGCCGCCGCGATCGCGCGCCGGTGGGCCCGGGGCAGGTGGCTGTTGGCGACCAGCTTGTCCACCAGGTGGCGTTCCAGCGGCACGATCGCCTCCAGATTGCCCGACAGCACGTGCAAGGTCAGCAAGGTCTGCCGGCCCCCGCGGTAGCGCCAGGCCCAACCCCAGCAGGTGCTGTGGTAGTAAAGCTGCTCGCGGACGCCCGGCAGCGCGCAGAGCCTTCCGCGCAGTCGTTCGAGCCGCTTTCTTTGCCGCAGGTCGAGTAGTCCCTCCAGCGCCGCGGCGCCCGGCCGCAGGTTGCGGCGCGCGCGCGGCTTGCCGCGCGTCGATGTGCGCTGCTTCAAAAGCGAGCCCCCTCCCTTGACGCGGAACCCCCACCATAGCACAAACACGGGCGCTCAAGTGAGACGATGTTTGGCGATCCGCTGGGTCGAGGTGCGCGGCAGGCGGGCGCGAAAATTCCACCGGCTCGGAACCTTGAAGCCGGCCAAAGCCGCGCGGCAGTGCGCTTCCAGTTCCGCCGCGGTCGCGCTGCGGCCGCGGCGCAGCACCACGAAGGCGGCCACGTCCTGTTCGCCGAGCGGGCTGTCGATCCCTACGACCGCAACCTCGGCCACCGCCGGATGGCGCGCGATCACGCCTTCGACCTCGAGCGCCGAGACGTTCTCGCCCCGGCGCCGGATCATATGCTTGCGCCGATCGACGAAATGGTAGAAGCCCTCCGCATCGCGCCGCGCCAGGTCGCCGGTGCGCAGCCAACCGTCGCGCAGGACCGCGGCGCTCGCCTCCGGATCGCGGAAATAGCCCAGCATGGTCGCCGGGTTGCGCAGCCAGATCTCGCCGGCCGAGCCTTCATGGCTGTCGGCGCCGCCGGGATCGACCAGGCGCAGCCCGCAGTCCAGCCCCGGCAGGCAGCGCGGCCGGCCCATGGATCCCAAGCCGCGCGCGCCGCGGAGCGGCTGGATGGTGCCGAAGGTCGACTCGCTGAGCCCGTAGCCGATCACCAGCCGAGCCCGGAAACGGCGCTCGAACTCCAGGTGTGGCTCGGCCGGCGGCGCCGGCGCGCTGTACACCAACCGCAGCCGGTGCTGGGTTTCCGCCGCGCGGCTCCGCCGCTGGCTCAGGATCGAGAGCATCGCCCCGATCGCGTTGGCGACCGTGGCCCGGCAGGCCGCGATCTGCTCCCAGTAGCGCGACGCCGAGAACCGGGGCGCCAGCGCCAGGCTGCCGCCGCAGGCGAGGGCGCCCATGAAGCTGTAGGCCTGCGCGTTGATGTGCGAGACCGGCAGGCAGGTATAGAGCCGGTCGGACGCTTCGAGCTCGAGCCAGTGCGCGAAGCCGCGGCCGCTGAGCGCGTAAGTGCGATGCGACTGCACCACCGCTTTGGGCGCGCCGGTGGTGCCGGAGGTGTAGAGGATGTTGGCCGGCTGATCGGGCCCGACCGGCGCGCGGGCGACCGCGGGCGCCCTCTGAAGCTCGCGCTCCCATTCCAGAGCGCCGGCCAGCTTGCCGCCCAGCGCCAGCCGGACCACTCCGCCGCCCAGCAGCGCGCCAGCCGACTCCGCGATCGCGCCCAACCCGGCGTCGATCAGGCACGCTTTGGGATCGGCATGCCGCAGCACGAGGCCGAGCTCCGCCGCGGTGTACGCGCTGTGCAGCGCCACGGTGACTGCACCGAGGCGGGCGAGTCCCATCCACGCGATCAGCAGCTCGGGCCGGTTGGGCAAAAGCAGCGCCACCCGATCGCCGGCCTCGATCCCGAGGCGTTGGAACAGGCCGCTGGCCCGCGCCGCCGCCTCCTGAAATTGCCCGGCGCCGTAGCGCTCCGAACCGTAGACCAGAAACGTCCGATCCGAGCGATCGCCGAGCGCGGTTTCCAGCAGCGCTCCGATCGACTCTGCAGCGGCTCCCGGACTCGGAGCGGGAAGGGCCATGCGCGCTATCAGTTGACCCGCGGATTCGCCGGTTGGAAGGCGCGGAAAGGCTTGAGAAACAGCGTCCTCGCCAGCACCTCCTCGGCGGCCCCCAGCACCTGCCGGCCGCGCTCGCTCAGATCGTCGAGCTCCAGCAGCTTCTGGCGTTCGGATCCGTCGAGCGGCAGCAGGAGCGCCCCCAGGTTGACCAGCGCGGCGTAGGCCAAGGTCGGAGCCAGAAACTGGCCGTGAAAGCTCTTCTCCTCCTGCTCTTGATTCCAGGCGCGCAGGGCCCGATGCAGCTTGAGCGACAGCTCGGAGGCGGCGGCCGGATCGCGCGGCTCGGCTTCCGGCGCCGGCTCCACCCGCGCGATGCGGTACAGCTTGTCCGTCGGATCGAGCCAGCTTTCGATCCGCACCCGCTCCACACCGACCAAGAGCAGGTTGAAGCGGCCGTCTTCGAGCGCCTGATGCTCCAAGACTCGGCCGACGCAGCCGATCTCGTAGGTCGGCGGCCGCCCTTCGTAATCGCGTTCCCACCCCGGCTGGAGCTGGGCGATCAGGATGCGTCCATCGCCGGCCAGCGCGTCCTCGGTCATCTGGCGATAGCGCGGCTCGAAGATATGCAGCGGCAAGATCGTGGCCGGAAAAAAGACCAGGTTGGGCAGCGGGAAGACCGCGACCTCGTAGCGCGGGCTGGTCATCGCGCTTCATTATAGAGAGATCGCCGGCCGCAGCGCTGAGCTTGATCCTGCGGCCCGAGATCCCGAAGATACGCCTTGGCCCAGTACCAGGGCGGCCGAAATTCGGAAATCACCATGGAGGACGAGATATGCGTGCGCTGCTGATGTGGCTGCATATCCTGGCGGGCGTGGTCGCGCTGGGCGGGGGCATCTTCATCAACTTCATCCTGGCGCCGGCCGCCGCGGCCCTGCAGCCGGGCGAGCGCCTGGGCCTGCAGGCGCGGGTGATCCGGCGCTTTCAACCGACCGTCCTGATCTGCCTGCTGGCTCTGATCCTGACCGGCATTCTCTTTCTCGCCAGCGTGTTCAGCATCCCCGGCTATGGAGCCGATGTCAGCTACATGCGGCTTCTGACCGGCAAGCTGATCTTGGTCGCGGTGGTGCTGGTGCTTTCGCTCTACCAATACTTCCGGCTCGGCCTGCCGCTGGCAACCCTGGCCGAAGATCCCAGCGCCGCCGACAAGGCGGCCAAGGCGCAGCCGCTGGCCCGGCGCATGGTCCTGGTGGCGCGGGTCAACATCGTCCTGGTCGCCATCATCTTCTACCTTGCGGTCCGCATGACCCGCGGCTAGTCACCCAAACACGCCGCGCCATGACTAGAAGGGCGGCGTATGCCCAAGCCCGTGTAGGGGCGGGGCTGGTCCCCGCCCGTGCCGTTTTCGGCCTTCGATCAGCCTGTTCGTTGCGCTGAGCGGGAGGGGACAAGCCCCTCCCCTACATTGATTTCAGAACTTGCGCCGGAATG
>DASWHO010000250.1:0-5770 GCA_036398155.1 Acidobacteriota bacterium
CCCTTCGAGCAGGTCGTGCGACAGGAAGCGCACCGGCCCCAGAAGCTGGTCCGCGGTGATCCGCTTCTCGGCCTCCTCGGCGCCAGGCGGCAGCGTGAGCGCCGGCGCGGCGGCGGCGACGCCGGCGGCCAACAGATACGAGAGGATCGATGGACACACTCGGGACATAGAAACCTCCATTTCAGGGATCAGGCATTCATTCTAGCAAAACCGCCGGGCCCCTTGGATATTCCGGGTTCCGGTGGGGAGCGGGTGCCCTCTGCGCAAGTGAACCATGGGCTTGCTCCGCACGCCCATGCCACCCGATGGCGTGTGCGGGTTTATGCGGGTTGCGATTTATGCGATGCTTGGGCGAATCGGGGGCTCCGGCGCGGCGCGGCCGGCAGCTATGAACTACGGGTTCATCATCGACAACCGCAAGTGCATCGGCTGCCATGCCTGCACGGTCGCCTGCAAGGCCGAGCACGACATCCCCCTGGGGGTCAACCGCACCTGGGTCAAGTACATCGAGAAGGGCGTGTTTCCCGACACCCGCCGGTTCTTCACGGTGCTGCGCTGCAACCACTGCGCCGACGCGCCGTGCGTCACCATCTGCCCGGTCAGCGCCCTGTTCACCCGCGAGGACGGGATCGTCGACTTCGACGGCGAGCGCTGCATCGGCTGCAAGGCCTGCATGCAAGCTTGCCCCTACGATGCGCTGCACATCGATCCGGCGAGCGGCACCGCCGCCAAGTGCAACTTCTGCGCCCATCGGGTCGAGGTCGGGCTCGAGCCGCCGTGCGCAGTGGTTTGCCCCGAGCGCGCCATCCTGGCCGGCGACCTCGACGATCCGAGCACCGAGATCGCGCGCACCTTGCAGCTCGAGAAGGTCCAGGTACGCAAGCCGGAGAAAGGCACCGAGCCGAAGGTCTTCTACATTGGAGGGGACGCGGCGGCTCTGACCCCGGCGGCCACCGCGGTTCCCAGCGCCTACCTCTGGAGCCAGGCGCGCGAGCCGGGCCCGGCCCCGCGCGGGCCGGCGCGCGATCGAGCCGAGCCAGCCGAGCCGCCCCGGGGGCTGCTGGCGGACGATGTCTGGGACCGGGTCCGCGCGGTGATGGGCGCCAAGGCCGGCAGCGCCCGGCGGGTCTACGACGCGGGTCAAAGCCACGAGGCCTCGTGGGGCTGGAAAGTCTCGGCGTACCTGTGGACCAAGTCGATCGCCGCCGGCGCGCTGATGTTGGCGCCGTGGGCCGCGCCCTGGCAGCCCCGCGGCGCGCCGATCGGCTTGCCGGCGATCCTCGCGCTGATCGCGCTGCTGTTTCTGGCGCTGACCGGCGCGCTCTTGGTCGCCGACCTCAAGCGCCCGGACCGGTTCTTGTGGGTGCTCACCCGGCCGCAGTGGGACTCGTGGCTGACCCGTGGCAGCTACATCCTGCTCGCCTTCGGCCTGCTCGGCGGCGCGTTGGCCTGGGCCGAGCTCGCCGGCCGGTCGCGACTAGCCGCCTGGTTGGCGTGGCCGGCGCTGGCGGCGGCGATCGCGGCCGCGACCTACACCGCGTTTCTCTTCTGGCAATCGAAAGGGCGCGATCTGTGGCAGAGCTCGCTGCTGCCGCTCCATCTCTTGGTCCAAGCGCTGGTCGGCGGGCTCAGCGTCGCGCTGCTTTGCATCGCGCTGCTGGGCGGCGGTTCGGCGGCGGCGCCGGTCCGATCGTTGATCGGGCTCTTGCTGCTCAACGCCGCGTTGATCGGCGCCGAGCTTTTCGCGATCCATCCGACCGAGGACGCCGCGGCGGCGGCGCGCTGGGCGCGCCGCGGCTGGAGGCGCGCGCTGCTGATCGGCGGAGTCTTGGTGGCCGGACACGCTTTGCCGCTGCTGCTGCTGGCTTCCGGCGGAGACCTTGCTTACGGCATGGCCGCGCTACTGGCGCTGCTGGGCCTGGCGGCCTACGAGCACCTCTACGTTCGGGCCGGCCAGTCGGTGGCGCTGTCATGAGCGTGGCGAGACGGAAAGGCACTTCCAATTGGGGTGGCATGGGCGGCCGAAGGGCGCCCATGGACGACTTGGTCTATGCAGCGCGACCTGACCCATTGGGCAAAGCCTTCGAGCGCGGGAGTGATCGACTTCCGATGAGCGAGTTCGTCCATGGGCTTGCTTCGCACGCCCATGCCACCCACCTGCGCGCTCCGTGCACCCGTGCCACCCACCTGCGCGCTCCGTGCACCCGTGCCACCCACCTGCGCGCTCCGTGCACCCATGCCACCCACCTGCGCGCTCCGTGCACCCGTGACGGCGCCGTCCCCGGCGATTGCGCTGAACTCTGCCGGAGCCGTAACCCATGAGCGGGCGCGGGATCCGGATCAGTCGGATCGAGCGGTTCTTTCGGCGCTTGAGCGGAAAGGGGCCCTTGGTGGTCCCGGGTAAACAAACGGGAGGGGACAAGCCCCTCCCCTACATCGGCACCGAAGGGGACGGGATTGCGCCATCGCGCGGGGCGCTCAGCGCGTATCCGCCGGTCAAACAGTGGGAGCACTGGGAGGAGTTCGACGCCCACGCCTGGCCGCGTCGCGTGCGCAAGGCCTACACCTTGGTGCCGACGGTCTGCTTCAACTGCGAGGCGGCTTGCGGTCTGCTCGCGTACGTCGACAAGGAGACCCAGACGATCCGCCGCTTCGAGGGTAATCCGCTCCACCCCGGAAGCCGCGGCCGCAACTGCGCCAAGGGACCGGCGACGATCAATCAGATCCACGACCCGGAACGGATCCTTTACCCGCTGCGCCGCGCCGGCCGGCGCGGCGAGGAGAGCTGGGAACGGATCAGCTGGGATCAGGCGCTGGGCGAGATCGCGGCGCGCCTGCGCGCGGCGATCCAGGACGGACGCCGGGACGAGATCATGTACCACGTCGGGCGGCCGGGCCACGAGCGCTACATCGAGCGGGTGCTCAAGGCCTGGGGGGTTGACGGCCACAACAGCCACACCAACGTCTGCTCCGCCTCGGCCCGGCTCGGCTATCAGCTCTGGACCGGCTCCGACCGGCCCTCGCCCGATCACGCCAACGCGCGCTTCATCCTGCTGCTCTCGGCGCATCTGGAGACCGGCCACTACTTCAACCCGCACGCGCAGCGCATCATCGAGGCCAAGATGCGCGGCGCCAAGCTGGCGGTGCTGGATCCGCGCCTGTCCAACACCGCCAGCATGTCGGACTACTGGCTGCCGACCCGGCCCGGCAGCGAGAGCGCGGTGCTGCTGGCGATGGCGCACGTGATCCTGCGCGAAAATCTTTTCGATCGCGAGTTCGTGCGCCGCTGGGTCAACTGGGAGGAGATCCTGCGCGAGCCGCGGATTCCCAAAGACGGTGGGCACAGCGCGCCCTACCCGGCCAACGCGGAGCCGGCTGAGGGAGAGAGCGGGGCAGCGGGCGAGCCGGGCGATTTCGATCGCTTCGTCGATTGGCTGAAGCGCCACTACGCGCGTTTCACCCCCGAGCTGGCCGAAGCCGAGAGCGGGATCCCGGCCCACACCATCGTCGAGGTCGCGCGCGAGATCGCGCGCGCCGGCTCCGCCTTCAGCGCTCATCTATGGAGGGGCAGCGCGGCGGGCCATCTCGGCGGCTGGCAGGTGGCCCGGGCGCTCGAGCTCTTGAGCGTCCTGGCCGGCGCGGTCGGCACCCGCGGCGGCACCGCGCCGGCTTCGTGGAACAAGTTCGCGCCCAAGCTGCACGCCGAGCCGCCGGCGCAAAGCGGTTGGAACGAGCTGCTGTTCCCGCCCGAGTGGCCGCTGTCGCACTACGAGATGTCGTTCCTGCTGCCGCACTTCCTCAAATCGGGCCGCGGCAAGCTGGCGGTCTATTTCACCCGGGTCTACAACCCGGTGTGGACCAACCCCGACGGCTTCACCTGGATCGAGGCGCTCAGCGACGAGTCGCTGGTCGGCTGCCATGTGGCGCTGACCCCGACCTGGAGCGAGACCGCGCTGTTCGCCGACTACATACTGCCGATGGGGCACGCCGGCGAGCGCCACGACGTGCAGAGCCAGGAGACCCACGCCGGCGTCTGGGTCTCGTTCCGCCAGCCGGTGCTGCGCGCGGCCCGCGAGCGCGCCGGGGAAAAAACCCGCTTCACCTACGAGACCAATCCCGGCGAGGTGTGGGAAGAGGACGAGTTCTGGATCGAGCTCTCGTGGCGGATCGACCCGGACGGCGCGCTCGGGATCCGGCAGTGGTTCGAATCGCCCTACCGGGCGGGAGAAAAGCTCACGGTCGAGGAGTACTACCGCTGGCTGTTCGAGAACGCGGTGCCGGGGCTGCCGGAAGCGGCGGCGGCGCAAGGTCTCACGCCGCTCGAGTACATGCGCCGCTACGGCGCGTTCGAAATCAAGCGCGAGGCCTACGAGCGGCACGAAACCGAGCTTTCGAAAGCCGAGCTGCAAGACGCCGAGCTGGCGCGCGACGGGCGCCTGCTGGGCAAGGACGGCGGCGCGATCGGCGTGATGGTGGACGGGGTGGCGCGGCGCGGCTTTGCCACCCCATCGCGCAAGCTCGAGCTATTGAGCACGACCTTGCTGGACTGGAGCTGGCCGGAGCAGGCCTTGCCGGACTACATCCACAGCCACGTGCATCCCGATCAGCTCGATGCCGCGAGCGGCGAGATGGTGCTGCTGCCGACCTTCCGCCTGCCGACCATGATCCACACCCGCTCGGGCAACGCCAAGTGGCTGGCCGAGATCTCGCATCGCAATCCGGTGCTCATTCACACCGGCGACGCGCAGCGGCTCGGTCTCTCAACCGGCGACCTGGTCAAGGTGCGCACCGAGATCGGCTATTTCGTCAACCGCGCCTATGTGACCGAGGGCATCCGCCCCGGCGTGGTTGCCTGCTCGCACCACATGGGGCGCTGGAGGCTGTCCGAGAAGGGCGGGAGCCGCTGGAGCAGTGCGCGGGTCGCGCTCGAGCGCCGCGGCGCGGGCGTCTGGCGGATGCGGCAGCTCGAAGGCATCGCGCCGTTTCAAAGCGCCGATCCCGACAGCGCGCGGATCTGGTGGCGCGAACCGGGCGTGCACCAGAACCTGACCTTCCCGGTCCAGCCCGATCCGGTCTCGGGCATGCACTGCTGGCACCAGAAGGTCCGGGTCGAGAAGGCCGGGCCCGGCGATCGCTACGGCGACATCGAGGTCGACACCAACCGCTCGATGGAAGTCTACCGCCGCTGGCTCGAGCTGTGCCGCCCCGGACCCGGACCCGACGGCCTGCGCCGCCCGCTTTGGCTCGCCCGCCCGGTCCGCCCCACCCCTGCCAGCTTCACAACCCGGAGCGGCGCAGCTCCATGAAGGCGTCGAGAGAACCGCTGGTCCTGTTGATCGTCGCGGCGCTCGCGCTGCTGGTCTCCGGAATCCGACCGCATGACCGGATCACCTGGCTGTTGGAGGTCTCGCCGGTGCTGATCGGAGCTCCGATCTTGATCGCCACCCGCCGGAGCTTTCCGCTCACGCCGCTGCTCTACCGGCTGCTGCTGATCCACGCGCTGATCCTGATCCTCGGCGGCCACTACACCTACGCCCGGGTGCCCTTGGGCCACTGGGTGCAGGAGCTGCTGGGGCTGGCCCGCAACCATTACGACCGATTGGGTCACCTGGCCCAAGGCTTCATCCCCGCGATCCTGGCGCGCGAGATCCTGCTGCGGACCTCGCCGCTGGCGCGCGGCAAATGGTTGTTCGCCCTGGTGACCAGCGTGTGTCTGGCGTTCAGCGCCTTCTACGAAATGATCGAGTGGTGGACGGCGCTGATCGGCGGC
>DASWHO010000251.1:0-7874 GCA_036398155.1 Acidobacteriota bacterium
GAAGCTTCCTGGCACATTCGGAAGCTTCCTGGGTTTGGGGTATATGCTGCAGGTGATCATGGCCGTGGGGGGGCCGTTCCTCCTTGGCGCGTTGCTGGTCGTTGTTCCTACCGAGTCGGAAGATTACAGAAAGGTCCGCCGCGCCGCGATCGGACCGATCTTGGCCAGTGCAGCGTTCGTGTTCTATGCGTGGGGAGACTGGATGCCCTTTAGCCGCTTCGTTGTTCCCGTGTGGCCGTCCCTTGCCTTGCTGCTGGCGAGCTGGCTCGTGACTTTCAGCCATTCGCTCAATCGAGAAATGATTCGGTTAAAGCCGGCGCGGATCACCGCCCTGCTCACGGCGTGTATCGTCGCGAGCACGCTCGTGATGTATGGGGCGCAGATAAAGTGGTATGCACGCAATGAAGGGTTCGATAGCATGCTCATGGGGGCGAAGATCAGCTTAGAGTTGGAGCATGGCTATCAAGAGTGCTGAGATCCGGAGTGACGGTGCAGACGGGTCGGCTCGGAGGGTTGTCATATGCTGCTCCTGAATTGACCATCTGGGATGACAGCGGCCTTACGGATAGAGAGCAAGCTCTTTGGGTGGCCAAGGGAAGGGTCGGTGGCATCGATGCCAATCCAATCCGCGCAAGAGAGCCGGATGTCGTCGCAGCCGTTCTTGTACCGGCAAGCTGGAGCTACACCGAGGACAAAGCGTATGTTGAGTGGCTAGAGAAGGAATACGCTTTGGCATCCAAGTTTCCACAGGGAAACTACGGCGAGTTTCACATATGGATAAGGAAGGAGAGGCAGTCCCAAATCTACAAGTGATTGGACTCTGAAAGTCAGGCTTCGAGCTATTCCCCTTGGCCGAGCAGGACCACCGGAATGGTGCGCAGCAGGATCTTGAAATCGAGCCACAGCGACCAGCGGTCGATGTATTCCAGATCGAGCCGCATCCACTCCTTGAAACCGAGCTCGTGGCGCCCGCTCACCTGCCACAGGCAGGTCAACCCCGGCTTCATCGATAGGCGGCGCCGCTGCCAGCGCTCGTACTGCTCGACCTCCTCCGGGATCGGCGGGCGCGGACCGACCAGGCTCATCTCGCCGCGCAGCACATTCCAGAGCTGAGGCAGCTCGTCGAGGTTGTAGCGGCGCAGAAACGCGCCGACCCGGGTGCGGCGCGGGTCGCGCCGGATTTTGAACACCGGTCCGTCGGCTTCGTTGAGATGGGCCAGGCTGGAGCGCAGCTCTTGGGCGCCGTGGACCATGGAGCGGAACTTGTACATGGTGAACAGCCGGCCGGAGATGCCGCAGCGGGTCTGGTGGAACAAGAGCGGCCCGCGGCTGGTGAGCTTGACCGCCAGGGCGATCGCCGCCATCGGCACGGCCAAAAGCGCCAGCATCGTGGTCGCCGCGACCAAGTCGAAAGCGCGCTTGATAAACAGCGCGACCATGCCCTGCGGCACGGTGGTGAAGGTGATCAGCGGCACCCCGTTGAGATCGTCGAGCAGCACCTTGGCGTGGGAGCGCGGGAAGAAGTCGGCCGCTAGGTGGGTGCGCACCCCTTCCTCCTCGCAGAGCAGAAACAGATCCTCGAGCTCTTCGAGCTTGCGCCGTCCGACCACGAAGATCAGCTCGTCGACGCTGAGCCGGCGCAGCAGCTTGGGCACCTCCTTGGCGCTGCCCAGGATCCGCGCGCGCGGCACGTCGGGGGCGGGGTTGCCTTCGTCGATGAAGCCGAGAAACTCGAAGCCCCAGCTGCGGTGTGCTTCGAGCGCGGCGGCGAAATCCATTGCGCGCCGGTCGCTGCCGATCACCAGCACCCGGCGCCCGCCGGCCGCGCCGAGGACCGCGCGATGCAGCCGGCGCAGCAGATAGCGTTCGCCAATTTGCAGGCCGAGTCCCGTGACCGAGAACAGCCCCAGCAGGGCGCGGCTCACCACCTCCTGCTGGCGCAAAGCGAACAGGATCGCCGCCGACAGGATCACCCCCGAAACTCCGACCTGCAGCAGCAGTCGCACCTCGCGCCGGAATGGCCGCGGCGGGGCCGCCCTGAACGGCCGAGTGTTGGCGAGCAGCAGCAGCCCCCAGATCAGGAGCAGCAGTGCCAGGAGCCAGGCATAAGCGGGGAGCGGAAACAGCTCTCCGGTCCCGAGCTCGGCCAGCGACGGCAAACTGCGGATCCAGTAGGAAAGCAGGAACGCGGCGGTCAGGGTGATCAGGTCGCACAGAAGCACCACGGTTCCGTAGACCCTGGCCTGTTGCCGAATCATGCGAAAACCCCTCTTGGCAATGCTTCCCGGCTCGGTTCCCAGCCCGCGCGCTTAGGCCCGGAGCGATCCCGGCGCGGCTGCAGCGCTTGCCCCGATTCGGCTGGATCGTACCAGATTCGGTCGCCCCGGCCAACGAGCCGGCTACCTGACGCTAACTCTTCATTCACACTCAAAGGCGGAGTTGCCCTAGACCGCGCAACTCCTGATTGCCTCCAGCCACATGTCGGCGTGCTCGGTAGGATGGACACCGCGGCGCGACGGTACGGCGTAGTCGGCACAGGATTGGCCATCGATACGTCGTTGCAGAAAAGCCGCCAGTCGCTCGGCGGCGACTGCCGGATCTTGGGTCAGAAAGCCTGGATGCTGCAAGCCGCCCACCCAATCCGAGGTCATTCCATTGATTGGGGACAGCATCAACGTGGGGCGTCCGCTGACGATATAATCCGAGAGCTTGGCGAGCAGGAAAACGCCCTCCCGCAAAGGCGCTTCAATCAGCAACACCGCGTCGGCGCGGCCGATCGCCTGCATGCATTGTTGGGGCAGGATCTGAGATTCGAAACTGAAATAGTGTCCCAAACCGCTCTGGGCTACCTGTTTCTTGGACGGCTCGTCGACTCCTCCCCCGATGAATCGAATTGTGAGCTTTTCGGCCAGCCGGGGAGATTTTTGCAATAAGTAGTTCAAGGTATCGATCCATCTGGCGAGATTGCGCCGCCTGGCGTCGATCATTCCGATATGGACCAACTCTATCCGATCGCGGCGGGTCGCGCTCGGAGTCTGATCGATATCCGGAACCAGACCACAATGCGGAATGACGAAAGTCTTCAATTCGTTTGAGAAGATCCCGTGTTGCCGCTGTAGCTGTTCCAAGCGTTGGCTGGGAACGACTACCGCCGATGCACGGTCGAGCGCAGCGGCGGTCCAACGACATTGGCTTCGCTCGCGGAGGCTTGATGGCTGACCGTGCGCATAGGGCGGAGGATAGAGACAGGCTGGATGCGGATCGTTGACCGCTGCAAGCCAAGTGATCTTGTGTCGCCTAGCCAATTGTTGGCCGACCACAATCCCCGACCGCGGCTCGGTGCGAGTGATGACACAATCGACCTCCCCGCCTCGGATCAAGCGATCGGCAACTCGGCTGGCAGCCGCCGCCCACCATGAGCCCCAGTAGGTTCCCAAATAAAGACGTCCGAGGTTGCCGGCGAGCCTTCGCGGCAGATGCTGCGGGAGCTGCGCCAGCCGGATCTCTCGAATGCCAGGATCGGACCACCAAGGCTCTGGCCCTGCTGAATGAGCTGCGGTGATGAGAGTGATTTTCAATCCGCGGCCGACTAGGGCACGGCAAAATTTCCAGGTCGTAAAAGCGATCCCCTCGACCTCTGGCGGGTACATCTCGGTGACCACCAAGATGTGGCGGGGTTCGCGATGACTCACTGTGGGTTCTTTATCATCAGGTCGACTTGTTTCAATGACGAGCGGCTGTCCTCGCTCTGGTTCGACTTAACGCTAGGATAGAGCAGACCCAGCCGTGGTTCAACGCTCTCAGTATTCCGGATTCGGACAAAGCGGTTTATGATCACTCCGAGCCATGAGCACTGCTCCGCGCCGATCGGCCGACCGGTTTCTGATCTTCGGCGCACCCGCGATCGAAGAAGCGGAGATCGAGGAAGTGGCGGCGAGCCTGCGCAGCGGCTGGCTCGGCACCGGACCCAAGGTCGCCGAGTTCGAGAACGCGTTCCGCGCCTACAAGCGGGCTCCGTTCGCGGTGGCGGTCCATTCCTGCACCGCGGCGCTCCACCTCAGCATGCTGGCGGCCGAGCTCGAGCCCGGCGACGAGGTGCTGACCACCGCGATGACCTTCTGCTCGACCGTCAACGCGATCCTGCACGCCGGCGCCACTCCGGTTCTGGTCGACATCGACCCGCGGACCATGAACATCGATCCGGCCCAGGTGGCAGAGCGGATCACCCCGCGCACCCGGGCCCTGATTCCGGTGCACTTCGCCGGACGGCCGTGCGAGATGGATCCGCTTTGTGAGCTCGCTCGCCGCCACGGTCTCAAGCTGATCGAGGACTGCGCTCACGCGATCGAGACCGAGTATCACGGGCGACCGGCCGGCAGCTTCGGCGATTTCGGCTGCTTCAGCTTTTACGTGACCAAGAACGTGATCTGCGGCGAGGGCGGCATGATCCTGACCCGTAGCGAGCAGGACGCCAACCGGCTCAAGATTCTGGCGCTGCACGGCATGAGCGCGGACGCCTGGAAACGCTTCGGTGACGAGGGTTACAAGCACTACTACGTGGTCGAGGCTGGCTTCAAATACAACATGATGGATCTGCAGGCGGCGATCGGGATCCATCAGCTGAAGCGGGTCGAGCGCAACTGGCAGCGGCGCCGCCAGATCTGGCAGCGCTACGATGAAGCCTTCGCCGATCTGCCGATCACGCTCCCGGCCGTGCCGGCCGCCGATACCCGCCACGCTCTGCACCTCTACACGATTCTGATCGAGGCGGAGGCCGGCATCGCGCGTGACGCCTTCCTGGAAGCGATGACCGCGCACCATATCGGCGTCGGGGTTCATTACCTCAGCGTACCCGAGCATCCTTACTATCAGAAACGGTTCGGCTGGCGGCCCGAGGATTATCCGGAGTCGATGCGGATCGGCCGCGCCACCGTCAGCCTGCCGCTCTCGGCCCGTCTCAGCGACGAGGACGTCGACGACGTGATTCTCGCGGTTCGCGACATCCTGCGAGGCGCATCATGATCCCGCAGGCCTAAGCGCGCGGCGGTGGCGGGATCGTTAGCAGCAGTGTGGCGCCGCGTTCCTGCGCTGCGCCGGTTACGCGCGCGCCGCGTCCTCGCCGCCTTGGGAGCGAGCCGCGACCCGACCGCGCGCCTGGTCGGCCAGGCGATCGTGGAAACCTGGGATCGGCGGCTCGACAGCTCGGAGCGCGGCTGGGTTGAGCGCATCGAAGCGCTGCGGCGCGAGCTCGAGGCCGATGTCACCGAGATCGAGTACATCGATTACGGCGCCGGCGCGCCCGACAGTGAACGAACTCGGCAGGAGGCGAGCGCCGGGATCACGCGCCAGGTCCGGATCGGCGAGGTGTGCCGGACCGGGAGCAAGCCGCCGCTGTGGTGTCTGTTGCTGTTCAAGCTGGTGCGGCGCCTCCAACCGGGCGTCTGTCTGGAGTTGGGAAGCTGTCTGGGAATCTCGGCGGCCTATCAAGCGGCGGCGTTGGAGCTGAACCAACGCGGCAAGCTGATCAGCTTGGAGGGATCACCGGCGCTGGCGGAGCGCGCCCGCCGGCACCTCGAGCGACTGGGATTGGGCCGAGCCGGCATCGTCGCGGGACGCTTTCAGGACACGCTCGACTCGGTTTTGTCCTCCCATCGGCCGGTCGACTACGCTTTCATCGATGGGCATCATGACGAGCAGGCCACCGGCGCCTACTTCGCGGCGATCACGGCGGCGACCGCCCAGCCGGCCTTGCTGGTGTTCGACGATATCGAGTGGTCGGCCGGGATGCGCCGCGCCTGGCAGCGGATCGCGGCCGATCCCGCCGTATCTCTATCGATCGATCTGCATCAGATCGGCATCGGCGTCAGCCGCGGGACCGCCCTACGGCGGAGTTTTACCCTCGACCTGGATTGATCTTCATCGAGGCGGCGCACGATGCGACTCTCCGTAATCATTCCGGTGTTCAACCAGGCGGCGCTGCTCGAGCGCCACCTGCCGATCGTCGCCGGCGAATGCGCCGGGCTCAAGGGCGGCGCGGAGGTCTTGGTGGTCGATGACGGCAGCGATCGTGAAGCGGGAGCGATCGAGCAAATCACCGCATCGATCGGGGCGCCGGCTCGGCTGCTTAGAAAGCCGCATCTGGGTTTCGCCGCCGCCTGCAACAGCGGCGCCGATGTCGCGCAAGGAACCCACCTGCTGTTTCTCAACAGCGACGTTCACGGCGCGGCCGGCAGCATCGAGTCGCTGGTTTCGGCGCTGGAAGGGCAGCCGGCGCTGTTTGCGGTCTCGCCCCGGCTTTGGAACCTGGAAGAGAATTTCTGCGAGAGCCTGCTGCGGCTGCGCTGGAATCGCGGCGTCTTCGATGTGCTGCAACCGGAACGGTGGACCGAACGGCCGCCGGAGAGCGCTGCGTTTCGGGCGGTGGCCTACGCCTGCGGCGGCGCCTTCGTCTGCCGGCGCGATCGCTTCCTTAAGCTCGGAGGATTCTCGCCGCTGTTGCGCCCGTTCTACTGGGAGGACGCCGACCTGGGCTGGCGGGCGCGCTGCCACGGCTGGGGCGCCGCCGAGCACAGCGGGGCCCGCATGCTGCACGATCACGGCGCGACGATCCAGAGCCTGCACGCCGCGCGCTCGATTCGCATCGCCTACGAGCGCAATCGGCTGCTGTTCACTTGGACCCACCTGCGCGGCGCCGCCGGATGGGCGCAACATCTGGCCTGGCTGCCGCTGCGCTGGTCGGCCGCGGCCGCGCGCGGGCGCCCGGAGGTGGTCGCCCTGCCGCTCGCGCTGCTGCGGATTGCGCCGCTGATCCGATTGCGAAAGAAATCCCGGGCTTGGGCTGTAGAGGCGCGGCGGCTCTGGAGCCTGGTCCGCGCCGCCGGACCCGACGGCTGGCCCGGACAAAAAGGCTAGGCTCGGCGCGCGGCGCTTTGAATGGCCTGCTCCAAGCGGCCGGCGCAGCGCGCCCAGGTGAACGGTCGTACCGCTCGGACTCCGTTTTCAGCCAGCCGGATCCTTAGCTCCGAATCCCGCACCAGCCGCACGATGGCGGCGGCCATGGCGGCGGGATCGCGGGCCGGCACCAGCCACGCGTTTTCGCCGTGGATGGCGTATTCTTCCCGCACCGGAATCGCGCTCGCGATCAGCGCCGCGCCGCAGGCCATCGCTTCGGTCGCCGGCAGGTCCCAGCCTTCCGAAAAGGAGGGAGCCAGAAAGATCTGAGCGCGGTTGTAGATGCCCCTCAGCTGCTCCTGGGCCGGTTCGCGGTGCACTCGGACCCAGGGTGGCGGTTCGGCCGCGGGCGGCTCCGCGGTGAACATCTCCGCGGTCAGCTCCGGGATCTCCTTCCTGGCCTGCTCCACCGCCCGCAGCCCCACGGCGGTGCCTTTCCACTCGAGCCAATGGCCCATCAGCGCGACGTTGGGCCACGCTCGGTCCTGTGGACGAACCTGCAGGTAGAACAGATCGTGATCGAGTCCGTAGCCGATATAGTCGCACGGCTCGCCCAGCGCCTCGGCCTCGCGGCAGAGCCAGCGCGATATCGCGACCTTCCGGATCGGCAGGCGCCACGCGTCGATCACAGCCTGGCGGGATCCGTCCCAGTCTTCGAAGTGCTGGAGCAGGGCCATGCCGACGCCTCGGCCGGCGGGCTGCGCGGCGACAACCGGCATGGTGCGCCTGCCGGTCGCGATCAGGACATCGACTCGGCGGATCCAGCGCGCCGACAGCTCCGGAACCAACCGGAGTCGGACCCGCGGATCGAGCGGCAGCCAACGGACCGGCCGGAAGTCTCCGAGCAGCCGGTGCTTGCTCCAGCTCGCGAGCCGCCGCAGCGGACTGGTGGGGCCGCTGGCGCCGAGCCAGGCAACCGGGTG
>DASWHO010000252.1:0-10906 GCA_036398155.1 Acidobacteriota bacterium
GGCGATGATGTCGGAGAGCCGCGAGTTGACGCAGGAAATCAAATAGGCCTTCTGCACCGCGATGCGCTGCTGCTCGAGCTCGGCCAGCGGAGTCGCGATCTGAACTGTATCGGGCCCGGAAACGTGCGGGCTGACCTCGGAGAGATCGAGCTCGATCCGCCCGGCGTAGGCCGCACCCTCGTCAGGCCCCAGCGGCGCGCGGCTCCAGCGCTCGAGCGCGGGATCATCGAAGCGCCGCATCCCGAGCCCGGCCAGCTTGGCGTCGCGCTCGCGCAGGTACGCCAAGGTCACCTCGTCGGCCGAAAACCAGCCGACCAGCGCGCCCCATTCGGTGGTCATGTTGGAGATGCTCATGCGCTCGTCCATCGACAAGGTCGCGACCCCCGGACCGACGAACTCGACGGCGGCGTTGAGCACCTCGCCCTGGTTGTAGAGCCCGCACAGGGTGACGATCACGTCCTTGCCGGTCGCGCCCGGCGCGAGCCGGCCGCTCAAGACCACCTGGACGGTGCGCGGGATCTGCCACCAGAATTCGCCGCAGGCCCAGATCGCCGCCGCATCGGTGCGCACCACCGGGGTGCCCAGCGCCCCGCCGGCGCCGTACATGTTGCTATGCGAATCCGAAGCGACCACCAGCGAGCCCGGCACCACGTAGAGCTGCTCCATCATCACCTGATGGCCGATCCCGGTGCCGGCCGGGTAGAAGTCGACCCCTTGCTCGCGCGCGAAGCTCTCGATCGCGCGGTATTTCGCGAGGTTGGACTCGGAGGTGTTCTGAATGTCGTGATCGAGGCAGAAGACCGGCTGGCGCGGATCGAGGATCTTTTGGGCTCCGATCGCCTTGAACTTCGCCATCACCGCCGAGGTGTTGTCGTGGGTCATCACGTGGTGGGGCCGGAGCGAGACGAAATCGCCGCTGCGCAGCGGCCGCTTGGGGCCCTGGGTGCAGTGGGCCTGAGCAATCTTCTCGACTACGGTTTGGCTCATGGCGGTGTCAGCGATCGGCTTTCATGAGCGCCATCAATGATTCTATGGAGCTCTGGCGCTCGAGCTTCCAGATCGCCTCCTTGAGCTTGGCCTGCGCCGGACGCGACAGCACCGGATCGGCCAGCGCCTCGAACTTCTCCTCGATCTCGCGGTCGGTCAGAGGATTGCGCGGATCGCCCTTGGGATAGTCGACCTGCTTGGTGTGCTCGGCCCCGGAGCTGGTGCGGATCGAGACGATCACGCGCTGCAGCTTGGGGAACACCGCCTCGATCTCGGGGTCGGCCACCACCTCGACCTTGGGCAGCTGGGCGCGGATCCGTGGATCCATGATCT
Source organism: Acidobacteriota bacterium (assembly GCA_036398155.1). Lineage (GTDB taxonomy): Bacteria > Acidobacteriota > DASWHO01 > DASWHO01 > DASWHO01 > DASWHO01. The sequence continues at coordinate 1,321 of DASWHO010000252.1, forward strand.
TCTTGTCCTCGAACTGCGCCGGCGTGACCTGGCGGTCGACGATCGCCGCGGCGATCACGTACGGCAGGCTGTGGTCGGCGGTCTCTTTGGTGCGCGGATCGTACTTGGAGGGGTCCGACAGGATGTCGGCGGCGCGCGCCAGCGATCGAATGTGCACCTTCTCGATCGCGTCCGGCTTGAGGTCGTGCTCGCGCACCAGGTCCAGCACCGCCGAGATCGGCGTGTGGGTCAGCGCCTCGGTCGGATAGGCCTTCATTCCGCAGCGCTCGATGCGCCAGGATGTGCCCAGCCCTTCTTCCAGTACGCCGAGCTTCCATTCGGGGCCGAGACAGTGGGTCAAACCTTCCTTGCCGTCGAGCACATGCTCGGGTCCGGTATAACCCTTCTGCGCCAGCAGCGCCGCGAACACCCCGCTCTGGGTCGAGAGCGGATCGACCGTGTTCTTCATCATCGTGAGCTGGCCCGAAACCGCCGAGCCGAGGGTGGCGTGGCGCACGCCGGAGATGCCGATCGCGTGCTGGATCTGCTCCGCGCTCAGGTCGAGCATCCGGGCGGCCACGATCGGCGCGGCGAACGCGGTCAAAGTCGCATGGTGCCAGCCGCGCTCGCGGATCCCGGGGAACGCGGCCTCGCACAGGCGCATCTCGAACTCGTGTCCCAGGACGATGCCGACGATCAGCTCGCGGCCGCCCTTTTGGGCCAGCTCGCCGCAGGCCAGCGCCGCCGGAATGATATCGGACGGGTGCGAAGGATCCTGCTGCCAGTAGATGTCGTTGTAGTCCATCACCCGCACCATCAGCGCGTTGAGCAGCGACGCGCTGATCGGGTCGATGCGGCGGCCGGTGCCGATCACGGTGGCCGGCCCCTGGCCGGCCCACGGCTCGAGCACCTCGAGCGCGATCTTCACGTCGTGCTGGCGGTAGCCGCCCAGCGCGCAGCCAATCGAATCGAGCAGGTAGCGCTTGGCCTGATGGGCCGGCTCAGGGGGGATGTGGTCGTAAGTGAGCGCGGCCGACCAGCGCGCGATCCGGGCGGTGACGGTCTCTTTGGCGGCGGACGCGGGGCTCGACATGCGCGGAGTCTCCTCGCTCGGCTACTTGGCGCCCAGCCGCTTGAACGGCTCGTAGGCCATGAAATCGGCGTGATGCACGATGAACGCTTCGGTGCTGCGCTGGACCAGGTCGCCCTCGCCGGCGTGGGCGGCGATGATGTGGCAGACGCGATCCGGCACCCCGCAGGCCAGCGCCAGGGCCACGCCGGTGAACGGGTGGCGCAGGCTCTTGCCGCGCGCACTCTGGCGCGCCTTGCCGCCGGCTTTTTCGTACTCCAAGAGCTTGCCGACATCGGCCAGGATCGCGCCCGCGATCACCGTGTCGAGATCGATCGGCAGGTCGGCGCCGAAAAATTCCTGCATCGAGAGCGCGGCGTTGCGCGCGATGTGCACCACCACCCGCTTGTGGCTCATGAACGAGACCTTGCAGCCCGGGATCAAAAGGGTGAACGGGATCTCGAGCAGGTCATCGGGGGTCAGCGGGCTGGCTTCGAACGCCCGGATCCAGGTTTGCAAGGTCTGCTCGCGCAGCTCGGGGTCTTCGATCCACTCGATTTCCGGCCACAGCTTCAGAACGGTCTCACGCACCTCGCAATCCTCCTGATCGGCCCCCAAGCTTCGAATCCGGGAGTCTCTATTCTGCCATTTCCAATCCGCCCTGTGTAGGGGCGGGGCTGGACCCCGCCCGTCTTTGACTGCCTCGCCCATCACCGCCGTGGGTGCCGTGGGCAAGCTCTGCTTTGCCCACGGACGACCCTGGCGTGAGAAGAAGCCCATTCACATTCGCGGTGTTGTCCGTGGGCAGAGCGAAGCTTGCCCACGGCACCCCGCGCCCTATCCGCCGCCCAAAAGCTTGATCACGACCAGGGTGAGATCGTCGCGCTGCTCGGCCGGGCCCTGAAACGCGCGAACGTCGTCGAGCAGGCGATCCCGAATCGCGGCGGCGCTGCGGCCCGGCGCCGAGTCGGCCAGCAGCCGCGCATGCGGAAGCGTTCCTGGTTGCGCGCGCGCTCGCGCTGCCACAGCGCGGTGAACTCGCGGGTCCGCGAGCGGGTGCGAAGCAGCGCCAGCGAAAAGCAAAACGCGTGGGTCGCGGCCAGCCCGATCGCCGGTCCGATGGCGAACTCCGCTCCGCAGGATGATCCACGGCAGCGTGAAGCCGGCCACCCGAATTCCGGCGCCCTCCGGCAGGCCCAAGGCGGCGGTGATCGCGCTCTCGACCAACAAGAGCACGATCAATCGGGTCCGAACCGCGACCACGCGCGCGCGGCGCTTGAACCAGCGGCGCAAGCCCCACAGCGCGGCGGCGTTGGCGGCCGCGAGGGCGCTCGCCAGCTTGAGGCCGTTGCCCAGCAGAATCGGGCTGGCCATGGCGAACGCCAGCGACAGCAGCAGCATGAGCCGGACCAGCAGCGTTTCGTGGTGGTCGTCGAAGTGCCTTTGAAGCGCTTCCTCCTGAGGCAGCTCCAGCAACCAATCGATCGTTGTCGGTGCCAGCATCGGCGAAGAGCCGGCTATTGTGGCATAGAAGCGCTCCAGAACTCTCGGCCGAATCGCCTCTTCAACAACTTAGTCTTCAAGCTTGATCTTAAATATTATGCGAGATACCATACGGCGCTCGGTCGAGACCACCCATTATGGACCAGTACTTACGATCGATCTTGAAATTTATGCGCCGCTCGATCAGCTCGCAATGGATCTGGATGCTGGCGATCGGGGCCCTGGTCGCCATCATCAACCTGTTTTCGATTCGCACGATTCTGGCCGAGCGCGATCCGGCGATCGAGGAAGTTCTCGACCGAACCAGCGCCGAAATGGTGGCCAGGGCGCGCACCATCGAAGCCCTGCTCGAAGGGAGCCGCGCCGACCTCGCGTTCCTGGCCGCCTCACCGCTCATGACCCGGCTGCCGGCGGCGCTCGAGGGTGACAACCCGATCGCGGCGCGGCTCGGCCGGCTCGACGCCGAGGCCACCGGTCTGCTGTTCATGGGCGCGCATCCCGAGGTCCAAGGCCTGCGGGTGCTCTCCCTCGACCATCGGCCGCTGATTTCTTTCGGCCGCCGCGAAGGTGCTCCGGTGCTGCTGCCGTTGGACAGCTTCGCCGCCGCGCTCGACCGCGATTTGCAGCTCCGGATCGATCCGACCCCCGGCTCCGGCGCCCCGGCGCTTTGGGCCAGTCTGGGATTCGACGCGATCCTGAACCATGCCGGATTCACCAACCAAGAGCATTCCCGCGCCGTGCTGCTGTCCGAGACCCAGCAGCCGATCGCCGGTTCGCAACCAGCGCGGCGCTCCTGGTCGCGTGCGCCGGCGCAGCTCACCCAGTCTTTGTCCGCCCCGGCCGCAGCCGAGCCGATCCGAGTCCGGAGCACGAATTGGTCCGGCATCGCGCTGCCGATCCGAGCGCAGCGCTACCAGCCCGAGATCGCCTGGACCTTGGCCGCGGTGGCGCCCGACTCGGAATGGGTGCTGGCGCTGGAGCGGGTCGCGGAACGAGCCCGGCTCGCGCTGCTGCTCAACCTCGGCTCGCTGGTCTTGGCCCTGGGCCTGGCCGCCGCTGCGGCCCGCACCGCGGTGCGGGCGACTCGAATCGAAGCCGAAGCGCGCGAGCGCGAGCACGTGCGCCGCTTGGAGCAGCAACTCGCGCACAGCGAACGGTTGGCGGCGCTGGGCCGGCTCTCGGCCGGGCTGGCCCACGAGATCAACAATCCGCTCGAGGGGATCCGCAACTACGCCAACCTGCTGCACGACGAGCTGGAGGCCAGGACCGCGGACGACCTGTCGCGCCGCTACCTGGCGAAGATCGAAGAGGGGCTGGCGCGGGTCGAGAGCGTGGCGCACCGGGTGCTCGATTTCGCCGAGGTGCGCCCCGAGAACCGCGAGCAGCTCGATCTCAACAAGCTGCTCGCCGAAGTGACGGCGTTCGTGTCCGACAACGGATCGTTCCGCAGCGTAGAGCTCGAGACCGACCTGTGCGAGCGGCAGCCGGCCGTGATCGGAGATCGGACCTTGCTGTTTCAGCTGTTCCTCAACCTGCTGCTCAACGCCTGCGAAGCGATGCCCAACGGCGGCCGGGTTTGGGTCCGCAGCCGGACCGAGCCCGGCACCGTGCGGGTCGCGATCGAGGACAACGGGCCCGGCATCGAGCCCGAGGTGCTGCCGCACATCTTCGAGCCGTTCTTCTCGCAGCGCGGCTCCTCCGGGCTCGGTCTGGCGGTCTGCGAGGGCATCGCCCGCGCCCATCGCGGCGCGCTGTGGGCCAGCAGCCGGGTCGGCGCCGGCACCACCTTCGTTCTCGAGCTACCGCCGGCGGAAGCTTCGTGAGACGCACCGGCACGATTCTGGTGGTCGACGATGAGGCGTACGTGCGCGACTCGCTCGCCGCCCTGCTCGGCCGGCACCAGCACTCGGTGCGCACCGCCGCGACCATCGACGAGGCGCTCGAGGCGCTGACCCAAGCACCGGTCGACCTGGTGCTCACCGATCTGCGGCTGCGCTCGGAAGACGGCATGGCCTTGCTCCAGAAGCTCCATGCGGTCGACCCGGTGCTGCCGGTGGTGGTGCTGACCGGCTACGGCTCGGTGGCGTCCGCGGTGGCCTGCATGAAGGCCGGCGCCTTCGACTACCTGCTCAAGCCGGCCGATCCCGAAGCGCTGGCGCTGGTGGTGGATCGCGCGCTGAGCCATGCCGCGATGCGGCGCGAGCTCGAGTATCTGCGCGGCAGCGTGCAATCCGAGCCCGGCGCGCCGATCGGGACCAGCGCCGCCTGGCGCGCGGTGGTCGAAATGGTCCACAAGGTCGCCGCAGCCGACACGCCGGTGCTGATCCTGGGCGAAAGCGGCAGCGGCAAGGAGCGCGTCGCCCAGGAGCTGCACCGCCTCAGCGGGCGCAGCGACGGTCCGTTCATCATGGTCAACTGCGCCGCGATTCCGGCCGAGCTGGCCGAAAGCGAGTTCTTCGGCCACCGCAAAGGCTCGTTCACCGGCGCGCTCGACGAGCGCGAAGGCCGCTTCAAGATCGCCCACGGCGGCAGCCTGCTGCTCGACGAGATCGGCGCGATGCCGGCCGGGGTTCAGGCCAAGCTGCTGCGGGTGCTGCAGGAGGGCGCCTTCGAACGGGTCGGCGACGCGCGCCCGACGCGGGTCGATGTCCGCATCCTGGCGGCGACCAACGCCGACCTGGAGGTCGAGATCGCCGCCGGACGCTTCCGCGCCGATCTCTACTACCGCCTCGGGGTGGTCATCATCCAGGTGCCGGCTTTGCGCGAGCGGCGCGAGGACATCCCGCTGCTGGCGGCGCACTTTCTGAACCAGGCCTCGCGGCGCCTGGCGCGGCCGGTGCGGACTCTGTCGGGCGCCGCGCTCGACGCGCTGATGGTCTATAGCTGGCCCGGCAACGTGCGCGAGCTGCGCAACGTGATCGAGCGTGGCGTGCTGCTCGCCGGCGGCGAGCTGCTCGATGTCGACGCGCTGCCGTTCGGAGCCGGTCCGAGCGGTGCCCAGGCCGGCGCGGAGCTGAGCCTGCGGGCGGTGGTCGCCGCAGCCGAGCGCCGCGCCTTGTCCGAAGCGTTGCGGCGAACCAGCGGCGTGCGCAAGGACGCCGCCCAGCTCCTGGGCATCGATCCGCGCAATCTGGCCTACTTTCTGCGCAAGCACGGTCTAGCAAAGGAGCCAGGTGCATGAGGAGCTTCGCGGCGCCGCTCGCGCTGCTGCTTGCGGTCGCTTGCGGCCGGCCGCCCGCTCCTCAACCGAGGCCGCGGCCGTCCCCGCCGCCGCCGGCCTTCACCGACATCACGGCGCGCGCCGGCGTCGATTTCACCCAGCGGCTCGGCCCCATCGAGCGCCGCTTCCTGCCCGAGACCATGGGCAGCGGCGCCGTGATGTTCGATTACGACGGCGACGGCGATCCGGATCTGCTGCTGCTGCCGGTCGCGCCGCTGGCCGGCGACACCGCCGCGCCGCAGGCGCCCGCGCTCTACCGCAATGAGGGCGGCGCGCGCTTCAGCTACGTGACGCCGGACTCGGGGCTGCGCGCGGGGATCTACGCGATCGGCGCGGCGGTCGGGGACATCGACAACGACGGCCGCCTCGATCTGTTTCTCAACGCGCTCGGGCCCGACCGGCTCTATCGCAACCTCGGCGACCGTTTCGAGGACGTGACCGCCGCGGCGGGGGTCTCGGATGAAGCCTTCGGCACCAGCGCCGCGTTCCTGGACTACGACCGCGACGGTTGGCTCGACCTGTTCGTCTGCAACTACGTGGCCTGGACTCCGGCCACCGACCTGCGCTGCAGCCTCGACGGGCGCAGCAAGCACTACTGCACCCCCGAGAGCTACGCCGGCGCGCCCAACCGGCTGTACCGCAACTTGGGACGAGGCCGCTTCAGCGACGTCACCCGCGAAGCCGGATTGTGGGCGCCGCAGGACAAATCGCTGGGCGTCGCGCTGATCGACTTCGACCGCGACGGCTGGCTCGATCTGCTGGTCGCCAACGACACCACCCCCAACCGGCTCTACCGCAACCGCGGCGGCGCCACCTTCGAGGAGCTCGGCGAGGCGGCCGGCATCGCCTGGGGCGACAGCGGCGCGGCGCGCGGCGCGATGGGGATCGACAGCGGCGACTACGACGGCGACGGTCTGGAGGACGTGCTGATCGGAAACTTCGCCAAGGAGATGGCCGGGCTCTATCGCCAAGAGGCCCCGGGACGCTTCATCGACCGCGCCGCGCCGGCCGGCCTGGCGCTGCCGACGCTGTTCTCGCTGACCTTCGGCTGTCTGATGATCGACACCGATCTCGACGGCTGGCTCGACCTGGTCCTGGCCAACGGCCACATCGAGCCTCGGGTCGACCAATTGATGCCGCCGCTGCGCTACCGCCAGCCGGCGCAGCTGTTCCGCAACCTTGGCGGCGAGCGCTTCGAGCCGCTGCCCGACCGGCGCGCCGGAGATTTGGCCCGCCCGCAATCGGGCCGCGGCCTGGCGGCCGGCGATATCGATGGAGACGGCGACCTCGATCTGCTGCTGACCTCGAGCGGCGGACCGGCGACCTTGCTGCGCAACAACCTCGACCGTCCCCAGCGCGCCCTGCGACTGCAGCTGATCGGCGATCCGAGCAACCGCAGCGCGATCGGCGCGCTGGTCGAAGCGCGGATCGGCGAGCGCTGGGTGCGCAGCCGGGTGCGCTCGGGGTCATCGTACGGCTCGGCCAGCTCGCAGCCGGTCACGCTCGGGCTCGGGGACCGGAGCGGCGCCGAGCTGCTGCGGGTGCTGTGGCCGTCGGGGCGACAACAGGACTTCCATAAGGTCGTAGGCGGGCGGCGCTACCGGTTGGTTGAGGGCGGCGAGCTTCAAACCGTGGCGCCGCTGCGGACCGCGGCGCCGGCGGATTCACCGCGCGGTCGCTGAAACGCTGCGCGGCAGCGCGCTTGCGCGGTGCGCCGCGCTGGCCTACCACTTATCCAACCTCCCGATCGTAGGCGTGTCCGTAGTGAAGCAGCCAGCTCTACAGGCAAACTCGATCGGACTCTCTGCTTGGTATCCAGCAGGATTTTCATTGGGTTAGGTATATTCACCAGCGTTAGTACGTAACTTCAATATTTACACAATAACTGCTCTAAAATCGGAAGATTCCTGCTAGCCTTGGACTCGAGGCCAGACTGTGAAACGGATCGAAGGAACCTCCATGAGCCATTCAGCCTCTGCAACCTCCGGCCCAGAATCGGAGTGGCCGGGGGCCAGGACCTTTGAGATGTACGAGAGCGACGACTCCCAGCCGCTGGATTTGTGGCGCTACTGGAGGATGCTCCGCAATCACCTGTGGCTGATCGTCATGATCACGGCACTGGGAACCTTCTTCGCGGTTCTCAAGGTTCGCCAAGCGCCGGCGCGCTACGAAGCCGGCGCCTCGTTCGCGATCGAGTCGGCCGGCCAGCAGGTGTTTCCGGCAGTGGAGGGCTTCGTGCCCGCCGACCAGAGCTTCTTCGAGGGCCGCTTGATCCAGATGCAGCTCGACATCCTGCAGAGCCGCTCGATGGCGGAGCGGGTGATCGCCCGCCTACGGGATCGGCGCGTCCCCGGCTTCGACCTGGCGCTGACCGAGACCGATAGCCAGCGGCGCGCCCAGCAGGCGGCCGCGATCGATGCGTTTCTGGGCCCGCTGCAGATCGCGCGCCCGAAGGACGATGTCTTCACTCAGCGCGTGATCCGCCTGAGCTACACCACGCCCGATCCTCAGGTGGCGGCGACCGCGCTCAACACCCTGTTGGACTGCTTCATCGAGTACAACCGCGAGGTCAACCTCAGCCGGGTGGAAGACGCGGCCCAGTGGTTGGCGCTGCAGATCCAAGATATCGAAACTAAGCTGGGCAGCTCGCGGGACGCGCTGCTGGCATTTCAACGACAAGAAGACTGGATGCCGCTGGGCGCCGGCGCGGAAGGTGACACCGACCATCCCGCCCTGCAGCGCTTGATCGAGCTGAGCCGCCAGCTGAGTGAGGCCGAATCGGATCGTCTCAGCGCCGAGATCCTGCTGCGGCTGGCGCGCGAGCGCGGCGTGGACGCGCTGCCGACCTCCGTCAGCGACGCGAGGCTGGAGACCCTGCAGCGCCAGGTCACCGAGCTGCAAGGCAAGCAGGCGCAACTGCGGGCCATCTACTTCGAGCAGGCCCCCCCGGTTCAGCAGCTCATCGACCAGCTCGAAGAGCTCGAGCCCGAGCTCGACAAGGCCCGCGCCCAGCTCCTGGAGCGGCTCGAGCGCAGTTTCCAGGCCGCCGACGAGCGGGTCGGCTCGCTGGCCGCTGCGGTCGAAGCGCAGCGCGCCGCGATGCTCGGCCAGAGCCGCAGCGCGCTCGAGTTCAACTTGCTCAAGCGCGACACCGAGGTCGACGAGAAGCTGTTTCAAATGCTGTCGCTGCGGCTCAAGGAAGCCGGCTTCATGCGCAGCCTGGCGAGCAACACCAACATCCGCATCATCGACCGGGCCGAGGTTCCGCTCGCCGCCCTGCCGCCGAATACCACCCTGCTGTTCATGGGCTTTTTCGTCTCCTTGGTCGCGGGGCTGTTCTTGGCCTTCGTGATCGAGTTCTACGGCGACAAGCTCCAGACCGTGGAGGACGTCGAGGACATGCTCCGGCTTCCGGCGCTGGGCTGGATCCCGCGGGCGCGTGGCGCAGCCGGCCAGCTCAAGGAGTGGCTGGGACAAAAGCCGGCGCTCAGCCCGCTCCTGGTCAAGAGCGGCGCGCAGCTCGAGCCCGCTTTCGTCGAGTCCTACCGCTCGCTGCGCACGTCGGTGCTGCTCGCCTCGGGCGCGCAGCCGCCGCGCACCATCGTGGTCACCAGCAACACCGCCGGCGCCGGCAAGACCACCACCGCGATCAACACCGCGATCTCGCTGGCCCAGGCCGGCCGCCGCGTGCTGCTGGTCGACGCCGACATGCGCCACCCCGGCTGCGCACAGGAATTCGGCATCCAAAGCGACGCCGGCCTGAGCACCCATCTGGCCCAGTCCGACCAGCCGGCCGCCGTTTACCACGATTGCAT
>DASWHO010000253.1:0-7246 GCA_036398155.1 Acidobacteriota bacterium
GGGATCAGGAAAGGCCGAACTCGGCGGCAAGGATGCCGGCGGCTCCGGAAGGGCCGGTGAGCTCGAGCCAGATCGGGCCGCGCTCGGGCTCGACCGTGAGCCGAAAGCGGATGAACGGGCAGCAGCTGCGCTCGAGCTGGATTGCGAGCAGGAGCTGCTCCACCGTCGGATCGGCGGCTTCGAAGCGTAGCGCATAGCCGTCGTCGAGCCGGCGCACCTCCAGAATCTGATCGCGCAGCGCATCGAGCACCAGCGCGCGCCGCTCCCGCAGCTCGGCATCCGACAGCTTGCAAATCAAGGGCGATTCTGGCATTGGTTCTAGGCTCACCGTTGTTTCCGCGGCCAACCGGCCATCGCAATTATAGAAGGAGCCACGGAGAAGAACCATGGACTTGAAAGAGATGCGCTCCCTGCGCCGCGCAGCCGCCGTGGCTCTGATGTTCGGCGCGCTGGTGGTCAGTCTGGGGCCGGGCTCGGCCCTGGCGGCGGGCGCCGAGGCGGGACACGCCGATCCGATCGCGCCGGTGGTCCTGGCGCTGGCGGTGATCTTGATGTCCGCCAAGCTGGGCGGCGACTTGGCGATGCGAGTCGGCCAGCCGGCGGTGCTGGGCGAGCTGATGATCGGCGTGGTGCTCGGCAATCTCGGCCTGGTCGGTTTCCAAGGTTTCGAGCCCTGGACCGTCGACGGCTCGATCATCGATATGCTGGCCCGGATCGGCGTTCTGATCCTGCTGTTCGAGGTCGGCCTGGAGTCGACCGTGGCCCAAATGGTCAAGGTCGGCTGGTCGTCGCTTCTGGTCGCGGTGGTCGGGGTGGTGGCGCCGTTCGCCCTCGGCTGGGGGGTGGGGGCCTGGCTGGTGCCCGAGCACTCGGTCTACGTTCATGCCTTCCTCGGAGCGACGCTGACCGCCACCAGCGTCGGCATCACGGCGCGGGTGCTCAAGGATCTCAACCGTTCGAAATCCTCAGAGGCTCGGGTGATCCTTGGGGCCGCGGTGATCGACGATGTGCTGGGCCTGGTCATCCTCGCCGCCGTTGCCGGGGTGATCGCCGCCGCCGATGCCGGCACCGAGATCTCTGGCGCAGCGATCGCGTGGATTCTGGGCAAAGCGGCGCTGTTCTTGTTCGGCTCGCTCACGCTCGGTGTCTTTGTTTCAAAGCGGCTGTTCAAGCTCGCTTCCAAGCTGCGCAGCCTCGGGGTCTTGCTGGCCACCGGCCTGTCGTTCTGTTTCGTGCTCTCGTACATCTCCAGCGAGCTCGGGCTGGCGCCAATCGTCGGCGCCTTCGCCGCCGGATTGATCTTGGAGGATCTGCACTACCGCGACTTCGCCGATCGAGGCGAACACACCCTCGAGGAGCGGACCCACACGATCTCGCAGTTTCTGGTGCCGATCTTCTTCGTGCTGATGGGCATGCGCACCGACTTGACCGCCTTCGCCGATCCCGGCGTGCTGGTGCTGGCCGGGGTGCTGACCGCCGCCGCGATCATCGGCAAGCAGGTCTGCGGCTTCGGTGTGCTGGGCGGCGGCATCGATCGCGTTTCGGTCGGGATCGGGATGGTGCCGCGCGGCGAGGTCGGTTTGATCTTCGCCGACATCGGCCGCAAGCTCACGGTTCAAGGCGAGCGGATCATCGACTCGGCGACCTTTTCGGCCGTGGTGATCATGGTGATCGTCACGACCATGGTCACCCCACCGGCGCTCAAATGGAGCCTGAGCCGCTCTCATAAGTAGGGCGGAGCGAAGCGGCCGCGCGTGCTGCCCTCGAACAGCTCGATGCGCGCGCGGGTGGTGCTGGTCGGCGCTGGTCACGCCCACCTTTACACGCTCAAGCGCGCGGAAGCGTTTGCCCGCCGCGGCTTCGAGCTGATCCTGATCGCGCCCGAGAATTTCTGGTACAGCGGCTTGGCGACCGGAGTGCTCGGTGGACACTATCCGCCGGCGCTGGATCAGGTGGACGTCGGCGCGCTGGCGCGGCGCGGCGGCGGTCGCTTCATTCCGGACCGCGTGGCTGCGATCGAGCCGGCCCGGCGCATCGTCCGCCTGGCTTCGGGGCGGGAGATCGCGTATCAGGCGCTGTCGCTGAATCTCGGCAGCGAGGTGCCGCTCGACGCGATCGCCGGAGCCGAGGCCCGGGGCCTGGCGGTCAAGCCGGTACAGAATCTCTGGCGCTTGCGCCAAGAGCTGTTGGCGCGGGCGGCCGCAACGGCGGGGCCGCTGCGGGTCGTGGTCGTCGGCGGAGGGGCGACCGGCTGCGAAGTGGCCGCCAACATCGCGGAGCTTCTGCGCCGCGCCGGCGCCGCCGCGCAGCTCTGCTTGATCAGCGGCGGCGGCCGGCTGCTGGAGTCGTTTCCGGCCGGCGCCGCCGCCAGCGTGGAGCGCGTTTTGCGCCGCCGTGGGGTCGAGGTCCTCCATGGCGCGCGGGTCGAGTCGGTCGAGGACGGACGGGCGGTACTGCAAGGCGGCGGCACGCGGCCGTTCGATCATCTGGTCTTCGCCACCGGCCTGCGCCCTTCTGCGCTGCTGCGCGCGGCCGGGTTGCCGACCGACGAGCAAGGCGCCATGCTCGTCGATCGGCATCTGCGCTCGATCGGCGATCCGCGGATCCACGGCGGCGGCGACTGCATCGCGTTGCGCGATCGCGTCCTGCCCAAGATCGGGGTGTTCGCGATCCGTCAAGCGCCGATCCTGTTCCACAATCTGCTGGCGGCGCTTGAGGACCGGCCGCGGCGCGACTTCGCGCCGCAGCGCCGCTGGCTGCTGATCCTGAATCTGGGCGACGGCACCGGCCTTTTGCTTTGGGACCGGTTCTGGTGGCGCGGGCGGGCGGCGTTCCGGCTCAAAGACTGGATCGATCGCCGCTTCCTGGCCGAGTATCAGGATTGACCGGCGGTAGTGGCTCAGTTCGAAAAGACTCCTCTTTGATCCAATGTCGTCCGTGGGCAGAGCAGAGCTTGCCCACGGCACCCGTGAGCTGTGCATCGCGGGTGAGGTCCTGCGGCCACCCATGCCACCCCGCGCACTTGAATTCGCGTCGCCGGCGGCCATAATCCTCCGCGTTCCCGATCCGCACGAGGAGGCTACCTCTATGTCCAAATCGGCTCTCAGACTGGGTTCGATGGTTGGGTTGGCGTCGGGGCTGACGGCGCTCTCGGCCTGCACCCGATTGGAATCACCCGGGACGATCGAGCGCGGCCAGTACTTGGTCGAGAACATCGCCCAGTGCGGCGATTGTCACTCGATCAGGAAGCCGAACGGAGAGTTCGATCGCACGCGGTGGCTCCAGGGCGCGCCGCTGCCGTTCGGGCCGCTGGTCGAGATGCCGTGGGCCGAGTACGCGCCGGGCCTCGCAGGGCTGCCGACCCGGACCGAGCTCGAGGTGTTTCAGCTCCTGACCAGCGGCAAGCTGCCCAACGGACAGCCGCTGCGTCCGCCGATGCCGCTGTACCAGCTCAGCGAGCCCGACGCTCGCGCCGTGATCGCCTATTTGCAGTCGCTCGCGGGCGGCATCCAGCCACCGCCACAAAACTAATCGAGGGCTTCGCCCTTGATATCCGCCGCCAAGCGTCGCGAAGCGGGTGGCATGGGCGGCCGAAGGGCGCCCATGGACGAGGTTTGCACAATCTGCTTATTCTCGCGACCGGCCTCGTCCATGGGCTTGCTACGCACGCCCATGCCACCCGATCTGGCCAATCTCTGCTCGCGCATGACTCTCTCCTCTGGCTACGTCCGGCGCGGAGCATAGTGCTATTGTAAGCGCGCGATGATGGAGACCATTCTGACCGAGCGCCAGGAGGCGCTGCGGCTCGAAGCTCGCGGCAAGCTGTCCGAGCTCCAGGTGGTGCTGAGCCGGCAGGACATCGCGCGCGCGGATTTGGAGACGCTGGCGGCGTCGGTGCGCCAGCTCGACGAGCTGTTCCTGCTGGTGGTGGTCGGCGAGTTCAATTCCGGCAAGAGCACCTTTATCAACGCGCTGCTGGGCCAGGCGGTGTTGGAGGAAGGGGTGACCCCGACGACCACCCGGATCCAGGTGGTCCAGCACGGCGCCGCGGAAAAGGTCACGGCTCCGTCCGAGCCCGGCGCGATGGTGGCGATCGGCGCGCCGGTCGAGCTGCTGCGGCGGATGAAGATCGTCGATACCCCCGGCACCAACGCGCTCGAGCGGAGCCACCAGGCAATCACCGAAGAGTTCGTGCCGCGCAGCGACCTGGTGCTGTTCGTGACCTCGGCGGATCGGCCGTTCACCGACAGCGAGCGCTCGTTTCTGGAGCGCATTCGCGAATGGGGCAAGAAGCTGGTGCTGGTGGTCAACAAAGTCGACATCCTGCGCGGCGACCAGGAGCTGGAGCGGATCGAGACCTTTATGCGCGAGAACGCCGAGCGCCTGATCGGTCTGCAGCCGCAATTGTTCTCGGTCTCGGCGCGGCTGGCGTTGGAGGCCAAGCTGGAAGGCGACGCCGAGCGCCTCAAGCGCAGCCGTTTCGAGACTCTGGAGCGCTATCTGGTCGAAACCCTCGATCAGAGCGAGCGGGTCCGGCTCAAGCTGCTCAACCCGCTGGGCGTGGGGCTCAAGCTGGCCAAGCAGTGGCAGGCGGTGTTCGAAGGGCGGCTCGAGCTTTTGGCCCATGACTTCGCCACCCTCGAGGATGTCGAGCGCCAGCTCGATCTCTACCGCGAGGATCTGACCCGCGAGTTTCGCTTCCGCCTCACCGACGTCGACAACATCCTGCACCAGTTCGAGCAGCGCGGCGGCGCGTTCTTCGATGAGACCCTGCGGCTGCCGCGAATATTGGACCTGCTCAACAAGGCCAAGCTCAAGGCCGACTTCGAGCGCCAGGTGATCGCCGACGCGCCGCGCCAGATCGAAATCAAAGTCGGCGAGATCATCGACTGGATGGTGGCGAGCGAGCTGCGCCAGTGGCGCGCGATCACCGAGCATCTGGCGCGGCGCCGCTCCGAGAGCAGCGAGCGCACCGTCGGCGCGATCGGCGGCTTCGAGCTCGATCGCAAGCGCCTGCTCGATACGGTCGGCCGGGCCGCCAGCCGCACGGTCGAAAGCTACGACCGCGAGGCCGAGGCGGCGCGGATGGCCGAGTCGGTGCAGGCCTCGGTCGCTGGGATCGCGCTGCTGGAGGTCGGCGCGATCGGGCTCGGCACCATCGTCACGCTCGCGGCCACCACCCAGCTCGCCGACGTCACCGGCATCGTCGCCGCCGGCACCTTGGCCGCCCTCGGCCTGTTCGTCCTGCCGGCGCGGCGCCGCGCCGCCAAGGCCGAGCTGTCGCGCAAGATCGCCGAGCTGCGGCGCAAGCTGATGGAGGCGTTGAGCGACCAATTCGGGCACGAGGTCGAGCGCAGCCTGCACCGCATCGGGGAAGCGATCGCCCCCTACACCCGCTTCGTGCGTGCCGAACGCGGCCGGCTCGACGAAGCGCGCGATCAGCTCGCCGGCATCCGCGCCGAGCTCGAGCAACTCCGCGGCAAAGTCGAAGCCCTGCGCTGAGGGCTCCACGCCCGGTCGGTAGTGGTTTGTTTTGTCCCACTACCCGCTCGGTTGTGGTCATGTGGTTGGTGCCGGCGGTTTCTGGTATAATGTCCAAAACGTACGTTTTGGAGGAATCATGCCAACACTCACAGTGACGGAGGCACGCGACAACCTGGGCGATACGCTCAATCGGGTCGCCTATGGCAAAGAGCGCGTTTTGATCGGCCGTCGGGGCAAGCCGCTCGCGGCCCTGGTGCCGGTCGAAGACCTCGAACTGCTCGAGGAGCTGGAAGATCGGTCCGACGTGCAGGCCGCCCGCGAGGCTCTGGCCGAGATGAAGCGCACGGGCGCAAAGCCAGTCCCGCTCCGCAAACTGAAGCGCGACCTCGGCCTCTAAGCCCGCGGCTTACCGCGTCGTGGTCGCCCCGGCGGCCGAGCGGGCATTCCACAAACTGCCCAAGGAGCTGCGGAAACGGATCATCCAGAGAGTTGAAGCCCTTGCAGCCAATCCCCGGCCCGCAAACTCGAAGAAGCTCAAAGGCGATGAAGATTTCTATCGAGTGCGCGTTGGAGACTGGCGGATCGTCTATCAAATCGAAAAGCAGCGCTTGGTGGTGCTGGTAGTACGCATAGGCCACCGGCGTGATGTTTACCGCTAAGCTTCATCCTACCCAAGGCCAGCTGCCACGCCGCGCAGGCTCCTAGGTCTCGGCCCCGATTGGGAGGGTGCCGTGGACTCCGGTACTGTAGCCGCGATTGAATGGGTGCCGTGGGCAAGCTCTGCTTTGCCCACGGACGCCGGCTGGAGCGGACGGGAAAAGTGCTACCATGGCGGAACCCATGGATCCTCTCATCCCGATCTTGTCCTTGGTGGTCGCCGTCGGGGCGGTCTTGTTGGGTCCATTGGTTTCCTGGGCCATCGCGCGGCGGCAGCTCGAGGCCGCGCAGTCGATCGCGAACCGGCAGCTGGTCAGCCCGATGCGCCAGGCCTGGATCAACGAGCTGCGCAGCAAGCTGGCCGAGCTGCTGAGCTCAGCGCTCCACTACTTCGTAGCCGGGCCTCAGGATAGAACCGACGCGCGGTACCGGCGCCTCGCCCAGCTCGAGCAGGAAGTCGTGCTCATGGTCAATCCCGGTGAGGAGGAGTACAAGACCCTGCTCAGCACCATCCGCCGCATGGTCGGCTCGCTGGAAGAGGGAACCCAGCTCGACGATCAGTTCATCGAGCTGCACAAGCAGGTCACCGAGCTCGCGCAGCGAATCCTCAAGGCCGAATGGAACCGAGTCCGAAAAGGGACCTGATCCTCTAAGCGCCGCGGGTGAGCTTGCGGTAGCGGATCCGGTGGGGCAGGTCGGCGGCGGGGCCGAGCCGGCGGTGGCGGTCAGCTTCGTAATCCTGGTAGTTGCCTTCGAACCAGACCGCCTTGCTGTCGCCCTCGAAGGCGAGGATATGGGTGGCGATGCGGTCGAGAAACCAGCGGTCGTGGCTGACCACGACCACGCAGCCGGCGAAGCTGAGCAGTCCTTCCTCCAGCGCGCGCAGGGTGTCGACGTCGAGGTCGTTGGTCGGCTCGTCGAGCAGCAGCAGGTTGCCGCCGCCGATCAGGAGCTTGGCCAGATGCGCGCGGTTGCGCTCGCCGCCGCTGAGCTCGGAGACGCGCTTTTGCTGGTCGGTGCCGCGGAAGTTGAACAGCGCCACGTAAGCGCGCGACTGGATCTCGCGCTTGCCGACCTGGAGCAGATCCTGGCCGCCGGAGATCTC
>DASWHO010000254.1:0-2306 GCA_036398155.1 Acidobacteriota bacterium
GCCCATTGTGCAGAGACGAGGGGATCCGCCGCCGGCCTATTTGGCGCCGCTGGCGTAGCGGGCGTAGACCAGCTGGTCTTGGATCCACAGGACCACGAACTGGCCGTTGCCGCCGACGGTCGCCAGCCGCGGGGCGATCCCAGGGGACTGTAAGCCGCGCCACCCTCAAGCCGCGCTGCGAGCGGCCCGGCGCCGCACCCAGAGCCAGTTGGCCAGCGCGACCAGCACGGTCGCGGCCACGATCGCCAATTCCTGGGCGCCCATGGTGGCGACCAGCGCGGCGCTGAAGGCGATGCCCAGCACGCTCACCAGCGGTCCGGCCGGCAGGCGATAGGCGTCGGCCTGTGGGCGGCGCCGGCGCAGAATCAGGAGCGCGCCGCAGACCAGCGCGTAGGTGAACAGCCGTGCGACCGCCGAGAGAATGGCGTTCCAGATGAAACTGCCGTAGAGAGCCAAGGCCCACACCGTGAGGCCGTAGACCAGGATCGCGATGTGCGGGGTGCGAAAACGCCGGTGCACGGCCCCGAACGGCGCCGGAAAGTCTCCCTCCTGCGCCAGCGCGTAGGGCAGCCGCGGGGCGCTGACGAACTGGCCGCTGAGGTAGCCGGCCATCGAGATCATGGCTCCGATCGCGATCAGCGCGGCGCCGCCGGCGCCGAGGAACACTCTCGCCGCGTCGGCCACCGGCCGCGGGCTCGAAGCGGGATCGGGCAGCGCGCTCATCACCACCACGTGCACCGCGGTATACAGCAGCGCGCAGCTCGCCAGCGCGACGAACAGCGCGAACGGCGTGTCGCGCCGCGGCCGCTGCACCTCGGCCATCGGAATCAGCGCCGCTTCGAAACCGCCGTAGGCAAACACCAGCGCGAGCAGTGCGGTCAGCCAGGCGCCCAGACCGGCGTCGGCGCGGGGAGCGGGAATCTGGATGCCGGCCAAGGCCAGCCCGGCGAAGATGAACAGCGCGAGCGGCAGCAGCTTGGCGGCCATGAACAGATTGCTGAGCCGGGCGCCGCCGCGCACGCCGCGCAGGTTGATCACCAGGAGCAAACCGAGCAGGGCCGTGAGCAGCGCTGCACGCGGCAGCGGCGTGGTGGCGGCGGGGTAGAACTGCCCGAGGTAGACGACGAAGAGGTTGGCGTTGGCCGCGGCCGAGGTCAGCCGCACCAGCAGCGCCAGCCAGCCCATTTGCAGGCCCATGAACCGGCCGTAGGCGACCCGGGCATAGAGATAGGGGCCGCCGGCGGCGCCGAACTGCGAGCCGACTTCGGCGAAGCAGCCCATGATCAGGCCGATGCCGGCGGCCGCGATCAGATAAGCGATCGGCCCGGCGCCGCCCACCAGCCGGGCCACGTCGCTGGGGATGCCGAAGATGCCGCTGCCGATGATCGAGTTGAGTACCAACGCTGCGAGGGTCCAACGCCCGATCGCGCGCACCAAACTCGGAGCCGGCGCGGCGTCAGAATCGTGTTCGGTCGGGATCAAGGCTGGTCACACGAACAGGACCGAGGTGGGAAACGGCGGCATCGTAGGCGGCCCGGCTCGACGTGGTCAACAGCGCCCGATCGCCAAGCTTGACGAACAAAGCCCGATTCGCTTGCAAACAGGCCGGGCTTTCCGGCCCCGCGGGAGCCGGTCTGCTAAGCTGAGAAATGTTGCCGGAGCTTGGGCGTTGGGATCGGAACGAGGGTCTCGCCTGTATCACGGCGCCGATCCGCCGCTCTTATAGGTTCGAAATCGTCGGTCCAATCTCAAGGAGGAAGCTATGTCCAAAATGCTCAAGCGGGCTGCGGGAGTCCTGATCGGCGCCATGGCGCTGCTGGGTCTGGCGACGACCGGTTTCGCCGAGCCCGAGATCCAGATCCACTCCAACAACGCGACGGTGCCGATCGGCGGCCATCTCGAGATCGAGCTCGAGTACGAGACCGGGACCCAGCCGGTCGATGTCTATGCGGTGCTGTTTCTCACCGACGGCAGCTTTTTCAGCTTCGTCGGCGTCGGTCAATTCGGGCCGATCAACACCCTGATCCCGCTCGCCACTTCGGTGACCAGCCCGCGGGTCAACCTGAAGCTGCTCGATATCGAGCCGCTGCCGAGCGTGCCGCTGGGCGGCTATGCCTTGGCCGCGGGTCTGGCGCTCGCCGGACAACCACCGCTGACGCCGGGCAACCTGGTGGTGTCCAGCGTCGGCAACTTTGAGGTGAGCGCCGGCGGTGGCGGCGGCGGTGGCGGCGGCGGGAGCGGCTGCGGCAGCACCGGCGACGAATCGGACGACGATGGCCTCGAAGTCGAAGTCACCTCTCGGATCA
>DASWHO010000255.1:0-7771 GCA_036398155.1 Acidobacteriota bacterium
TGCATTACGTCGCCGCAGTAGATGGCTCGTGAGAATTGCGGGCTAGAGCGGCGAGCCAGGGGTCGATCGCCCGCAAGGTTTCTTCGGTCGAGCCGCGCGACGCTTCGACCAGTTGGCGGCCACTGGCGCCCATGTTCTTGGCCAGCAGCGGATCGCGCGCCAGTCGGATCAGCGCGGTTCCGATCGCATCCGCGCTGACCTGCAGACCGGCGCCGGAGCCGGCGAAGCTTGCGGCGATCTCGGCGAAGTTCTCCATGTGGGGGCCGAACACCACCGGCTTGGCGCTGGCTGCCGGTTCCAGCAGGTTGTGTCCGCCGCGGGCGCCGAAGCTGCCGCCGATCACGGCCACCGCGGCGGCGCGATAGACCGCGCGCAGCTCGCCGAGCGTATCCAGAAGCACGACGTCGAGGTTCGGATCCAGCGGCCCGCCGCTGCGGCGCTGCCAGCTGAAGTCGCTGCGCTCGAGCAGCGCCGCGACGCTGTCAAAGCGCTCCGGATGGCGCGGCGCGAGGATCAACCGCGCATCGCTTTGCACCGCGCGCAGCTCGCGAAAGGCCTTGAGCAGCTGGATCTCCTCGCCGGCGACGGTCGAGCCGGCCACCACGGTGAATCGACCGTCCGCCTCGAGCGCTTCGACCAAGGTGCCGCATGCAGCGTCGCCGGCGCCGTCTTCCTCGAAGTCGAACTTGAGGCTGCGCACGGTGCGGACCTTTTCGGGCGCGACGCCGAGCTCGATCAACGCGTCGGCGCAGCTCGACTCCTGGATCAGCATCAGCTCCAAGGCCCCGAGCATGTCCAACGCGGCGCCGCGCACCCGCCGATAGCTGCGCAAGGTGCGCTGGCTCATCCGTCCATTGATCAGCAGCACCGGAATCGCGCGCTGGCGGCACTCGTCGAGGAAGATCGGCCACAGCTCGGACTCGGTGAGCAGCACCAGGCGCGGCCGGATGCGGTCCAGCGCACGCCGTACCGGCCCACGTAGATCGAAGGGAAAGTAGTAGATCGCATCCGCGAGGTAGAGGCTCTGGCGCGCCACCTGCTGTCCGGTCGCGGTGGTGGTGGTTACCACCAAGGGTTGGCTCAATCGCTGGCGCATGCGCTGCACCAGACGCCGCAGCGCCAGCGCCTCGCCGACCGAAACCGCGTGAATCCAGACCGCACCCGGCGCGCCGTTTTCCCCAATCCGAGGTGAATCGGGCAGATAACCGAACCGCTGCCTCAGGTCGCCGAGCTGCAGGCCGCGCTTCCAGAAGCGCCACAGATAGTAGGGCGCCAGCGCCGCCAGTCCGGCGCCGTACAGCAGCCTGTAAATGTGGAGATAGGAACGCACACCCGGTTCCCCCCGGCGGCAGAGGTTAGACCTGCTTTACATCACCCGTCAACGCGGGCAGATTGTGGGGGCTTGGACCGCCTCGGGGCCGGCGGATCACGCCGCCCGAGCCCAAACCCAGGCCCATGAACGGGAAAACCGAACGGATTTGGCTCGGCGGGCCGCGCACATGGGCGGTGGTGGCCGCCCTGTTGGCCTATGCCAACGCGTTGCCGGGCGGCTTTCACTTCGACGACAAGACCTCGGTGGTGGAGAACCGGGAGATCCGCGTCCTCGATGCCGAGCGGCTGATCGGTGCCTATCGGCCGCTGGTCAAGCTGAGCCTGGCTTTGAACTATGCCGCCGCCGGTTTGCGGCCGGCCGCGTTCGTGGCCACCAACATCGCCTTTCACGCGCTCAACTGCTGGCTGCTGGTTACCTTGATCGGCATCTATGGCCGGCGCCGCTGGCCGGGTGATCCGGAGCGCGTCCGGCGCGGAGCGACCGCGGCCGGTGTCCTGTTTGCCGTGCACCCGCTGGCCACTGAATCGATCAACGTGGTGATCGGCAGGTCCGATCTGCTGGCTACCGCCGGGGTTCTGTTCGCGCTCTGGCAGCACCTGCGAGCGGGACGCGGGGCGCGCCTCCTGACCGCGGCCGGCTTTCTCTTTGCGCTGGCTGCCAAGGAGCAAGGCGCCGTCTTTCCAGCGCTGGCGATCCTGCTCGATTGGGGCCTGGCGCCCGGATCGTTGAAGCGGGCGCTGCGCCGCGCGGCGCCCCATGTCGCGCTGCTGATCCTCGGCGCGGCGGCGATCTATCTCAAGGGGGTGCTGCGCTACCACTGGCCGTTTTCATGGGGCGATTACCTGCTTGGGCAGCTGCAGGCGCTGCCGACTTACATGCGGCTCACGCTCTGGCCGGTTCAGCTCAATCTGGACCACCACTTGGCGCTCCCGATTCGGCTCGATCAACTCGGGTGGCTGCTGGGCTGCGCGCTGCTCTTGGGCGGACTGTTGTCCCTGCGGGCGGCCGGCGCGGGCAAGCCTTGGGCACTGGCGGCGTGCTGGTTCTTGATCAGCCTTACGCCCACCGCGCTGGTGCCGCTGCGGGACGTGCTGGCGGAGCACCGTGCCTATCTGGCGCTGGCCGGTGCGACCTTGGCAGCCGGCATGTTCTTGGCGGCCCGATCGAAGCCGGACCGGAGCCTTCGGATCGGCTTCGGCCTGACTGCAGCCTGTCTTTTGCTTTTGACCTGGCAGCGCAACCGCGATTATGCGAGCGAGCTGCGGCTCTGGCGCGATACCGTCTCCAAATCGCCCGTCAAAGCGAGGCCGCACAACAACTACGGCGTGGCGCTGCTCGACCAGGGCCGACTCGACGCGGCGCTGCATGAGTTTCGGCTGGCGCGGCGACTCGATCCCGACTACCACGACGCCGCTTTCAATCTGGCGGTGGCGCTGGAGGCAGCCGGCCGACCAGCCGAGGCGGTCCGGGTGCTGCGCGCCGCGCTCGCGCACTTTCGGCAATCCGGAAAGCTGCGCACCAATTTGGGGCTGCTGCTGTTGCGCGAGGGTCAGCGCGAGCAGGCGCGCCGCTTGTTTCTTGAAGCCGCCGGCCCGCCCAATCGCGATCCGCGCGCCGCCAACAACCTGGCTCGGATGTACATCGAGGACGGCCGTCCCGACCTGGCTCGGCCCTGGGCCGATGTGGCGGTGCGTCGCAACCCGGAGCTGGGCCTGGCGTATCTCAACCGCGGCATCGTAGCGCGACTGGAGCACCGATTCTCCGACGCGCGCGCCGACTTCGAACGGGCCCGGCAGCTGGCCCCCGAAATCGCGGAGATCGCATTGGAGGAAGGGCATCTCGCGGCCGCCCGCGGCGATTGGAACGCTGCGATCGAGCGCTATCGCTCGACGCTGGGGGCGCAGCCGGATCACGTCCCGGCGCTGCTGGCTCTGGCGCAAGCCTACCGAGCTTTGGGGCGCGATCACGACGCCGCCCAGGCGCTGCTGCAGGTCCGGGCTCTTCAGCCCCCGCCCGCTGGCGACAACTAGCGCAAGGAGCGGAGCAGTTTAGGGGTGCCGTGGGCGAGCTTCGCTCCGCCCACGGACAGCACGGCGAGCGAACAACGGATTCTCTCCGTGATCGAACGTAGTCCGTGGGCAAAGCAGAGCTTGCCCCTGGCACCCATGGAGCTTGCCCCCGGCACCCATGGAGCTTGCCCCGGCACCCATGGAGCTTGCCCACGGCACCCAGGGCCACCTATCAGGCTGGGCCACCAGAAGGCACCGGGGGAGAGGCGTGCACGCCTGCCGTCATTCCGGCGCAAGCCGGAATCGAGGCCGGGCCGACTCACAGTCTGTGCGCAGCTCGTCCATGGGCGGCCTTCGGCCACCCATGCCACCCAATCAGCGCAACCCACTCGCGGGGATATCATGGGGAGATGGTCGGGTTCTCCTGTTCGTTGGTAGTAAAGCTGTTGATCTGGAATTCGCCTCCTAGCGCGGCTCCGTTGGCGTCGAAGCACTGTTCGAAGATACCGTAGTCGGAGCCATCCTGGTTCAGGCTCTGTCACACCACCACGAACCATCCAGCAGAATCATGGGAGACCGGTTCACCTTCCCAGGCCACGATGAAACCGCCTCCGGAATCATGCGACACGGACGGCATGGCCTGATCGCCGAGGGTCGTGCTGTTGATCTAGAACTCAGCGCCCACTGGGTTCCCGTTGCTGCTAAAAGACGCCGAATGCTACACGCCGTTCGGCCGGAGCGGTCCAATGGGCGAACGTGGCACAAGCAGAGAGGGCAGCCCGCGCATGCCGGATAGAATAAGCGCGAGTATCGTCATGAGCCACGGCCGATCGAATCTCTTGGGTTTGGGCCGCAGCGAGCTCGAACGGCTGGCGGAAAAGCACGGCCTGCCGGCGTACCGCGGGCGCCAGCTCTACGGCTGGCTTTACCTCAAAGCGGTCACCGATTTCGATCGGATGCACACGCTTCCGGCCGCCTGGCGGGAGGCCTTGAAGCGCAGCCATGTGGTGCGCTGGCCGGAGCTGGTCGAGCGGCAATGCTCTGCGGACGGTACGGAGAAGCTGTTGCTCGAGCTGGAGGACGGGCGCCGGGTCGAGGCGGTCGCGATCCCGAAGCCGGAGCGACGCACCTACTGCATCTCGACCCAGGTCGGCTGCGCAATGGGGTGCCGCTTCTGCCGCACCGCGCAGATGGGCCTCGACCGCAATCTCAGCGTCGGGGAGATCGTCGGTCAGGTGCTGGTGCTGCAATCGCTGTTCGGCGCCGAGCCGAGCCGCAAGAACATCGTGCTGATGGGAATGGGGGAGCCGCTGGCCAACTTCGATAACGTGGCGCGCGCCCTCGAGCTGTTGTCCGACCCGGAAGGACTCGGTTTCCCGCCGCGGCGAGTGACGCTATCGACCGTCGGTCTGGTGCCGGGGATCGAGAAGCTGGCGCGGCTCGAACGGCGGCCCAAGCTGGCGGTCTCGATCAGCGCGACCACCGACGCGGCGCGCGCGGAGCTGATGCCGATCGACCGGCGCTATCCGCTGGCGGCCCTGTTCGCGACTCTGCGGCGCTATCCGCTCGGGCCGCGCGAGCGGATCACGTTCGAGTACGTACTGCTCGCGGGCATCAACGACAGCGACGAGGACGCGTGGCGGTTGGTGCGGCTGCTCCATGGCATACGCGCGAAGGTCAATCTGATTCCGTTCAATCCGGCGGCCGAGCTGCCCTTCGAGCCAGCGCCGCCCGAACGCCAGGAGGCTTTTCAGCGCATCCTGCGCAGCGCAGGTGTGACCGCCACAATTCGCGAGAGCCGCGGCCGCGACATCCTCGGCGCCTGCGGCCAGCTCGCCGCCCTGAAGCCGAAGCAAACCGCACAGGTACAGGTCGCCGCGCCGTGATCACGTGCAAACTCCCTCTCCCTCCGGGAGAGGGCCGGGGTGAGGGGCTGCGTTGCCTACAGATCGAGTTTCAATCGGCCCAATCCCAACTTCCTTCAGTGCTTGCGTATGACTATAGAAGGGACGCCCTCCCTCACCCCCGGCCCCTCTCCCGGTGGGAGAGGGGAGGTGCCAGCTCGACACCATGACCCCTTGTCCGCTGTGCGGCGGTGCCACCGCCGCGGCATTCGAAAAGGGCGGCTTCTGTTTTCGCAGCTGCGGAAGCTGCGAGCATCTCTTCTTGCATCCGCCGCCGACCGCGGAGCAGGAAGCGCGGTACTACGAGCGCCCCGAGATCCACAACCACTACCTCTATCACTACTACCGCAGCTGGCATCGGCGCCGCGCCCGTCAGGATTTGAAGTTCATCGCGCGCTTTCAGCCGCCGGGCCGGCTGCTGGACGTCGGCTGCTCGTTCGGCTTCTTCCTCGAAGCCGCGCGCGCCGCCGGCTGGCAGCCGGTCGGCCTGGAGACCGCACCGCTGCCGGCCGACTACGCGCGCCGCTCGGGGCTCGAGGTGCATTCATCCGGCATCGAAACCGCGCCGCTCGAATCGGAGTGCTTCGACCTGGTGAGCTTTCTCGACAGCTTCGAGCATCACGTCGCGCCGCGCCCGGCGCTTGCGGCCGCGGCGCGCTGGCTCAAGCCCGGCGGGCGGATCTATCTCAAGCTGCCCAACCGCGCCTCGTGGACTTACCTTTTGGCCGGCCCGGCGTGGAGCGCGATTTTCGGCCCGGGCCACCCGCATTACTACGCGCCCGACTCGCTGCGACGGCTGCTCGAACAGGCGGGGTTCGCGGTCGAGCATTTGAGCAGCAACTCGAGCGAGCCGCACTGGCAGTATTTTGTGATCGAAGCGGCTCTGCTCCGCGCGCGCGAGCGCTGGCTGAAGCGCGGCTGGATTGGGCCGGTGGCTTTGTTCGACAAGCTCTACAGCAATCTGGATGTCTTGGCCGCGTTCTACTTCGCGACCCGGCCGCTTTACTATTTGATGTGGCCGTTCGAGCTGCGGCTCGACCGGCGGCTGCTCGGGCACCAAATCGTCGCAGTGGCGCGCAAGGCGTGAAGGCCGTCCGGGTTCAAGTCGGCGACACGATCTACGCGCTGCTCGACGAGTCGCCGATCGGCTACAAGAAGGCGATCGTGCTGGCGATCGACGAGCGCCCCGAAGGCACCCGGCTGATCTGCGCCGAGCTCGCCGATGTGACGCGCCGCGGCGGCCGCGCGGTGCTCAAGAAAGGCTGCGAGGAAAAGGCGCGCTGGTTTCCGACCCGCGCCGATCGCCGCGAGCGCCGCGACGCGCTGCTGACCCTCGAGTTCGAAGAGATCCACTTCGGCAGCGGCTAAGCCACGTTCGAAGCGTCACGACAGGGCAAGCGCGAATCTCAAAGAAGCTTCGATTGCAGAGATCTTGGCGGGGGACAAGGTCGATACCCTTTGAGCGAGGGCTCGCTTCGGAATGGTCGTGATGGTGTCCAGATTTGCCACACAGATTCTGGGAAGGCCGTCTTCCTTGCTCAAGGGAACTTCGGTTGGAATATTGCGAATGCGAGTCGTAACCGGCGCGATGGTGACCAGCTCCCTGACGGGGTAGGCTTCATTCCGCGACAGCAGTACGACCGGGCGCCGCCCGGTGGGAGCAGGCAGCTCCGCCCACCAGACCTCGCCTCTTCTCATAACCAGTCTTCTTTCGCCAGCAGCTCGCCCGCCGCCGCCTCTGCGGCTCGGATCTCCTCTGCACTTTCGGGACTGGCCAGGTAGCCCTCTTGATAGCGGCGAACCATCCGCTCGATCCGGCGCGCCTCCAGCCACTCTTTCAGCGCCTCCTGCAATAGCGCGCTGCGGCTCTTGCCGAGCTTGCGCCTGGCGTCTTCCAACGCTTTGTGGAGCTCTGCGGGGAGGCTCACGCCAACCTTGATTGCAAGCTTCGATTTCACGGTGATGCCCTCCTTGGTATGATTCTAGTATATCATGCATTCATACCATGCGGGTGCAGAACTGGGTCTAATTGTCCGGCCTTAAGGACCGGAGTGCGCGGCGCAAGGGAGATGCCACAGCTCGGAGCGCCTGATTGCGGCGGTGGCGCCAGAGCAGGGCGCCGCGCAGCGCGCCCTGGCTCGCCAGCACCCGAAGGACCGCGCGCTCTTGCTGAGCGAGCGTTCCCCAATGCCGAGCCGGGCAAGCCTCACAGGCGGGCGCGAGCTCGCCGCTGAGCAGCTGCCCGCGGAGCCGGCGCAGCTCGGGGCCGTTGGCGATCGCGGCGAGCGAGTCGCCTTTGCCCAGGCGCCCGAGCGGATCGAACTTCCAGCAGCAGGTCCGCACCGCGCCGTCGGCTTGGACGTAGAGCATGCTCCATGGGTCCAAACACAGGCGCGTGCGTTTGGGAGCGCTCTCCGCGTTGGGCGGATCGGCGGCGGCGGCCGGGGCGGCGTTGACCGACAGCGCTTGGATTCGGTGCTCCAAGACATCCAGCAATCCGGCCTGGATCGAATAGCTGCACCCGT
>DASWHO010000256.1:0-1561 GCA_036398155.1 Acidobacteriota bacterium
CCGATCACGAAGGCCTGAGCCAAGCCCTCGGCGCGCGGCTGAACCGCATAGTCGATCTCGATGCCGACCTGGCCGCCGTCGCCCAGCAGGCGGCGGAAGCTCTCCTGGTCCTGCGGGGTGGTGATCACCAGGATCTGGCGGATGCCGGCCAGCATCAAAGTGGAGAGCGGATAGTAGATCATCGGCTTGTCGTAGATCGCCAGCAGCTGCTTGCTGACCCCGCGGGTCAGCGGGAACAGACGGCTGCCGCTGCCGCCGGCCAGAATGATCCCCTTCAAGCCGGCTCTCCTACTCCGAGGCCGAGCCGCTCGCGGCGATAGCGCCCCGACTGCACCGCCTCGCACCAGTCGAGATGGTCGAGGTACCACTGGACCGTGCGGGCCAGGCCGGTCTCCAAATCGTGACGCGGCCGCCAGCCGAGCTCGGCTCGAATCTTGCTCGCGTCGATCGCATAGCGCCGATCGTGGCCCGGCCGATCGGGCACGAAGGTCTTGAGGCTGCGGTAGTCGCGGATCCCTTGGCGCTGCAGCGCCGGGTTGCCGGCCGCCGGCCGCAAGCGCTCCAAAGCCTCGCAGAGCGCCTCGATCAGCTCCAAGTTGGTGCGTTCGCCGTGCCCGCCGATGTTGTACTTCTCTCCGCTGCGGCCGCGCTCTAGAACCGCCAGGATCCCCTCGCAGTGATCTTCGACATAGAGCCAGTCGCGCACGTTGCCGCCGTCGCCGTAGATCGGCAGCGGCCGGCCCTCGAGCGCGTTGAGCGTCATCAGCGGGATCAACTTCTCCGGGAACTGGTAGGGACCGTAGTTGTTCGAGCAATTGGTGATCACGACCGGCAGATCATAGGTCTCATGGTACGCCCGCGCCAGGTGATCGGCGGCCGCTTTCGAGGCGGCATAGGGGGAGTTGGGCGCGTAGGCGGTCGTTTCCGAGAACTGCCCGACAGTGCC
The DNA here is from genome assembly GCA_036398155.1 of Acidobacteriota bacterium. GTDB lineage: Bacteria > Acidobacteriota > DASWHO01 > DASWHO01 > DASWHO01 > DASWHO01. The sequence continues at coordinate 947 of DASWHO010000256.1, forward strand.
CAGGCTGCCGTAGACCTCGTCGGTCGAGACATGCAGAAACCGAAACGCTCCTCGCGCGGCGCCGCTCAGCTCGCGAACGTAGTGGCGGGCCGCTTCGAGCAGCTCGTAGGTGCCGACGATGTTGGTATGCACGAAGGCCTGCGGATCGTCGATCGAGCGATCGACATGGCTCTCGGCCGCGAAGTTGACCACCGCAGCGGGACGGTGTTCGCGCAGCACGGCGCGCACCGCCGCGCGATCGGCGATATCGCCGCGGACGAACCGCAAGCGGGGGTCGTCCTGGATCGCCTCCAAGTTGAGCAGGTTGCCGGCGTAGGTCAGCTTGTCGAGCACCACGACGCGGGTGGCGGGCTGCGCCAGCGCGGCGCGCACGAAGTTGGCGCCGATGAATCCGGCGCCGCCGGTCACCAGCATGGTGGTCTCGGTTGCCTGCATGGTTTTCGCCTGACGATCGGCTCCGCGGCCCACTGCGCCCAGCACCGTCGCCGCGCGCAGCGAAGCAGGCCTCGCGGCCGACCGGAGAGCGCGCATTATACACGCTCGCGGGCGCCGGTTCCGCCTCCCGGCGCCGGGGTTTTATTTGAGGCCTAGTGCCGTCACAATCACTCCATGGTC
>DASWHO010000257.1:0-3127 GCA_036398155.1 Acidobacteriota bacterium
GAACTGATCCAGCGCCACGATGTGGTTGAGCGCCAGCTGGCACTGCTCGATCACCGCGCCGCGCCGCTCGGGATCGCGCGCGTGGCGCTCGACGTTGTCCCACAGCTCGTAGGCGCTGCGATTCACGCCGCTGAAGCTGACCGCGCGCCGAACCGCGAGGACGAACGCCAGCGGTACGATCTTGCGAAAGGCTTCCTCGCCATAATTCTTGAAGATCGTCATCAGGGCGTTGCGGTGCACGATGGTGTTGACCCGCGGATCGACCTCGGCGAACGAGCCGTGGCGGCGGTGGTAGGTGATCGACGCCGGCGCCAGCCGCACTCGGTAGCCGGCCAGCCACAACCGCCAGCCGAGATCGACGTCTTCGAAGATCGCGAAGTAGTCCTCGTCGAAACCGCCCAGCTCGAGATACACCCGGCGGTCGATCAGCAGCGCGCCGCCGCACGGAAACAGGATCTCGTGCGGCTCGAGCTGCACCGCCCCGGCGGCCGCGCCCAAGTGGTTCTGGTCGGCGTAGCCGAGATAGTGCAGCGAGCCGCCGGCGAAATCGATCTGCTGGCCCTCCCAGTCGAGGATCTTGGAGCCGACGCAGACCGTGCCCGAAGCGCGATCGATCTGGGCCAGCGCCTCGCGCAGCCAGCCGGGGTCGACCCGCATGTCGTTGTTGAGCAGCGCCAGATACTCCCCGGTCGCCGCTGCCGCGGCCTGGTTGTTGGGCCGCGCGAAGCCCTGGTTGCGGTCGTTGGCCAAGATCCGGATGCCGGGATAGAGCGCCTTGGCCTGCTCGATCGAGCCGTCGGAGCTGTGGTTGTCGACCATCCACACTTCGAGCTCGGCGCGCGGAAAGTCGAGCTGCTGGAGGCTGCGCAGACACGGCTCGAGATGCTGCGCGCCGTTCCAGTTGACGATCACTACGCTGACAGTCGGCATGGCGAATTCGATCAGCGCGGCCGGCGCGGGGCCGGCTAGCTGCCGTGGGTCTCCAAACCCTCGAGGAACTCCTCCACCATGCGGCGGTAATTCTCGCCTTGCGCCGAAGCGGCAGGCGCTCGCGCCAGGATTTGCTCCAACCGGGCACGCGCCTGGGCCGGCTGGCCCATCCGCACCATCCGGCTGGCGTACTGCAGGCCCGACACCCAGCGCACCAGCTCCTTGGGATCGCCTTCACACGGCTGCGACAGCACATCCTCGCGGTAGCCGCTCGAGCTGGCGAGATAACCCAGGCTGGCCAGCTTGCTCTGGGCTTCGGGGTCGAGCGTCTGAACCGGGCCGGGAAGCGCTTGCCCGCCCCGGAAGGTCAACAGCCGCGTCAGCCGGTCGTCGAACGCCGCGGCGCGCGGGCGCTGGTTCGCATAGAGGTTGTCCAGCTCGCTGGGATCGCGCTCCAAGTCGTAGAGCTCCGGCCGCGGCGCGCGGACATACTTCCACTGCTGCGAGCGCAGGCTCTCGAGCTCGCAGGCGCCGAAGCCGAGCCGCGGCGAAAAGGTCTCGCTGTAGATCTGCTCGTGAACCTGGTCGACCTCGCCCGCGAGCAGCGCAACCAGGCTGGAGCCCTGCACCTGCCGCGCCGGTTCGACCCCGGCCAGCTCCAACAAAGTCGGCACCAGGTCGATCGACTCGACCAGCGCCTCGACCCGGCGGCCGGCCCAGCGGCCGTCGGGCAGGGTCAGAATCAGGGGAATCCGAATCGTCTCGTCGTAGACCTGCAGGCCGTGCTCGGTTTCATCATGCTGATCGAGCCCCTCGCCGTGGTCCCCGATCACCGCGACGATGGTGCTGCCTTCCAGCTCGAGCCGCCGCAGCGCCTCGAGCAGTCGGCCCAGCTCGCGGTCGACGTAGGCGATCTCGCCGTCGTAGGGCCGATCCGAGAAGCTCTGGTCGAACGGCTCGGGCGGCGTGTAGTCGCTGTGCGGATCGAAGTAGTGAACCCAAGCGAAAAAAGGCGGTTGATCGAGCTGCTCCAGCCAGGCGGCGGCGCGATCGGTGGTCTCGGCCGCCAGCCGCTCGACCCGCACCGTCTCACCGAAATGCTCCTCGCTGCCGCTGGTGAGCTCGTCGTCGTAAATCCCGAAACCCTGATTCAAGCCGAAGCGCGCCGCCAGCGGGTAGCCGCTGATAAAGGCCGCGGTGCGATAGCCGGCGTCGTTCGACAGGGTCTCGGCCACGGTCGTCGCCCGTTTAGAAAGCAGGAAGTAGCCGTTGTCGCGCACGCCGTGGAAGAACGGGTAGGTCCCGGTGAGAATGCTGACGTGCGAGGGCAAGGTCAGCGGCGCCTGGCAGAACGCCGCTTCGAACAAGACGCCGCGCCGCGCCAGCTCGTCGAGCACCGGGGTCTGGGCCGCGGCGTAGCCGTAGGCGCCGAGCCGATCCGCGCGCACGGTGTCCAAGGTGATCAGCAGAATGTTCGGCGCTTTGGAGCCGAGCAGGCCGCAGCCGGACAGACCCAGCGCGGCGCAGAGCAGGGCTGCGATGGGCAGACGCGACCGCATCGGATCGACTATATCAGGAGGCTCGAAGCGCCGCGAAACCAGCGCTTTGCGGTGCTGAGAGCGGGAAACGAGTCGTGAGCCAGCCGAGCGCCGATGTGCGGGCCGTCATCGTCCACCTCCGTGGCGGTGAGACCCAGGCCGCGATCCAAAGCCTGCTGGACCAGGGCCTGCCGCCGGGGCATATCGTCGCGGTGGACAACGGCTCTTGGGACGGCAGCGGCGCCGAGTTGCGCGAGGCGTTCCCCGAGCTTTCATGGCTGATCTTGCCCGAGAACCGCGGCTTCGCCGCCGGGGCCAACGCCGGGATCGCCCGCGCGCTCGAGCGCGGCGCGCACCAGATTCTGCTTCTGAACCCGGACTGTGAGCTTCGAGCCGGCTGCGTCGCCGCCCTCCATGAGGCCATGGATCAAAACCCGCGCACCGCCGCGGCCGCGCCTCGGATCGCGCGCCCGGACGGCCGGCCCGAGCCCTGGACTGGAAGGCTCTCGTTCGGCCCTCTGGTGATCGCGGCGCGCGGCCCGGTCGCGCCCGAGCCGCAGTGGCTGCTCGGCACCTGCCTGCTGATCCGCGCCGCCGCCTGGCGCGAGGTCGGGCCGTTCGAAGAGACGTTCTTCGCTTATTTCGAGGATGTCGATTGG
>DASWHO010000258.1:0-2368 GCA_036398155.1 Acidobacteriota bacterium
ATCACTTCGGCCAGGATGAAGCCGGCGCCGAGCAAGGTGAAATACAGCGCGCAGGACGGCGCCAGCGGGTTGCGCAGATCGGCGCGCCGCCGCGCCAGCAGCGGCAGGCCCAGAAACACGAGCCCGAGCAGCGCCGCTTCGATCAGGAGCAGGAGCAGCACCGCCTGACCGGTCATCCCGCCGAGCGGATTATAGAAATTGTCAGCCTCCGCGAGGCGACTCCAGCGGCTGTTCTCGAAGTAGAACGGCCGGTCATCGGTCGGCACGCTGATGTCGAACGGGTAGGCGTCGGCGTAGGCCCGCCGGTCGGCGGCATAGGCGTAGTCGCGAAAGAAGTTGGTGGTGCGATGCCCCAAGAACTCCAACCGCCGCGGCGCGCGGCCGGCGGCGAACAGCACCGTGTAGCCGTAGTCGGCGCAGAATCGATCGAGCGTCGCGATTTCCGCGGCGCTGAACGGCCGGCGGCCGATCAAAACCACCGTGATCTGCTCGTGGGCCAGGTAATAGATGTGGCCCAGCGGCTCCTCGACCCCGAGATCCTCGAGCCCCTGCAGCGCCAGCGCGAAGAGCCGCAAGGCGAAGCGCGGATGACCGCTGGGCGACGGGATGTACCAGCGCGTGAGCGTGAGGATTCCGTCGGGCGTGAGCTGCTCGAGATAGGTAGCGAAGGCTTCGCGGGTGTAGAGGAAATTCTCCGACAGGCTGAAGGCGCCGGCCGCGGTCGCGGCGGCGGTATCGACCCCGGAGAGCTGCAGCACGTCGACTTTCCGCGGATGCTGCTCGAGGAAGTGGCGCCCTTCGGCCACCGCCACCTCGACCTCCGGTCGTTGGTAGAGCCGGCCGCTGAACTCGGCGAACGGACCGCGCACCGCTTCCACGATCGAGCGGTTGATCTCGACGCCGGTGACCCGCGGCGCGCCGAAGTGCAGCGCCGCGGCGACATCGAGGCCGCCGCCGGCGCCGATCAGCAAAACCTCGGGGCGCTCGCGAATCCGATAGACCGCGGTGGAGGGCAGGTACTCGAGCACCGCCTCGGCCTCGGGCGCGGCGTGACCGTCGAGAATCGAGGTCACCGCCCAGGCGTCGATGATGACCCCGTACTGGCTCGGGTACGGTCCCGGAAAGCGCTTCGACAGCGCCCACAGCCCGACCGGCCCTTCGCTGCGATAGATGTCGACCTTGGCCAGCGAGGTCCAGTCCGAGTAGGCGAGCTGATCCGGCCGCACGTGCGCCAGCGGCTTGCTGTCGGGCGCGCGCATCTCGAACCAGCGTTCCGGCAGCCGCGAAAGCGTGAAGGCCGCGAGCAGCGCGGTTCCGATCGCGGCCGCCAGGCGCAGCTTTCGCTCCGGCGCCGCCAGTGCAAACAAGAGCGCTCCCGCCATCACCAAGGTCGCCGCCGCGCAGGCCGCTCGAATGCCGCCGAGATGGTCGAGCGCCAGCGCCGCGGTCAAGCAGCCGGCCGCGCTGCCGATCAGGTTGGCGCCGTAGACCCGACCCAAGTCGTCGCCGGCGCGCGCGATCGCGACCGCGACCACCAGACCGAGCCCGAAGAATGGCCCGATCAGCTCCAGGATGAAGAACAACAGGAACGCCTCTTGGCGCTCGCGCACCACCGCGAACGGATCGAAGTGCGAGTGGCTGATCAGAAGCAGGCTGGCCAGGATCCCGAGCGCCGACAGCAGCGCCAGGCGCGACAAGAGCGCCGCGCGGCTCCCGCGATCCAGAGGCGCGCCACGCACCGTCAGGTAGACGCCGGCCGCAGCGAAGCCGAACAGCACCGAGCTGATCGCCAGAAACCCGAAGTGATACCAGAGGATGACCGAGAAGATCTTGGTCAGCACCACTTCGAGCTGGAGAACCCCGGCGGAAACCAGGGCCAGAGCGAGCAGGGAGAGTCGTGACATCGGGATTTGAGGCGTCGATGCCTCGCGAGGGAAGCAGGTTAAAGTCGCGGCATCCTAAGGGAATCAGGCCGGCCCGCGCAACTGCTTGACCTGGTCCAGCGCGTGCCGGTATTCGCCCAGCAGCGGATGGTCCCAACCCGAGCCGATCGCCTCCAAAGTGGCCTGGTAGAAGCCGATCTGAGCCTCGCGGCCGCGGCGAAAGACGCTCCAGACTTGCTCGCCGCGCGCTTCCTGCTCGAGCGCGATCGAAGTCAGGTTGTTGATCTTGTCGGCGGCGCAGACCGCGCGCACCGCGCCGCTCGCTTTGCCGACGGTTTCCACATAGAGCTGCTTGCGCGCCTCCCACGGCAGCCGCTTGTCCTCGGTGACGCCCTGGACGATCGCGGCGATCCGCGCGCCGAAAAATCTCTCCAGCTCTTCATAGGTGACTTCGGTATCCTCCAGCACGTCATGCAAAAGTCCCG
>DASWHO010000259.1:0-4487 GCA_036398155.1 Acidobacteriota bacterium
CAAGCGGCTCTGGATCGCGCCCGGCTCCGGCCACGGCCGGGCCTGGTTGGATCACCCGGACCTCTACCAGTCGCATCTGGCCGGCCTGCTGAATCGGGTTGAATCGACTCGCGGATCCGGAAATGGCCCGTTCGCTGCGACGAACGGAAGACAAAAGCCAGCACCGCGAAACTCACCCGGAGCTGGAACGTAAGTCTCAGTATCGCATGTTCGTCCGACAAGTCACCGGACCGCTGGCTCCGCTACAGGCTTTCGGCCTGCTCGCTTTCGCGCTGGCCGTGCTCTCGATCGGCAACATGTATCTGCCGCGCCCCTACGACGGCGTGGTGCTCGAGGCCGACGTCCCCGGCCAGCTCATCGTTCGCAAGGTGGTGCCCGGTTCCGGCGCCGATCGGGCCGGCATCGAGGCCGGCGACCAGATCATCGGCATCGCCCGCAATGCGCTGCGCTCGACCGCCCATGCGGCGACGCTGCTCAATCAACGCCGGATCGGCGAAACCGTCCCCTATCTGATCCGCAATCGCGCCGGCCTCCAGGAAGCTCAAGTGCAGCTCGGCCGGCGCCGCATCGGCGACACCAGTTACCTGGTCGCTTGCCTGCTTGGGTTCAGCTTCTTTTTCGTCGGTTTGTTCGTTCTGCTGCGCCAACCGCGTCACGGCGCGGGGCGCATTTTTTTCATCCTTTGCAGCCTGTTTCTGTTGTTTTTGGTCTGCCGCATGCGACCGGCTTCGTACTCCTGGGCTGACTCGTTCATCTTGACCACCGGAACCGTGGCCTTGCTCCTGCTGCCGGCGACCTTCCTGCACTTCTTTCTGATCTTCCCGCAACCGGTGTGGCTGCTGCCGCGGCCCAACCCGCTCGCTTTCCTGCAACGCCGCGCCGTGCGCCTCGCGACCTTGGTCGCGATCTACGCCCTGCCGGAGCTGGTCTTTGCCGCCAGTATCTTGAGCTGCCGGCAGAGCCGCCAAGAGGTTCGCCTGATCAGCGGCGCGCCGCTGGCCAACTGGTGGGTGCTGGCGATCTACATCGTTCTGGGTCTGGGCCTGCTCGGCACCAACGCCGCGCGCCTGACCAATCCGCGCGAGCGCCGCGGCGCCGCGCTGGTGCTGTTCGGTTCGCTCTGCGGGCTGGTGCCGTTTCTGATCTTCGCGGTCGCGTTCCCCTCCTTCCACGACAGCGAGCACTCGGTGCTCTACGGCATCATTCCGCTCGGCCTGGTGCCGGTCACCTTCGCCTACGCCATCGTGCGCTTCCAGCTGCTCGAGATTCAGGTGATCCTGCGCAAGAGCCTGCTCTACACCGCGACCACCGCGGCGGTCACCGGCCTCTACGCGCTTGGCATCGTCTCGTTCAATGCCGTCTTCCGCGGCAGTTCGCTCGAGGCCTCACCGTACTTTCCGGTGGTGTTCGCGATGGCGATCGTGCTGCTGTTCGATCCGATGCGGCGCTGGATTCAGACCCCGATCGACCGCTTCTTTTTCGCCGAGCGCGCCCGGCTGCAGCAAGCCATGAAGGATTTCGGCGACGCTTTGACGGCGCGGGTCGATCTCGAAGCGGTGGTGCGCCAGCTGGTCGAGAAGCTGCCGCAGCTTCTGGGGCTGCATTTCGCCGCGCTGTATCTGCTGCGCGGCGATCAGTTCGAGCGGGTTGCCGGGCCGGATCGATTGCCGGAGAGTCTGCCGCAGATCCCCGAGGCCGAGCGCAAGCTGGGGCTGCGTTCGACCTTGATGCGACTCGAACAGATTCTAGAGACCGAATTCGACGATCCCCAGGTCGAGCGCTGGACCCGCCTGCTGCTGGAGGAGGGGGTCGAGGTGGTCGGCGATCTGTCCTCGCCGCGGCGGCGCATCGGCCTGGTGCTGCTGTCGGGTAAGAACAGCCAGCTCACCCTCGAAGCCGAGGAGCTCGAGCTGCTGCGCGATCTGCTGCGTCAGGCAGCGATCGCGCTCGAAACCGGCATGTTGCATGAAGAGCGCACCCAGCAGGTCGAGTTCGAACGCGAGCTCGAGATCGCGGCTTCAATCCAGGCCTCCTTGATTCCATCGGCGCTGCAGCTCGCGCCCGGCTGGCAAGTCGCCGCCGCCTGCCGCCCGGCGCGCCAGGTGGGCGGCGACTTCATCGCCGACCTGCCCGGACCGTACGACGGCAGCCGAGCGATCGTGTACGGCGACGTTTCCGGCAAGTCGATCCCCGGCGCGCTGATGATGATGGCGGCGCACGAGATCCTGCACGCGCTGTCGATGACCCATCGCGACGCGGAACAGCTGCTCGACCTGGCCAACCAGCGGCTTTACAAGCTGCGCAACAAGAGCTTCGTGGCGATGGGCTACCTGGCGGCCACGCCGGCCGGATCGCTGCAGTATCTGCTGGCCGGTCAACCTCAGCTGCTCAAGCGCCGCTGCAACGGCCAGGTCGAAGAGCTGCCGCTGGCCACCCACCGGCTCCCGCTCGGCGCCTTTCAAACCGGCGCCTACCGTAAAGTGGAGATTCCGATGCGCCCGGGCGAGCTGGTGCTCGGCTATTCGGACGGCGTGGTCGACGCGCGCTCGCCCGACGGGGAGTTCTTCGGCAGCGCTCGACTGGCCCAGGTGGTGGCCGCCGGCGCGGCCCAGCCCGACCAGCTGATTCAAGCGGTGCTGGCCGCGCTGGAGCGCTTCACCGGCGATCACGAACCATATGACGATTTGACCTTGGTCGCGCTGCGCTACCAACCGGAGCAACCATGAAGCTCAAACTCTGGATTCTCGCCGCGGTGCTGGTGATCGGCGCAACCGTGCTGGCGCTGCGAGCCTGGCAGGATCGGCCCGAATGGACCACCGATTCGGATGCGGCGCTGGCGGAGTTTCGGCGCGGACTCGATGCCGAAATGAAGTTCTACCATCCGGAAGCCTACCGGCACTTCTCCCGAGCGCTCGAGCTCGATCCCGAGTTCGTCGCCGCCCAGGTGCTGCTGGCGCGCTTGGCGGAGCCCGCGCGCCGGCGCGCGCTGCTCGAGCGCTTGAGTCAGGCCGACCTCGAGCGCCTCAAGCCGCGCGAGCGCTTCATGGCGCGCTATGCCCTGGCGCTGCATCACCGGATCGAGCTCAAGCCGCAGCAGATTCTGCGCGACTATTTGGCCCAGCACCCGCGCGATCCCTACGCGCTCGAAGCCCGCTCGCTGCAAGCCTGGAACCGCCAGGACTGGGAGGCCGCAGAGCGCAGCGACAAGCGCCTGCTCGAAATCGATCCCAACTGGGCGCGGGCGCAAAACCACCTCGGCTATCTCGCCATGGCCCGCGGGCGCTTCGAGGAAGCGGAGGATCTGTTCCGCACCTATCTCTACATCGCGCCCGACCAGGCCAACCCCAACGATTCGATGGGCGAGCTGCTCACCATCCGGGGCCGTTATGAGGAAGCCGAGCGCGCGCTGCTTCAGGCCATCCGCACCAAACCGGATTTCTGCGCTTCCTACGAGCACCTGGTCCAGCTCGCCGAGCTCTCGGGCCAGCACCAGAAAAGCGCCGCGATCCTGGCCCAAGCCGAGCGCCAACGGGCCTGCCCGGAGAGCAAGCTGACCTATCTGCGCTGCAGCGCTCCGATGTGGCGCGCGATGTTTCAAGGCGATCTGGTCGGTGCCCAGCGGACCGCTGCAACCGCATGCGCCGGGCTCGGCGACCAGCTGCCGGTGCAAATGCACCGCTTCGCCGTGCTGGCCCGACAGCTCGAACAGGCGCGCAGCATCGAGGGTCGGATGCGCGACCAGATCGAGCGGATCGGCAAAGGCTCGAAGCCGGGGATCGCTTTTTATCAGGCCGACCTGTTGCACATGGAAGGCGTGCGGCTGTTGGCGCAAGGCGAGACCGGGGCGGCGGCCCTCGCTTTCCGCCAGGCCGATGACCGCGTGACCTACTGGGGCAACAGCCAAGGCATCTTCAAGCTGTTCAACCTCATGCATCTCGCCGCGGCGCTCCGGCGCAGCGGGGATCGGGCCGGCAGCGCGGCGGTGGTCGCGCAGATTGGGCGGGTCAACCCCAAGCTCGCGGAGCGTTACCGCGACGGCGATTTCGCGATTCCTTAGGGTCCCTCCCCTACCATGGGCTCTGGGCTTCACGGGAGGACGACAAGGCGCTCCGCTCCAATGTAGGGGCGGGGCTCGTCCCCGCCCGATTCCGGCGTCCGAATCACGTCGGCCGCGAAGGATCCGAGCTCGGACGGCGCTCTAACCGATTCGAAAGACTTTCGATGCAGCGGGGACCGTACCACGCGGACCGAGCCCTGGTTAGGCGGCTGCTGGCCGGCGATCAACCGGCGTTCGAGCACTTCTTCGCCGCCTACTTCCCGGTGCTGTTCCGCTTCGCGCTGAAGCGGCTCGGGCACGACGCACCGAAGATGCCGAGCTGGCCAATCTGGTCCAAACCACGCTCGACCATCTGCCGCCGCGTTACGGCGACGCCTTGGAATGGAAGTACATCGAAGGGCTTCACCGATCGGGAGCTGGAAGCCCGAGC
>DASWHO010000260.1:0-1797 GCA_036398155.1 Acidobacteriota bacterium
CTGGGCCAGCCCGAGGTCAACCTCGGCATCATCCCCGGCGGCGGCGGCACCCAGCGGCTGCCGCGGCTGGTCGGCGAAGGCTATGCGATGAAGATGATCCTGACCGGCGACTTCATCCCGGCCGCCGAGGCGCTGCGGATCGGCCTGGTCGACGAGGTGGTGCCGCGCGATAAGCTGCTCGACCGCGCGCTCGAGCTCGCCAATAAGATCGCCGAGAAGAGCCCGGTCGCTGTGAAGCTGGCGCGCGAAGCGATCAAGGCGGCGCGCAAAGGCAACCTCGAAGAGGGCCTGGAGCTGGAAGGCAACCTGTTCGCGGTCGGCTTTTCGTCCGAGGACAAGGAAGAAGGCGTCGCCGCGTTCCTCGAGAAGCGCAAGCCCAGCTTCAAAGGCCGCTAGATCAGGCCGCCGATGGCCGAGCTGCGCCGCGATCCGCTCAGCGGATCCTGGGTCCTGATCGCCCCGGAGCGCGCCGCTCGGCCCGGCGCGGCGATCACTCCCGCGCCGGCCGCCGATAGCCGCGCCGCCTGCCCTTTCTGTCCCGGCCACGAGCGCGAGACTCCGCCCCCGGTGCTGGTTTACGGCGACTGGACTTTGCGCGTAGTGCCCAACAAGTTCCCGGCCCTGGACGCCGATTCGAGCGGCGGCGCCGCCGGTGTTCACGAAGTCGTGATCGAGACCCCCGAGCACGCGCCGCCGCCCGAGCTCGATCCCGGAACCTTCGAGCGCCTGCTGCGCGCCTGGCGCGACCGGATCCGGGTCCACGCCTCGGATCCGCGCTTGGCCGCTGCCTTGCCGTTCAAGAACCACGGCCCGCTGGCCGGCGCGTCGCTCGCCCACCCGCACGCCCAGCTCGTGATTCTGCCGCTTATTCCCGACGCGCTCCAGCGCGAGCTCGACACCAGCGCGCGGCACTACGAGCAAAGCGGCCGCTGTCTCTATTGCGAGGTCCTGGAGCGCGAGCTGAAAGGCGGCAGGCGCATCGTCGCGGCGACCGACGACGTGGTCACGCTCTGCCCGTTTGCGTCACGCGTGCCCTACGAAATCCATGTGCTCCCGCGGCGCCATCACTCTCATTTGGAAAGCCTCGATGATGCAATCCTCGCACCGCTGGCCGAGGCGCTGCACGGCGCGCTCGCGAAGCTCCAGCGCCGCTTCCCCGGCCAGCCCTACAATCTGGTCGTCCACACCGGCCCGCTGCGCCGCGCTCCCCTGCCGTCGTTCCATCTCCACCTCGAGCTGCTGCCCAAGATGAGCCACCAAGGCGGCTTCGAATGGGGCAGCGGCCACCAGATCAACAGCGTCGCCCCCGAGGATGCCGCCGCGCTGCTACGGGAATAGTCAGCTCGCAGCGCGCTCGAACAGGGTCGACCCCGCATTCACCGCGGCCCACCACGACGGCCGCTGAGTGCGCAGGTTATCAAACTCCTCACGCGTATATGGGAAGACATCGATCCCCGAGGGAAACTGGTTGGGCAGGAAATCTGGAATCCGATCTGCGATCCGCGGCTTGGCCGAGCTCGAAAGCACGATGCAGAGGTCGACGTCGGACTGCGGTCCATAGTTGCCGCGGGTCCGCGATCCGAACCAGATGATCCGCTCGATCTCCGGATGATCCGCGATCCAGCGATCCACTAATCGCCCGACGGCCGCCTCGACCTCAGTCTGACGATCGGACTTGATGACGACAGAACTCAACGATCTCCTCCGCGATTCGAACCGCTTCTTGAGCTTCCGCTGCCGTGTAAAAATCAGTTGGAGCACCACTCGGGAAGCCGTTCGGGTACCTGGCCGGCACGT
>DASWHO010000261.1:0-3238 GCA_036398155.1 Acidobacteriota bacterium
GGCGCGAGGAGGAGGCGATGCCGTGAGCATCGCCCAGGGGGCGCGGGGGAGTTTCTCCCGCTCTCGATGCCAGGAGCAACGAGGGATGCGCCCGCAACCGCCTGGCGCCCTTCGGGTTCGGGGCGGCGCGGCCCCATCTGCGGCGTTGCCGCTCCTCGCCGATACTCTGTATCGCCTGCGTCGCGGCGCCTTGCAGCTGGAGCCGCGGCGCCCCGAACGATTGGTAAGCTATTTCGGACGCGGGACACTAGCTGCGAAACTGCTCCAGGGTTCGCAGCCAGCGCGGCGCCTCGATGAACCCCGGAATCCGGCCCAGGACCGCGCCCTGGGCGTCCAGAATGAAGGAGGCCGGGAAGCTGCGCACGCCGTAGCGCCGGGCCGTCTCGGTGCCTTCGCCGCCGTCCTCGGCATCGAGCCGCAGGTAGACGAAGTTCTGGCTCTGATCGACCACCCGGTCGTTGGCGAACACCTCGCGGTCCATCTTGCGGCAATAGCCGCACCATTTGGTATAGACGAACAGCACCACCGGCTTGCTGGAACCCGCAGCGCTGCGCAAGGCCTCATCGTACGAGCGGCTCCAGGCGATCGAGCCGTTGGCCGCGATCCGGGCCGAGCTGTCCGGCGGCGCGGTCGAGCCGCGCCCGTTGGCGCGGCTGGTGGCGTCGAGATCGAGCTGCTCGAGCGGAACCAGCTTGATCCCGCCCGATCGCAGCATGACCTTGAGATTGGGGCCGCTCTGGGCCACGAACGCGACCTCTTCGATCCGCTCGCCGCTCTTGAGCACCAGCACGCTGGCCGAGGCCGAAAGCGAAAAGAGCAGCAGTGCCGCCCAACAGGTTCCGATCCGCCGCATGATCGCCAGACTTTCGATTCTACCGTGGCGACCCCGAAATGACTAGGAGAACGCCCCCAAGCGGCTATCAGTTCGACTGGCTGGATTCCGGCGCCGGAATGACGATTCACGCCGGGTCAGGGGCCGAAGGGTTGCTCCAGCGAGGTTGGCACCTCGCCGTAGTACTCGGCGCCCTCCGCGGTGATCGCCACGATGTCTTCGAGCCGCACGCCCAGCTCGCCCGGCAGATAGACGCCGGGCTCGTCGCTCATGGTCATGCCGGCGCGCAGCGGCAGGCGGTTGCCGCGCACCAGGTAAGGATCCTCGTGACCCTCCATGCCGATGCCGTGTCCGAGCCGATGGGTGAAGCGCTGGTAGCCGGTTCCGAAGCCGCTCTGCTCGATCACCTGGCGGGCGGCTCGATCGGCCGCTTCGCATTCGAGGCCGGGGCGCAGGGCTTCGAACGCGCGCTGCTGCGCCGCGCGCACCGCATCCCAGGCGCGCCGCAGCGGGCCTTTGGGCCGGCCCAGAGCCCAGGTTCGGGTGACGTCGGAGCGGTAGCCCTCGAAGCCGCAGCCGCAGTCGACCAGGATGCCGTCGCCGGGCTCCAGCGCGCGGTCTTGCTCGGTGCCGTGCGGGAAGGCCGCATTGGGGCCGAACAGCACCAGGGCCCAAGGCTGCGCGCCGCCGAGCCGGATCTGAGCCTCGCGCACCAGCTCCGCCAGCTGGCTCTGGCGCATGCCCGGCTCGACCGCCGCGGCGGCCGCGCGCAAGGCGGCCTTGGTGATGTGGTTGGCGTGGCGGATCAGCGCCAGCTCGGCCTCGCTCTTGACGATCCGCAGCTCGCGCATCAGCTCCACGCCATCGTCAAGGCGCGCTGCGCGGCTCGTAAGCGCTTCGCCCAAGCGCTGGGCTGGATGGAAGCGCAGGTAGGGATCGGCGGCGACCCGGCCGCCGCGCGGCGGATCGATCACCCGCGCAGCCAGCGCATGCGGATCTTCGTGCTCTTCCCAGGTTTCGGTCGACCAGCCCGATTCGAGCTTCTCGGCGGCGGTGGGACGCTCGAACGCGGGACAGACGAAGCGCGGCGCGGCGTCGGGCTTGAGGATCGCCACGAACAGCCGCTCCGAAAGGCCCCAGCCCACGCCGGTGAGGTATTCGAGATGGACGCCGGGGCCGGCGACCAGCGCGGCGTAGCCGCGGTCGCGCAAGTGGCGGCTCAGGGCCGCGCGCCGCTCGGCGCGCTCGGCGGCGCCGATCTTCGGCGGGCTCGGGCCCAGCGGTTTGAGCGGGCTCAGAGCGGCCGCGGCCGCTGGGGTCCAGTCGCCGGCCGTGGTCCTGGAAGCGAGCGCGAGCCCCGCGCCGGCGGCAGCGGCGCCCAACAGGAAGTCGCGCCGCGAGCGCGACCGAGCGCTCACTGCGGCGGCCTCACCCCGTGAGGCGGCGGGCCGGGCGGCGGGTGGATTTCGGGAGGGCCCATGATCGGCGGCCGCGGCGGCTCGTCGCAGTCGTCGTCGTCGGGCGGAAACCAGTCGTGGAAATTCGCCGGCAGCGGCCGCTCCGGTCCGCCCAGCGGCAGCTCCTCTTCGGGGGCCTGCTCTTCGACCTTGGTCTTGAAGGCGAACACCTTGGGTTGAAAGATGAACCGCCCGTAGAGCGGGCCGTCCGGGTCGGCATGCAGGCCGTGCAGAAACAGCGGCACGTAGCCGGTCAGCTCGGTGCTGATCGCGTAGCGGCCGTTCGGCTCGATCATGAAATGAAAGCGGCCGTTCTCATCGGTGGTAGCGATTTCGACCACGCGACCGTCGGCGTCGAGCAGTCGCGCGATCGCGCCTGCGAAATCTTTGCCGCGCGCGTCGCTGATGTGGCCGTGAAAGCGGGACGGCGCCGGCGCCGGGGCGAACGGTCCGTTCGCTGGAGCCGTCGCGTTCAGCTCCAGATCAGCCAGCGCCGCGAACGGCGGCCGCACCGTCAACTCGTTGCGTTCGGCGAATCCGATGCCCTGCAAATAGGCGCACAGCTTGTAGCTGCCGGGCTCGAGATCGCCGAAAGCGTAGTGCCCGTCGGTGCGGGCGCTGGTGACCAAGAACAGTCGCTCCAGCACCGCCGAAGTCAGCACCAGGGAGGCGTCGGTCGCCGGATCGCCGCCCGGCCCGAACACTCGGCCCTTCAGCACGCCGCGAGCGGCCTCGGCGCCGGGCGCTAGGCCGCTGATTCCCACAACGGCGAGACTGCAATAGATCAGCAGGCGCTTCATCTCCGTATCCTCCCGTAGTTGTTTGGAGCCTAACACAAAGCTCGGCGCCTGTCTGGCAGGGCGATGACCATGAAAGCCGGACCAGGGTAGTGGGTCCGTTTGGCCACTGACCGTTGGCCTGCACACCCGGGTGCCGTGGGCAAGCTCTG
>DASWHO010000262.1:0-3427 GCA_036398155.1 Acidobacteriota bacterium
CCGTCCGCCAACTTGCAGCTTGACTCAAATGTCACTGTTCCCTGACACCTGGGTTTGGAGCTTGAAAAGCGAGCCGATCGTACCACGCCAGCGGCCCGCGGGCATAAGCCTGTCCGGCCTGATAGGGGGAGCCCGGCCGGCCTGATAGAAGGGGTGGCATGGGCTCGAATGGTCCTGAAAGGGTGGCATGGGCGGCCGAAGGGCGCCCATGGACGAGCTCTGTATCGCGGAGTTAGCTCGTCCATGGGCGCGCTGCGCGTGCCCATGCCACCCAGCGCCCATGCCATCCTACAAAGGCAGGCCGAGCTGAAGCTCGCGCGTCTCGGACTTCGGCGCCACCTGCTCGCCGTCGAAACCAACCGTGCTTGCGGCACGCGGCGCGCACGATCTGGGCCAGGCGCGCCCGGTAAGCGCGCGGCGCGTAGGCATCGCTGCCGTAGGCGCGCCGGTAGGCCTGCAGCCGCTCGGGGAAGTTGTCGCGCAGCCAGGGATAAAAGCGCCGCTGCGCGCTGCGGCGTAGATGCAGCGCCGCGGCATGAACCTCGAGCGCCCCGGCTGCACGCGCCCGGGCGATCAAGGCGCGCAGGTCCGGCGGCCGATCGCTGATCGCCGGCACCACCGGCATCAAGAACAAGGCGGTCTGAATGCCGCCCGCGGCCAGCGCCGCCATCGCCTCGAAGCGTTTGGCCGGCGTCGGCGCCCGCGGCTCGAGCCGCCGCGCCAGCTCGGGATTCAGGGTGGTGATGGAAAAGTGGACCCACAGCCGCGAGCGCCGGTGGATCTGCTGCAGCAACTCGAGATCGCGGGTGACCAATGCACCCTTGGTGGTGATCGACAGATCGAGGCCGCGATGGCGCGCCAGCTCGGTCAACACGGCGCGCGTCACCCCGAAGTGGCGTTCGGCCGGCTGATAAGGATCGGTCGCGGTGCCGATGGCGATCGAGCGCCCCTCGATCCGCTGGTGCCGCAGGTCGCGGCGCAGCGCCGCGGGCGCGGCCTGCTTGACGAAGATGCGCCGCTCGAAAGCCAACCAGTTCTCGTAGCCCAAGAAATCGTGGGTGTAGCGGGCGAAACAGTACGCGCATCCGAACTCGCAGCCGCGATAAGGATTGATGGTCCAGAAGAACGGCGCGGATTTCTTGGAGCAGCGGTTGAGCAGGGCCCGCACGTTCAGCTCGGCATACTCGACCCCGCGATGAACCTCCAAGGCCGGGCCGATCAACGGCGAAAGCGGGAAGCGACCCGTGGGTTCGATTGGAGTCAGCTGAGAGCTCATGCCCGAGATGCTATTAGATTCGTATTATGTTCGTCAAGCGTAGTGAAAACATAAAACGATGATGTCAGAACCGACAATTCGCTTTACATGACGGAGCTTATCTGCTGAAATTCATTCTGCTTTCAGCCAAAGGTAAGGGTGAGCTGGGTGGGCGCGGCCGGCGCTCAGCGGCAAGGAGCGCATGCTGTTGGCCAAGTGCGGGCGCTGGATGACCCCATGGGTCACGGTCCTGGTCGCAGGATCCGCGGCGGCCTACTCGCTCCACGATCCGCCGATACGCTGGTTCCCGCAGGACCTGCCGATCTCTTACTACATTCACTATGCCGGCGAGCCCGACATCCCGGGCGATCTCGAGTTCGCCGAGATCGAGGCCGGGATTGAGGTCTGGCAAGCAGCGGCGCTTTCCAACTACGGCAGCCGGTTCGCGACCGTCACCACCAGCAGCGGCATCAACATCAGCGACGGGCAAACCACGATCTCGTTCGGCGGCGGAGGCTTCGTCTATCCCACCGGCGTGATCTATGTGGTCGCGGTCACCCGCGACCGCGCGCAAACCTTGGAGCAGGGCGGCCGGGTCTACGAGCGCATCGTCGATGCCGACATCGTGCTCGCGGCGCCGCCGATGTTCGCCACCCGCGAGCAGATCGAAGCCGAGGGCTGCGAGAATCTGTTCGACCTGCGCTCGGTTTTCGCCCAGATCTGGGGGCGCGTCATCGGCCTGAGCAGCTCCGAGGTTCCCGGCGCCACGCTGTTTCCGACCCTGCAACCCTGCAGCAGCGAGCCGGCCAGCCTCGAGCTGGATGATATTCGCGGCGTTCGGGAGCTCTATCCGGAGGGATTCGCTCCGCGCTTCGAACTCGGCGCGGCGCCGCCGGCCGTGGCGCCGGGTGAGCAGCTGTTGGTCACGCTCGATTCGCGCGGCCGCAGCGACCAGCCGGTCGATCTGTATCTGGGCTGGATTCTGCCCGACGGCGGCTTCGCCAGCCTCGACGCTTCGATGCAGCTTCGTCTCAATCAACTGGTCCGCTTCGGCGCTGGTGTGCGGCTCCCCGAACAGATCCTGACGTTGTTCGATGGATCGATGCCGGCCGGCGTCGCGCCCGGAGTGTATCGCGCGTTCGCGCTCGCGACCCAGCCCGGCGCCTCGCCGTGGCAGCCGAGCTCGTGGATCGCCGCCACCACCGCGGCGGTGCAGGCGCTGCCGGCCGGCCACCGCTCGCCGGCCGATTGAGTTGCGTGTTTCGGGCGGGACAAGCCCCTCCCCTACATGACCCTGGCGCGTGACCATGATGATGTAGGGGCGGGGCTCGTCCCCGCCCGAGAAAGACTGCAACGTGGATCAGCGTCCCTCGGAGGCATTCCAACGCCTCCAGGGCGGGGGCAAGCCCCGCCCCTACAATCTGCAGCGCCGATTCGGAGGGCGAGATAGGCCGAGCGAGCGGTCAGGCGCGGCGAAAGCTCGAGCCGTCGCGCCGCACCGAGCCGTCGCGAAACAGCTTGATCAGGTGCGCGAGCGTGGTGCGCTCGGCCAGGTCGTGGAGCTGAGGATCGACATCGTCGTAGGCGGCGCGCACGATCTCCGCCAGCGGCTTGGGAGCCGCGCTCAGCGCCGTTAGAATGCGCTCCTCGCGCCAGCGCCGGTGCCGCAGGTAGGCCTGGATCTGCCGCGCCGCGCTCGCGACCGGCGGTCCGTGGGCCGGAAACAGAACCCGCAGCTCCAAGGCCTGTAGTCGCTCGAGCGATTGCAGGTAGGCGGCCATGTCGCCTTCCGGCGGATCGATCACCACCGTGCCGGTTCCGGCGATCAAATCGCCGCTGATCAGATCACCGCTGGTCTGGCTGCGCAGGCACAGATGCCCGGGCGCATGGCCGGGCGTGTGCAGCAGCTCCCAGCGGCTGTCGTCCAGCTCCAGCATCTCGCCGTCCGCCAGCAGGCGCTGGAGCGGCAGCCGGCCTTCCAACTTGCGCGCGCAGTCCGCGTGGGCGGCGATCGGAGCGCCGAAGCGCTGCGCCAGCGCGGCGACCCCGCCGATGTGGTCGGGATGGGCATGGGTGATCAGCACCGCCTCCAAAGCGCCGCCGGTCGAAATCCGGCTTTGGATCTCTTCGGCCAGCGGCTCGAGCTCTTCCAGGCTGGCCGAACCGGGATCG
>DASWHO010000263.1:0-6799 GCA_036398155.1 Acidobacteriota bacterium
GCCAGCGTCGCGGCCGGGCCGGTGGGCCGATCCGCCGCGGCGGCCACCGACGTGCGGCTCGACGCCGAGATCTACGCCTATTCGCGCTCCAAAGGCCTGTTCGCCGGCATCGCGCTCGACGGCGCCAACATCAATCCCGACGAGGATGCGGTGGAGACCTACTACGGCCAGAGCATCTCCCCGGAGACGATCCTGTTCAAGCGCGAGGTTCCGAGGATCCGGGACGAGGCCAAGAGCTTCATGCAGCGACTGCCGTAAAGGGGCCCAAATCGGGTTGCATGGGCGGCCGAAGGGCCCCCATGGACGGGCCGTGCATACCTTGCAAGGTCGTCCATGGGCTTGCTGCGCACGCCCATGCCACCCATGCGCGCACATCGCCTCTTGTTCTAATTTATTCCGCCTCGCGCTGGCAGGCGGGCCTCGGGCGCAGGTCCCGGCGCGAAGGGGATGGATCGGCCGAACCGGGAGATTTTCAGCGCTCGGCGGCCGGCGCCGCGGCGGTCGGCTTGGCTGCGAGCAGCCGGCAGCTCGTCGGCAAGATCTCTTCGGCTTTGGCGCTGAACACTTGGAGCGCGGCGCCGCTCCACGCCAGCGAGTCGCCCGGCTCGATCGAGAGCAGCGGAACGGCGCGCGCCGATGCCAGCTGCAGGATCAACGCGGTGATGCCGACCGAGAACGAAGTGCCGACGAACAGCACCAGATCCGCTCGCGCCGCCTCGCGCTCGACCCGCTCGAACTGATAATCGACGTGCTCGGTGTAGTACTCATCGAACCACAGCACATGCTGCCGCAGCAGCGCGCCGCAGGCCGGGCAGCGCGGAAGGCGTTCCAGCGACGGAGCGCTGCGCAGCGCGCTCAAGTCCAGCCCGCTGCGCGGCAGCGATCCGCGGGGCGCGCCGTGCCGGCAGCCGGTCCGCGAACAGCGCACCCGGTCGGCGCTGCCGTGGACCTTGACCAGCTGGATCGAACCGGCGTCCTCGTGCAGGGTATCGATGTTCTGAGTGACCAGCAGAAAGCGGCCGCCAGCGCCCAGCTGCCAGTGCTCCAGCGCCGCCAGCGCCCGATGCGCCGGATTGGGCTGGGCTTGGAGCACCTGGTCGAAGCGCGACAGGTACCAGCTCCAGGAGCCGACCGGATCGCGCTGAAAATACTGGAAGGTGCCCAGCTCGGTCAGGTCCCGTTTCCAGACCGCGCCGGGGTCAGTGCCGCGGAAGGTCGAGATCCCGCTGGCCAGGCTCACCCCGGCGCCGGTCACCACCAGGAGCGAGTCATGCCGGTTGCGCCATAGCGCTTCCGCCAGCAGCCCAGCCGGGTCGTGCGCGCCCATCGCCATTCGATCCTACTCGAACCCGGTCGACCGGCCGCAAGCTCCAGACGGCTTCGGTCGCGGCGAACGACGGGGCTGCGGCGCTCGACGGAAGCGGATTTTTCTTGCTCGCCCCGCGACGCCGTTCTATACTCGGGCGCCAGAGTGCGAGATTGGCTCCAACCGGCGCCGCGGCGGGGTGAGGCGGCGCGCGGAACCATCGGGTCGACACCTTTCCCATCTTCAGGAAGGAGGAGAGATGCGCAGCGGCGTATGCGCCCCAAGTTTCGCTCACGCGCATCTCGGTGAAGGCATGAGGGTACCTTTGCGTTGGCTTTGGGTCGGTGCCGCGGCGCTGATGGCAGCCTTGCTGCTGCCGGCGGCGGTCCTGGCGCAAGGCACTTCGGCGGTCATCGAAGGGACGGTTCAGGACGAATCCGGCGCGGTGCTGCCCAACGTCCTGATCACCATCACCAACGTCGACACCGGCCGGGTGCGCACCATCACCACCAGCGCGGCCGGCTACTACCGGGTCTCGAACCTGGCGCCCGGCAGCTACACGCTCAAGGCCGAGCTCGAGGGCTTCGCGCCGGTGGAAAACACCGGCATCGTCCTCAACGTCGGCCAGGTGGCGCTGTTCGATCAAACCCTCAAGCTGTCCGGGGTCGCCGAAGTGCTCACGGTCACCTCCGAGGTGCCGCAGATCGAAACCTCGCAAAGCGATATCGGCGGAGTGATCACCAACCAGACCATCGAGGCGCTGCCGATCAACGGGCGCAACTTCGAGGATCTGGCGCTGCTGATGCCCGGTGTGCGCCGCGCCACCTTCACTTCGTTCAGCGGGCTGTCGTTCAACGGCCAGCGCGGCGGACAGAACATCATCAACATCGACGGCGGCGGCGACCGGGTCGGCTTCTCGGCCGGCACCCGCGGGCGGATCTCGCAGGAGGCGGTGCAGGAGTTCGAGGTGATCACCAACCGCTTCAGCGCCGAGTACGGCGGCGGCGGCGGCGGCGTGGTCAACGTGGTCAGCAAGTCCGGTACCAACACCATGCACGGCAGCGCCTACTTCTTCGAGCGCGCCGACCAGCTCGACTCCAAGAACTTCTTCGCCGCCGAAGAGGCGCCGTTCGATCAGCAGCAGGTCGGGTTCACCGTGGGCGGCCCGCTGGTCCAGGACCGGACCTTCTACTTCGTCGGTTACGAATACCAGAACACCGATGCCAGCGCCTCGTACGACACCATCGTGCCCAACCCCAACGGGTCCGGCAGCGTGCCGTTCCAGGAAGACTTCCCCACCGGGATCAACCGCCACGACCTGATCGGCAAGGTCAACCACCAGCTGGGCGACGACAATACGCTGGTGTTCCGCTATTTCCACGACCGGCTGAGCGACAGCGCCAGCGCTTACGTGGGCGGCATCTATCTGCCCAGCAACAGCCTGACCAACGAGCAGAAGACCCACTCGTTCGTGGCCCAGGAGACCGCGGTGCTGTCCGACACCACCATCAACGAGCTGACCTTCCAGTACAACAACTTCAAGTTCTCCTACATCCCCAACACCCAGAACGAGCCGACCATCTTCCGGCCCTCGTCGGTCTCCGGCACCCAGCTGCTGGGCAACGAAACCCGCAAGGAGCAGCTCTGGGAGCTCAAGGACACCTTTTCGTTCTTCCGCCCGACCGAAGGCGGCGGTCACAACCTCAAGGTCGGCGGCGAGTTCGTCTACAACCGCCAGGACGCCGATCAGCCCAATGTCTTTCAGGGCTACTTCTATGTCCCGAGCGACGACGCCTTCGACCTGAACGACCCCTCGACCTTTCCGACCTTCTTCTATATCAACTTCGGCGACGCCACCTCGCGGGTCAACGATCGGCGCTTCGGCGTGTTCATCCAGGATGACTGGAAGGTCAACGACCGCCTGACCCTCAACTTGGGACTGCGCTACGATCTCGAGCGCATCACCGCGATCCGCAACGACAACAACAACATCGGCCCGCGGCTCGGCCTCGCCTACGACTTGACCGGCTCCGGGCGCACCGTCCTGCGCGGCGGCTACGGCATCTACTACGACACCGTGGTTTTGAACATCGCCTCCAACCAGATCATCCAGGGCACCGCCGGCCAAGGCCGGCAATCGGCCAGCACCGGCGACGTCGACTTGATGATCCAGTTCTTCCCCGATGCGATCCCGCTGTCGGCGCTCGAGCTCGACGCCCCCGACCTCAGGCCGGCCGATCCGGACTTCGAGATCACCCGCAACCAGCAGATGAGCTTGGGGGTGCAGCATCAGATCATCGAAGATCTGGCGATCACCGCCGACCTGATCTACGTCGACGGCGATTTTCTGCCGGGACCGGTCGACACCAACCCGATCTGTACGCTCAACGGGGTCGACGACGGCTTCTGCTCGCTCGGTCAGCTCGGCGAACGCCCCGATCCCGGTGCCGGCCGGCTGCAGACGGTGCGCTCGATCTTCCCGTCGCGCTACCAGGCGGTCCAGCTCGGCCTCAACAAGCGGCTGTCCAACCGCACCCAGTTCCAGGTCAGCTACACGCTCTCCTGGCTGCGCGACGGCAGCACCGAGTTCTACAGCGCCGGCCGGGTGGCCAACCAGTTCCGGCCCGAACTCGACTACGGCTACGGGCTCGAAGACCAGCGCCACATCTTCGTGTTCAGCAGCCTGGTGCAACTGCCGTACGGCATCGACCTGGCCAACATCGTGGTCGCCAACTCGGAGCGCCCGTACACCGCGCGGCTCGGCTTCGACAACAACGGCGACAGCTTCAACAACGACCGGCCCGATTTCAGCCCCGACAACTCGGTGCCCAACTTCGAGGCGGTGCCCGACGTGCTCCAGTTCACCCTGCCGGACGGCCGCACCGGCAACTTGGGGCGCAACACCGAGCGCACCGACAACTTCTTCACCTGGGATCTGCGGGTGTCGAAAGCGTTCAGCTTCGAGCGCTGGCGGATCGAGGGCATCTTCGAAGTCTTCAACCTCACCAACCACACCAACTTCAACACCGACCAGTTCCTCGGCGGGTTCAGCAACTCGCTGCAGGCGGCCGACTTCGGCAACGCCACCGCGGCCCTGGCGCCGCGGCAGATCCAACTCGCCGCGCGGGTGAGCTGGTAGCGCTATCGCCCGTTCCAGCGGGAGGGGCCGCTGAGGCCCCTTCCGCTTTTGACATCGGGGTGGCATGGCCGTGCGAAGCAAGGCCATGGTCGAGTCTCCTTTGAGGCAACCAGCGACCGGGCCGACGCCGTTCATGGGCTTGCTGCGCACGCCCATGCCACCCCTTTCCCAAGCTTTACCGTAGGTAGGGGAGGGGCTTGTCCCCTCCCGAAAAGCGCAACGAAGTCGAAGAGGGTTGCAGAGTCGTTCTCAAGCCGCAAAATGGGTGCCGTGGGCAAGCTCTGCTATGGCCCATGTTCGGCGGAGCGCATGACACCGCCAGCCCGCAATTCACTATGCGGGCGTTGCAAAGTGCCGGCCGCAGGCAAGCTCGATCTCGGAGCCCCGGGGGCAAAGCAGAGCTTGCCCCCGGCACCCCTTAGGCCCCCAGCACCCCTTGGGCCATCCGTCATAGTGCGCAAGCACCCAACGGGTCGAAAACTGGAGTCGACGGTTGGGCGATCCCTGCGCTGCGCCCTGCTCGCCGCGCTGCTGGCTGGGTGCGGGCGGCCGGGGCCGGCGCGGCATCTGCTGCTGATCACGCTCGACACGGTGCGGGCCGATCGGCTCTCGTGCTACGGCTACGATCAGCCGACCACGCCGGCACTCGACCGCCTGGCGGCCGGCGGCGCCCGCTTCGAGTCGGCGATCGCGCCCGCGCCGCTGACCTTGCCGGCGCACTGCTCGCTGCTGACCGGCAACTACCCGACCCGCCACGGGGTGCGGATCAACGAAGGGTTCGTGCTCGCACCCCAGAATCAGACCTTGGCCGAGACCCTGCGCGCGCGCGGTTTCGAAACCGGCGCCGTGATCGGGGCGTTCGTCCTGGCCCGGCCCTTCGGGCTGGCGCAGGGCTTCGACCACTACGACGACGAGGTCAGCGCCGCGCCCGGCAAGGAGAGCAATCCGTTTCGCGCCGAGCGCAACGCCGGGGAGGTCGCCGAACGCGCGATCGCCTGGCTGCGCCGGCACGCGGCCGCGCCGCGGCTGTTTCTGTGGGCCCATTTCTACGATCCGCACGCCGCCTACCAGCCGCCGGCCGAGTACCGCGCGCGCTTCGGCGCCTATGAAGGCGAGATCGCCACCATGGACGCCGGCATCGGCCGCCTGCTCGCCGCGCTGCGCGAGCTCGATCTGGAATCGAGCACGTTGGTTGCGGTGGTCGGCGATCACGGCGAGAGCCGCGGCGAGCACGACGAGCGCACCCACGGGCTGTTCATCTACGACAGCACGGTCCGGGTGCCGCTGATCCTGAGCGGTCCCGGGGTGCCGCGCGGCCGGGTGGTGACCGCTCAGGTCCCCACCCTCGATTTGGGGCCGACCGTGCTCGAGCTGCTGGGCCTGCCGGCCGAGCTCGGCGCCGACGGGCGCAGCCTGGTGCCGCGACTGAGCGGCGCGCGCGCCGCTGACCGGATCGCCTACTCCGAATCGCACTACGGCAGCATCCTGTGCAACTGGGGCACCCTGGAGTCGCTGCGGGACGGGCGCTGGAAGTACATCCGCGCGCCGCGGCCCGAGCTCTACGACCTGCAGCGCGATCCGGCCGAGCGCCGCAATCGCATCCGCGCCGAGCCGGCGCGCGCCGAGCGCATGTCCCAGACGCTGGAGCGGGTGCGCGCCGCGGCCGGTGAGCCCGAGCTGCTGGCGGCGGCGGTCGCCGACGTCGGTTCGGAGGCCGCGGCCCGGCTGCGCTCGCTGGGCTATCTCGGCGGCGCTTCGACTCTGGAGGAGCTGGCGGCGCGGCCGCCGTCTCCAATCGATCCCAAGGATCGGACCCGAGTCTGGCTGCTGTTGGATCGCGGCACGTTCCAGATCCTCAGCGGCGAGCTGGCCAGCGGCGCGACGCTGCTGCAGCGCGCGCTCGCCCAGGATCCCGGGAATCTGCTCGCGCTCAAGGTGCTGAGCAAGACCTTGCCGAAGCTGGGCCGCCCCGAGGAGGCGATCGCCTTGTCGCGCCGCCTGCTGGCGACCGGCTTCTTTCAAGGCGAGGCGTGGCGCGATCTGGGCCTGCGCTATCTCGAAGCCGATCAGCTCCCTGCCGCCGAGCGCGCCTTCGAGCACGCGCTCGAGCACGATGCCCGCAGCGTCGCCGCGCTCAACAATCTGGCGGTGCTGGCGCTGCGCGGCGGGCGCCGCGAGCGCGCGGTCGGGCTGTTGGAGCAGGCGCTCAGGATCAACCCGGAGAATAGCGAGGCGCAGCGCAATCTGGCGCAGCTCACTTTCGAAAGCAGCCGCGCGGCGCTCGCGGCCGGCGACCCGCAGTCCGCAATCGCTCAGCTGCAAGATGCGCTGGCGGCGCTGCCGCACGACGGCGA
>DASWHO010000264.1:0-9811 GCA_036398155.1 Acidobacteriota bacterium
GGCTAATCGTCACTCCCGATAGAAGGACTCGGCCTGAGCGACGTCCTCCTCGCTGCCGATCAGCAGCGGGACCCGCTGGTGATGCTCCTGCGGCACCAGGTCGAGGATGCGCTCGCGCCCGGTCGAGGCTTTGCCGCCGGCGCGCTCGGCCAGCAGCGCGAGCGGGGCGCATTCGTAAAGCAGGCGCAGCTTGCCCAGCGGCGCTTTTCGGGTCGCGGGATAGAGATAGATGCCGCCCTTGAGCAGGATCCGGTGGAAGTCGGCGACTAGGCAGCCGCTGTAGCGGGTCGAGTAGGGGCGGCCGGTCGCCGCATCGGGCTGCTGCAGATGCCGGATCGCGGCGCGGGCGCCGTCTTCCCACTGCTCGATGGTGCCTTCGTTGGCGGCGTAATAGGCGCCGCGTTTGGGGATCTGCAGGAACGGATTGGAGAGCAGAAACTCGCCGATGCCGGGATCGAGCGTGAATCCATGGGTGCCCTCGCCGCAGCTGTAGACCAGCACGGTATTGTGCCCGTAGAGGAAATAGCCGGCGGCCACTTGCTCGCTGCTGACCCGCTGCAGGATCGGCTCGCCTTCCTGGTAGCCGCGATCGCCGTGCAGCATCCGCACCGAGAAGATCGAGCCCACCGCGCCGGCGACATCCAGGTTGGAGGAGCCGTCCAGTGGGTCGAGGAACACCACGTACTTGCCGCGGTTCTCGGCCAGCCGCGCCGGTGCTTCCATCTCCTCGGTCACCACCACCGGCACCAGCTGGCCGAAGGCGAACGAGTCCAGGAAAATCTCGTTGGCGATCGCATCGAGCTTCTGTTGCACCTCGCCCTGCACGTTGACCTCGCCGGTGGTTCCCAAGATGTCCATCAATCCGGCGCGCGACAGGGCGCGGGCGATGCGTTTGCCCGCCAGCCCGAGCTGAGACAGCAGCAGCGACAGCTCGCCGCTGGCGCCCGGGTGCTGCTGCTCCTGTTCGAAGATGAAGCGGTGCAGCCGGGTGCCGATCGTAGGCCTCACCTCCCTTTCCAAGCCGTGCTTCAGCTATCCTAGCTCGCCGCCCACCCGCGCGGCCACTCATCAATGAGCCGGGGCGGCGGGTTCGCCGGCCGCCGGCAGCACGATGAAAACCAGCGCCAAGAAGCCGAAGAAAAAGAGCCGTTCGGCGGCGGTGCCGCTCGGCGGGGTCGACTACCAGGCCTTGCTGCAGCACGGGGCGCGGCGGGTGCGCCCGCAGGACCTGGCCGCGGTGGCGCGCCATGCGCGCGCGATCCAATCGATGGCCCAGGGCCTGGCGGGCTTGCATCCCCAGCTGGCCGCGCGGGTTCGTCTGCTGGTCGATCTGGTCAGCGACTACCAGCGGCGCCGCTACCGCAAGGTCTCGGTCCGGATCATCCATGCGGCCACCTACGCGCTGCTCTACTTTCTGAGCCCCAACGACGTGGTTCCCGACCAGATCCCGCTGGTCGGCTTCGGCGATGACGCCGCCATCATCGGCTTGGTGTTCTACCTCGCCGAGCAGGATCTCGAGGACTACTCGAGCTGGAAGGGCGTGGCGTATCCGGGTTGATTGTGGTGTTGTCCGTGGGCAAAGCGAAGCTTGCCCACGGCACCCGCTCTCGGTTAGGGAGGTAGGTGCGGCCCTCCGCCTTCGCCGCGCAGCGGGGTCTCGGCCGGCGGCACCGGCCACTCGTCGCGGGCGCGGTAGAACTCGACGATCTGAGCCCAGGCCTGTTCGGCGCTGTCGACCAAGCGAAACAGATCCAGGTCCGGGCGCGAAATCACGCCTTCGGCGGCCAAGAACGAGAAGTCGACCGCGCGGCTCCAAAACTCGGTCCCGAACAGCAGCACCGGGATCGGCTTCATCTTGCCGGTCTGGATCAGGCACAAGGTCTCGAACAGCTCGTCCATGGTGCCGAAGCCGCCCGGGAACGCGACCATCGCCTTGGCGCGCAGCAAGAAGTGCATCTTGCGCATCGCGAAGTAGTGGAACTGAAAGCACAGCTCGGGCGAGATGTAGGGATTGGGCGCCTGCTCGTGCGGCAACGTGACATTGAGCCCGATGCTTTTGGCCCCGGCCTCCAGCGCGCCGCGGTTGGCGGCTTCCATGATGCCGGGTCCGCCGCCGGTCATCACCACGAAGTCGCAGGGCCCGCCGACCTGGCAGGTGGTGGAGATCAGCCGCGCCAGCTCGCGGGCCTGCTCGTAGTACGGCGCTTTGGCCAGGACGCGTTCGGCCACCGCCAGCCGCGCCCGCAGCTCCTCGTCCTCGGGCTCGGCCTCGAGCGCCGCCCGGAGCCGGCTGACCCGGTCCCGCGCCTGGAGCTCGGCCAGGATTCGGGTGCCGCCGAACACCACCACGGTCGAGCGCACCCCCTGCTCGCGCAGCACCAGCTCGGGCTTCATCAGCTCCAGCATCAGCCGCGCCGGCCGGGCCTCGTCGCGCTTGAGGAAATCGATATCTTCGTACGCCTTGCGGTAGGTAGGCGAGCTCAGAATCCTGTCGATCGGAGACTTGTCCGCCATCGCTCCTCCTCACTAATTGCTCTCTGGGGGTTCAGCGACGATGTTCGCTGCGGTTCGGCCAAGCCGAACCTTCGCGGCCACTCCCGTCCTTTGCCGTTCTCGCTTTACCCTTCTATCTGCTCGGCGCGCGACGGCAGACCACGCGCTGCCCGCCCCGGTAGAATACACGCATGCGCATCGATCGCATCGAGCTGCGTGAGATCCACCTCAAGCTCAAGCAGCCGTTCGTCACCAGCATGGGCACCCAGCAGGCGCGCCGCATCCTGCTGCTGCGGGTGAGCCAAGCCGATCGGGATGGATGGGGCGAGTGCACCGCCGGCGAGGATCCGTTCTACAGCTATGAGACGGTCGAGACCGCGGCTCAGGTCCTGGAGCGCTTTCTGATTCCGTCCGTGCTCGGGATCGAGCTCAGCGGCGCGGAGGCGCTGGCCGAACGGGTCGCCGCCGTGCGCGGCCATCCGATGGCGCGCGCGGCACTTGAATGCGCCTGCTGGGAGCTGGAGGCGCGCCAGCGCGAGCAGCCGCTGTGGCGACTCCTCGGCGGCGTGCGGCCGGTGATCCGGAGCGGCGTATCGATCGGCATCCAGCCGGCGCCGGAGCGGCTCTTGGAGCGGATCGAGACCGAGCTCGAGGCCGGTTACCAAAGGATCAAGATCAAGATCAAACCCGGCTGGGACCTCGATATCGTCGACCGCGTGCGCCAGCGCTTCCCCGAGCTCGCGCTCATGGTCGACGCCAATTCGGCCTACACGCCGGCGCACGCCGAACATCTGGCGCGGCTCGATGCCTACCGGCTGATGATGATCGAGCAGCCGCTGGGGCACGACGACCTGATCGAGCATGCGCGGCTGCAGCGCGGCCTCCGCACCCCGATCTGCCTCGATGAATCGATCCGGAACGCCGGCGACGCCGCCGCCGCGCTCGAGCTCGGCAGCTGCCGGATCATCAACATCAAGCTGGGCCGGGTCGGAGGGTTTCGCGAAGCTCGCGCGGTTGAAACGCTGTGCCGCGGCCGCGGCGTTCCGGTCTGGTGCGGCGGCATGCTCGAAGCCGGCATCGGCCGGCTCCACAACGTGGCGCTCTCGACGCTCGAGGGCTTCAGGCTGCCCGGCGACGTGGCCGACAGCCGGCGCTACTACGACCGCGAGCTGATCGACCCGCCGGTGATCGTGCGCCCCGACGGCACCATCGCCGCGCCCGAGCTGCCCGGCCTGGGCCATCGCATCCTGCTGCCCGAGATCGACTCGGTCACCGCCTGGAAGCGCAGTTATTTCCCTTCTCCCTCAGGACCCGCGGGGCCTGCAAGGAGAGGGGTCGGGGGTGAGGGAGTGAAGCCGAGGTAGTTGCTGCGCCTTCCGGGCGGGGACAAGCCCCGCCCCTACATTCGGCCGGCACGCGACATTTTGTAGTCAAATGTAGGGGCGGGGCTTGTCCCCGCCCATTTCAGTAGACCAGGCCGACCACGCAGGCGGTGACGCAGTTGGCCAAAGTGCCGGCCGCGACCGAGCGCAAACCGAGCGCCACCAGCTCGCGCTGGCGGTCGGGGATGATCGCGCTGAGCCCGCCGAGCAGCATGCCGAGGCTGCCGAAGTTGGCGAACCCGCACAGCCCGTAGGTCAGGATCACCCGCGAGCGCTCGCTCAGCGCTTCGGCTCCGAGATCGCGCAGCGCCAGATAGGCGATGAACTCGTTGAGCACGGTCTTGATCCCCATCAGCGAGCCCGCGGTGGCGGCTTCGGACCACGGCACCCCCATGCACCAGGCGATCGGCGCCATCACCCAGCCCATCAGGCGCTGCAGCGCCAGCGGCTCGCCGCCGATCTGCGGCAGCAGCGCCAGCCCCTGGTTGACCAAGGACACCAGCGCGATCAGCACCACCAGCATGGCGACGATGTTGAGCAGCAGCGGCATCGCTTCGAGCGTGCCGCGCGTGATCGCACCCATGAAGCTGCTCGCCGCGCTGGGCGGCAGCACGAAACGCTCGCGCGGCGCCGCGCCGTCCGGCGCCGCGCCCGGCACCATCAGGCGGCTGATCACGATCGCGGCCGGGGCGTTCATCAGCGACGCGGTCAGGATGTGGACGATCGGGTTGGGGACGATCCCCTGCAGAAAGGTCGCGAACAGCACCATGACCGCGCCGGAAATGGTCGCCATGCTCGCGGTCATGATCAGAAACAGGTCGCTGCGGCTGAGCTGCTGGAGATAGGGCCGGATCAACAGCGGGGCCTCCATCAAACCGAAGAACACGCTGGCGGCGCACGAGGTGCCGGCCGCGCCGCTGACCCCGAGGGTGCGATCCAGCACCCAGGAGAACCCCTGCACGATCCGCGGCAGGATCTTCCAGTAGTACAGCAGCGCCGAGAGCGCCGCCACCACCAGCACCATCGGCAGCACCTGGACCGCGAAGATCAAGGTCGACACCGGATAGGCTTTTTCAAACGGCAAGGCGGCACCGCCGAGGTAGCCGAACACGAACGAGGTCCCGGCTTCGGTGGCCTGCTGAATCGCCGCGACCGCGGCGTTGGCGGCCAGAAAAGTCTGGCGCAAGAGCGGCACCCGAAGCAGCAGCACCGCGATCGCGAGCTGGAGCAGCAACCCGGCGCCGACGGTTCGCAGCGGCACCGCGCGGCGGTTTTCGCTCACAGCCCAGGCCAGGCCCAAGAGCAGCGCCAGCCCGATCAGGCTTTGCGCCAGAATCATGACCGCAGAGCATAACACGGCGGCGGATAGGCCGCGGGCGACGAGCTGACGTATGGGGTGCCGTGGGCAAGCTACGCTCTGCCCACGGACAACAGAGCAAACACCGCGTGGGGGAACGTCGACCGTGGGCAAAGCAGAGCTTGCCCACGGCACCGCGAGACCTTCGCGTCCTCATTCCGGCGCAAGCCACCCGACTCGCGACTCCTGGAGTACTTTCCTTCCGTGCTAGTCTGCGGCGGGTGCTGGGGGCTTTGCGCCGCACCCTTCGAAGGCATGTCGCAGCTATTGCGCAACCTGGTGCAACGCACCGCCGGCCTGGGCCTGGTCGCGCTCGCCGCGCTGGGCTTGGGGCTGCTGCAGGAGATCCTGCTCGCGCGCCGCTTCGGCACCGGGCCGGAGGCCGACGCGTTCGCCGCCGCGCTGCTCCTGCCGACCGTGCTGATGACGGTGCTCGGCAACGCCGCCAGCGGGGCGTACCTCGCCCACCACTCGGGCTCGAGCGGCGGCGGCGCCTTCGTCCGCTCGGTGCTGCTGGTCGGGTTGGCGCTGGCCGCACTGCTGGCCGGCTTGGCGCCCCAGATCGTCGCGCTAGTCTATGGCGGCTTTCCACCCGCGACCGCCCGGCTCTGCGCCGCGCTGCTGCGACCGCTGGCGCTGGTCGCCGCCGCCGGCTCCCTGTTCGCCCTGCTCAAAGCGCGCTACAACGCCCGCGGGATCTTCGTTCGTCCTTCCGCTGCCGGGCTGCTGGTGCCGGCGGCCTGCTCCGGCGCGCTGCTGTTCGGAGCCGGCATCGAACCGGTGGCACGAACCGCGGCCCTGGCCTGGCTGCTGCAGCTCGTCTTGCTCGGTCGGGCCGGAAGCTGGTGGCGCGACTCCGGACCCGCGCGGCGCGAGTGGTCGGTGGCGTTGCCGCTGGCGCTGGTGGCAGCGCTCGGCTTTGCCTACCAACCGATCGGACGCGCGCTCGCCGCCCGCTTGATCGACGGCGGCGTCGCCGCCTTGCGCTACAGCGACAACATCCTGCAGCTACCGGTCGCTTTGATTTACATTCCCTTGGCGACGGTGGTGCTGCCCGCGCTGGCGGCGCACGCGCTCGGGTCGCGCATCGAAGCCTATCGCGAGCTGTTCGGCGCTGCGCTGCGCTGGGTGCTCCGCGCCGGGCTCTGCATCGCGGCGCTGATCTGGACCCTGCGCGCGCCGCTGGTCGCCGCCATCTATCGCGGCGGCGCGTTCGACGCCGACTCCGCGGCGCTGGTGACCAAGCTGATCGGCGCCGGCGCGCTGTTCACCTTGCCGCTGGCTTTGAGCTCGCTGAGCACGCCGGCCTTGATCGCGCTGCGGCGGATCAGAACGCTGGCCGCGCTCGGCGCGCTGTTTTGCGGCGCCAATCTGCTGCTGCTGGTGCTGCTGGTGCCGGCTTTCGGGCTGGTCGGGGTGGTGCTCGCGACCGCGCTCGCCGCCTGCGTCTCGGAAGGCTGCGCCCTGGCGCTGCTGCGGCGCTCGGGACACGCGCGGCTCGACGCCGGCCTGCTGCGCAGCGCCGGGCGCGCGCTGCTCGGAGCGCTGGCCGCAGCGGCGGCCGCGGTCGCAGCCCGATCGGCTTTGGCCGGCGTCGGTTGGCCGATCCTGACCGTCGCGATCGCCGGCGCGGCCGGGCTGCTGGTCTTCGTCCCGGTGGCGCTCACTTCCGAAGAGCGCCGCGCCACGCTGCGCGCGCTTGTCAGCCGCATCAGCAGCCCGCACACTTAGTCCGGGGCGGATGGACCGCCGGACGAAGCCCTGCTGGGGCGACCACCCAAACCTTCATGCGCTGCTTGGATCCGCCCACCGCCGCCGCGCCCGGCGCGCTGATCGCCGCCGGCGTTCTGCTGGTCGGCGCGAGCGGGCTCGGCGCGCTGGACCTGAGCCGGGCGGTTCGCAGCCGGCTCGAAAACGGGCTCACCGTGCTGGTGCTCGAGGACCGCACCCAGCCGCTGGTCAGCACCCAAGTGCTGTACCAAGCCGGCGCCCGAAACGAGTGCCCCGGCGCCACCGGCCTGGCTCATTTCGTCGAGCACATGGCGTTTCGCGCCA
Organism: Acidobacteriota bacterium; assembly: GCA_036398155.1. Classification (GTDB taxonomy): domain Bacteria; phylum Acidobacteriota; class DASWHO01; order DASWHO01; family DASWHO01; genus DASWHO01. Next base: position 7,288 of record DASWHO010000264.1, read on the forward strand.
CCGAGCACTTTCCGGGCACCGACGTGGTCAGCCGCATCTATGCGGTCGGCGGCGAGTGGCACGGCTACACCTGGATCGATCAGACCACTTATTTCGAGACCGTCCCGGTCGCAGAGCTCGACCTGGCGCTGCAGATCCAGGCCGATCGGATGGGGCGGGCGCTGCTGCGCGCCGAGGAGGTCGAGGCCGAGCGCGGCGCGGTGCTCACCGAGCTCCATGGCTACGAGAACGATCCGGCCAGCCGGCTCTATGACGCGGTGGCCGCGGTCGCCTTTCTGCAGCATCCGTATCGCAACAACACCATCGGCTGGACCAGCGACGTCGAAGCCATCGGCGCGGCCGAGATCGCGGATTTCTACCGCCGCTTCTACACCCCGGCCAACGCGGTTCTCGCCATCGTCGGAGCCGTCGATCCGGCGGCCGCGCTGGCGCGCGCGCGAGCACACTTCGGCGCGCTCCCGGCACGGCCCGCGCCGAGCGCGCCGCGTACCGTGGAGCCGCCCCAAGACGGAGAGCGCCGCATTAGGCTGCACGGCAAGGTCACCAGGCCCTACTTCAACATCGCCTACCGCGCGCCGGCGGCCGCCGATCCCGATTTCGCGCCGTTTCTGCTCCTGCAAGCCGTCTTGGGCGGCAGCGACGGGGTCAATTTCCACCAAAACGAGAGCGGCAAGGCGGTGCTCGCCGGCACCGTGCTGGATGGGGTCGGGCCCGGGCTGCGCACCCTGTTCATTCCCAGCGCCGACCCCTACTTGTTGATGATCCAGGGGCGCTCGGATCCGGAGCACGCGCCGGCCCGCATCGAGCGCGAGATCGAGCAGCGCCTCACCGCGCTGCGCGACCGCGAGCTCGGCCCGGAACGGCTCGAGTCGGGTCGGAGCCAGCTGCTGGCCGAGCTGGTTTTCGATCTCGAGACCACTGAGGACGCGGCCCACCAGCTGGCTTACTTCGAAGGCATCGGAGCGCTGCCGGTTCTGTGGCAGCTTCCCGAGCGGGTGCGGGCGGTCGATTCGGCCGCGCTGCGACGGGTGGCCGGAAAGTACTTGCAACCGCGGCAACGAACCATCGGCTGGCTGGCCCCGGAAGACATGGAGTTGGAATCTGCCGAGCCAACCTCGGGGCCGGCAGCGCCGGCCGCGGTGGAGGAGCGGGATGAAACTCCGGCCCAGCCGATCGTTTCCAAGCCGCCCAGGTCCGCAGCGCCGGCCGGCGCTGCCGGGCGCGCCACGGTGCGCCGGCTCGGCAATGGAACGCCGGTAATCCTGCAGAGAATCGCGCGCGCGCCGACGGCCTTCCTGCGCCTGATGGTGCCTTCGAACCAGATCCGGGCCGGCGCCGACCAAGAGAGCGATGCTCCAGTTTGGCGTCACACTTCAATCAACGCCCACTTTCTCGCGCCGCAGTGGCAGTCCGCGATCGGCCGGGCCCGTCTGGTGCTGGATCAGATCGAGCCGCATTCGGCACCGGCTCCAAGCCCCGCCGAGCCCGGCGAGCTGCTCTGGCACACCCTCGCGCACCAGCTCGGAGCGGTCCCGAGTCCGCCGGCATCGGTTCCGGCCCTGATCGTGCTGGTCGGCGACATCGACCCGGCATCCTGTTTCGAGCAGATCGAGCGCAGTTTCGGCGCTCTGCCGGCCGCCGCGCCGCTGGCGGCGCACCGGCTCCGGGTCGAAACGCCGGAGACGATCGTGGATCGGCGCGCTACCGCGGCGGTGCAATCCCAGCTCGGCTTCGCCACGGTGGCGCCGGCGCCGGCCGAACCGCGCGCCTGGGCCTACCGGCTGCTGCTCTACATCCTGACCCACGGCTATGAAGGTCGGCTGGGCCAAGAGCTGATCTCGCGCTCCGGTCTGATCTATTTCATCAACAGCGCCTACCACTCCGATGGGCCCAGCGCCTGGATCTCGATCCGCATGGGTGTCGACCCGGACAAGCTCGAGCCCACGCACCGCCGCTTCACGGAGCTGCTCGCCGCGCTGCGCAGCGAGCCTCCGACCGCGGCCGAGCTGGTGGAGGCGCAGCATCACCTGATCGGCCGGCGCCGGACCGCCTACCAGAGCCCGGCCGAGCTTTCCGCGCTCCATGCCCGCGAATGGCTCGAGCAAGGCCGCCTGCTCTCTGCGGAGGAGTTCGAGCGCCGGGTGCTCGCGGTCGACCTCGCGCAGCTGCGCGCGATCGTGCCCGAGTTCCTCGCCGGCGCATTCGCGGTGGTGGAGGCCGGCGACTGACTTAACCAGCCAAGGGCTTCGCCCTTGATATCAGCCCCGATGGGTCGCGAATCGGGTGGCATGGGTGGCCGAAGGCCGCCCATGGACGAGCCGCGCACCGACAGTGAGTCTGCCCGAACTGGATTCCGGCTTGCGCCGGAATCACGACAGTCGTGCCACTCCGGCCGCGCGATGGCTTTTCGGCCCCCGGTTTGCTAGCTTCAAGCATCATTCATCGGCTGGTTTAAGCCTCGCGCATGCCGGTCAGAAGGAAAAAGAAGAAAAGCAAAAAACCGAGACGCACCGCCCGGGCCCGA